>CAYNSG010000156.1:0-5555 GCA_964399885.1 uncultured Bacteroides sp.
AAAAACAGAAGTGCGCTGCTTCACAGTAGCGCACCTCCCTCATAACCAAAATTCAAGTATATAATATCGTTGTCTGAAGCCGCATCGGGCTCAGTGTGTCGTTAGTCGATGTTGGCCGTGCGATTGCCGACGTCGCAGCGTGCGACTCCGGCAATGCTCCGGGTTGCAGCACATTTCCAAAAGTTACGATGAGGGCAGGGCAATGCGCTGTGTATGCCAGGTAGAATTCAGTAGAAAATAGGGTTGCAATTAGATGTTCTATAGATAATGGTCTTGCGAAGTCCAAAAATCAGTGACCATGAAATTACATTGATGTCTGCCGTAATTCTGTTTGGTAGTGCAAAGTTAAGCCACGTTTTTCAATTATGCAACAGCTTGTGGCTAATTTGTTTCGATTTGTTGTATTTTTAACAGTTCGTCATTCAATTTTGGTTAAAGCGGGAAAGAAAAACGAGCATTGAGCCTATGTTGCATCGAGCGGTTTCGGGCGGTTGACGGTGCGGTTGACGGCGTCGGAGGGCTGAAGTCAGCAGTTTTTTGCTTACCTTTGTGGAAATTTTTTGATTAGATGAACGAATCAAATGAAAATGCGCCTCGTCGGGCCGGCGACAAGCCTCTGAAGCCTCTGTTGGGGTTGACGCTCAGCGGGCTTGAGCGGGTTGCTGCCGAGTGCGGTTTGCCTCGGTTTGCCGCCAAGCAGATGGCGCGATGGCTCTATGTTGGGCGTGTCGACAATATCGACGCGATGACCGACATCTCTCTGCGTGGACGTCAACGCCTTAAGGAGGAGTACGCCGTTGGGCGTGAGGCTCCGCTGCAGGCGTTGCGGTCGGCCGACGGCACTGCGAAATATCTTTTCCGCGGGGCAGGGGAGCGCGATGTTGAGGCGGTGATGATTCCCGATCGCGACCGCGCGACGCTTTGCGTTAGTTCGCAGGCGGGTTGCCGCATGGGTTGCAAGTTTTGTATGACCGGCCGCCAAGGCTTCCACGGACATTTGACTGCGGCGCAGATTATGAATCAGATAATGTCGGTCGACGAGGCTGAGTCGCTGACCAACATTGTGTTTATGGGCATGGGCGAGCCGCTCGACAATCTCGATGCGGTTATGGACGTCCTGGAGATAATGACCGCTCCTTGGGGAATGGCCTGGAGCCCGAAGCGCATCACGGTTTCGACCGTAGGCAAGCTCGACTCGCTGCGCAGGCTCGTTGAGGAGTCGCAGGTGCACGTTGCGCTGTCGGTCCACACTCCGTTTGCCGGCGAGCGCGAGGATATAATGCCGGTCCAGAAAGCATGGCCGGTGAGCGATGTTGTAGCCTTCCTGCGGCAATATGATTTCGCCCACCAGCGGCGGTTTTCGGTTGAATACACGATGTGGCGCGGCGTGAACGACACCCCTCGTCATGCCGATGCTCTTGCGCGGCTGCTGCGCGGCACGTCGGCGCGCGTCAACCTGATTCGCTTCCACGCCATCCCGGGCTTCGACCGCGTAAGTTCCGACCGCCCGACGATGGAGGCGTTTCGCGACCGCCTCAACAGCCTCGGGGTGACGGCAACCATCCGAGCCTCGCGAGGAGAAGATATTATGGCAGCTTGCGGCATGCTCGCCGGAAAACATAAACATCACGAAAATGATTGAGTGGTTACAGACGGTATTTATCGACCATTCGCCTCTGCAGGCCGTAGTGGTGCTCTCGGCCATAATCGCCGTAGGTTTAGGGCTGGGTAAGATTCATATAGCCGGAATTTCGCTGGGCGTCACGTGGGTGTTCTTCGCCGGCATCCTTGCCGGTCATTTCGGACTCTCGGTCGACCATGAAATGCTCATGTATGCCGAAAGCTTCGGACTGGTTTTGTTTGTCTACGAGCTTGGCTTGAAAGTTGGTCCGGGCTTCTTCAGCTCGTTCCGCTCCGGCGGCGTGAAGCTGAATCTCCTCGGACTTGCGCTCGTTTTCGGTGGAACGCTTTTCGCCATGCTGTTGGCGAGGTTGTTCAGCGTGCCGATGTCGGATCTCGTCGGCATTATCGCCGGAGCGACCACCAACACCCCCTCGCTCGGTGCGGCCCAGCAGGCGCTGCAGCAGTTGGGCGTTTCGGCCCGCGGCGCGGCGTTGAGCTGTGCAGTGACATATCCGCTCGGCGTAGTTGGTGTAATCATAGCCATTGTCGTAATCCGTAAATTGGCTGTGCGCCCCTCCGACCTTGACTCGGGCGACCACGACGAGGCCAACCGTACGTATATCGCTGCCTTCCATGTCCATAATCCGGCGGTCTATGGGATGACCATCAAGCAAGCTGCTTCGCTGATACAGCCAAAATTTGTCATTTCGCGTCTGTGGCGCGAGGGAACCGTCAGCATTCCGACGTCGGAAACCGTGCTCCTTGAGGGCGACCGACTGCTCGTTGTCACTACGGAGAAAGATGTCGCCGCATTGAAAGTATTGTTTGGCGAACAGGAGGACACCGATTGGAACGCCGACGAAATCGACTGGAACGCCATTGACAGTTCGCTGATTTCGCGCCACATCGTAGTCAGCCGCCCGGAGATAAATGGTAAACGCCTCGGGTCGCTTCGTTTGCGCAACAGCTACGGGATAAACATCAGCCGAGTGTTGCGCAGCGGCGTGAAGTTGTTGGCCACACCCGGACTTGTGCTACAGCTTGGCGACCGTCTGACGGTTGTCGGCGAGGCAAAGGCGATTGAAAATGTTGAGCGACTGCTTGGCAATACGGTCAACGCTCTGAAGGACCCCAACTTAGCAGTGATTTTCGTTGGAATTGTCCTCGGCTTGTTGCTTGGCGCAGTTCCGCTGAGATTCCCCGGTGTCTCGGCTCCCGTAAAGCTCGGACTCGCCGGCGGACCGATTATAGTCGGCATTCTGATGGGACGCTTCGGGCCGCAGTTCAAGATGATTACGTTCACTACTCGCAGCGCCAATCTGATGCTTCGCGGCATCGGACTTTCGCTCTATCTTGCCTGCCTCGGACTCGACGCCGGCGCTCATTTCCTCGACACTATTATGCGTGCCGACGGTCTGCTCTGGATTGCTTTGGGCTTCGCCGTGACGCTGCTGCCATCGTTGGCAATGATTTGGATTGCGATGCGTTGGAGTCATCTCGACTTCGGCTCGGCTTGCGGAATGACCTGCGGAGCTATGGCCAACCCGATGGCGCTCGACTACTCGACGGCGACAATTCCCGGCGACAATCCGGCGGTGAGCTACGCTACGGTCTATCCGTTGGCAATGTTCATGCGCGTTGTGATTGCTCAACTTCTCGTGCTCATGTTTGTTTAAGTTTTTAGATTGACTTTAGAATATGGATAATGCGCTTGTCCCCGACATGATAACCCAGCCTGAGTTGTGGCGGTGTGTGATTGAACTCACCCCTTCGCGGCTCCAAATAGCCCTTGTGCCTCCCGCGCCGGGTGAATCGCCCGTATGGCGTTCAATTCCGGTGGGCTCCGTCGAGCAAGCGCGTCTGAAGTCGATAGAGGATGCCGTCTACGAGAGCCCGTTGCTTTTGGGCGAGTTCAAGTCGGTCAGTGCCATCGTCGATGCCTCGCGCTTCGCGATAGTGCCGTCCGAGGCGCTGACTCCCGCGACCGACCGGCTGCAGCTGCTCGACACAATCGTAGGTTCGAAGCCCGACGAACGCCAAACGGTTTGCCCCGAGGTTGAGTTGGGCAACGCTACGATGATTTATTCAATCGACAACTCGCTCGATTCGTTTCTGCGCCGCACATTTTTTGGCGTAAAGATCTATAGCGTGCTCGCGCTCGAAGCCGCCGAAACCGTAGCGCTCTCGCGCGGACGAGTCGTGATGACGGTCGTAGCCGATATGCCCGGACGCATCGAGGTTGTGGCAGCCCTCAACGGAGCGCTTTTGATGGCCAATCGCTTTGCCTACACCCACCCGATTGATGCCGCCTACTATGTTATGGCAAGCCGTTCCACGCTTGGGCTTGGCCGCGCCGACGGGGTAGTGCGCCTCGCCGGTGTGCACCATAATCTAAAGGAGATTGGCGAGATGGTTGGCCGCTATGTTGAGCATATTGAACGCGTAGTGACCCCACCCTCGCTTTGCATCCTCGGCCGCGAAACAACAAAATTCAGCTATCCGGTTGATTGTCTGTTAACAAACTGTCAAATGTAAGTTGAGATGAGAATTATCAGAGGAAAATACGGACGCCGCCGTTTCGACGTGCCAACCAACATAACCGCTCGCCCAACGACCGATTTTGCACGCGAGAATGTTTTCAACGTTATCGAGAATCTGATTGATATCGAGGGGATTCGTGCGCTCGACCTTTTCGCCGGCACGGGAGCTATTACCTTCGAGTTACTCTCGCGCGGCGCAGCCTCGGTCACAGCCGTGGAGAAAGCCGCTACTCAGGCGTCGTTCATAGCGCGGACGGCTCGGACGCTTGGCGATCAGAATCTTAACCTCGTCAGAGGCGACGCGCTGCGGTTTATCTCGGCGGCCTCAACGCCTTTCGACCTCGTGTTTGCCGATCCGCCTTACGACATGGAAGGGTTCGGCGAGATTCCCGTGAAGGTGTTGAACTCGAGTCTGTTGAAGCCCGGCTCGCTGTTCGTCATGGAGCATTCGCGGAAGTTCGACTTCTCCTCGCTCCCTCATTTCCTGCAGCATCGAGCCTACGGCAGCGTTAATTTCTCAATATTTCAAATACCCGAAGAAGATAAAAGCGTAGATAAAAAAGAAGATGGAAAAGAAGCTTAAACTCGTGATTTCAACCGGCGCCGGAATGAGCGCCGAGAGCGGTATCTCAACATTCAGAGATTCCGGTGGCCTGTGGGAACAATATAACGTCATGGACGTTGCGAGTGCCGACGGATTTGCGTGCAACCCCAAGTTGATACATGATTTCTACAACGCCCGCCGCAAAGAGCTCGTGAAGGCCCGGCCCAACGCCGGTCACCGCGGACTGGTCGACCTGGAGAAAGATTTCGATGTCTACGTTATTACCCAGAATGTAGACAATCTCCACGAACGCGCCGGTAGCAGCAAAGTGACGCATCTCCATGGCGAGCTGATGAAGGTCAGAACCATCGACCCGCCCTACCGCATCTATGAACTGAGCGAGGATAATCTCGAGACGTCGCCTGAGACGCGCGACGCCGACGGACGACCGCTCCGCCCCCACATTGTGTTCTTCCAGGAGGATGTCCCCAATTTCTCGAAAGCCGTTGAGATCGTTGAGGAGGCCGATATATTCGTCGTAATCGGCACATCGCTCTCGGTCTATCCCGCAGCAGCGTTGCTCAACTATGTTCGTCGCGGCGTTCCAATCTACTATATCGACCCCCGTCCGGTGGCAGTGCCGTCGTATGTCCATGTCATAGCCAAACCCGCCTCGGAAGGCGTGGCTGAGCTTGCCGAGATTCTCCGCAAACAGTACATTGATAAATAAACTCCGATTAGTAGTGGTGCGATAAAAATCTAACCGCCACGATTAAAATATTAGTATTTAATAAAATACGAGAGAACATTGATTTTTTGATTTGAAATTGATTTATTAGTCTTGTTGT
>CAYNSG010000157.1:0-5538 GCA_964399885.1 uncultured Bacteroides sp.
ACGCCCGGAACGCCGAACACCAGACCCGTCAGAATCGGGGCGATGATGGCAAGAACCGACGGGAACACCATCTCGCGCTGAGCGCCCTTGGTAGAGATCTGCACGCAGCGTGCATAGTCGGGAGTTGCGTCGCCCGTGAGGATTCCTTTGATTTCGCGGAACTGGCGGCGTACTTCGTCAACCATGTGAGCGGCTGCGCGGCCTACGGCATTCATCGTCAGGCCGCAGAAAAGGAACGCCATCATTGCGCCGATAAACATTCCCGAGAGAACTTTCGGGCTCATCAGGTTAACCTCGAAATAGGTCATGAAGTCGGTGAACGTTGCGTTGTGGATCGGGATGAGGTTGTCGCCAATCTGGATTGTTGTTTCGCCAAGGCGAGCCAGACCGATGCGAATCTCTTCGATATATGATGCCAACAGAGCCAGACCTGTCAGGGCTGCCGAGCCGATGGCGAAGCCTTTGCCGGTAGCTGCGGTGGTGTTGCCCAGCGAGTCGAGGGCGTCGGTGCGTTTGCGAACGCTTTCGCCAAGGCCGCTCATCTCGGCGTTGCCGCCGGCATTGTCGGCGATTGGGCCGTAAGCGTCGGTTGCGAGGGTGATGCCGAGGGTCGAGAGCATGCCGACAGCGGCGATGCCGATGCCGTAAAGACCCATGCCGACATTGCTGAAGTCAAGACCCGATGCAAACCAGTAGGAGAGGATGATACCGGCAACAACGGCAATCACGGGGATAGCCGTAGAAATCATGCCGAGGCCTACGCCCGAGATGATTACGGTTGCCGGGCCGGTTGTGCCGCTCTCGGCGAGTTTGCGGGTGGGTTTATACGATTGCGAAGTGTAGTACTCAGTCGACTGGCCGATGATGATGCCAACCAACAGGCCAACAACAACCGAGCATCCGATAAGAGCCCAGTTGGTAATCTGAAGCCAATAGAGGATGCCGAAGCTTGCTGCGACAATCAGCACTGAGCTGAGGTTGGTGCCGCGCGAAAGCGAGCGCAGAAGGTCCTTCATCGTAGCGTCCTCCTTGGTGCTTACCGAGAAGATACCGATAATCGAGAGAACGATACCGACAGCGGCGATGAGCATCGGAGCAATCACCGACTTAACCTGCATCTCGGGCGAGGCGTTGTCGCCCATCATGAATGCCGCGGCGCCGAGAGCTGCCGTTGCAAGAATCGAGCCGCAATATGATTCGTAGAGGTCGGCGCCCATGCCGGCTACGTCGCCAACGTTGTCGCCAACGTTATCGGCGATGGTGGCGGGGTTGCGGGGGTCGTCCTCCGGGATGCCTGCCTCGACTTTACCAACGAGGTCAGCGCCAACGTCGGCTGCTTTGGTGTAGATGCCGCCGCCCACGCGAGCAAACAGTGCCTGGGTCGATGCGCCCATGCCGAATGTGAGCATCGTCGTGGTGATCATTGTCATCTTCTGAAGCGGGTCGGGATTATCGATGAAAACGTTCAGAATGATATACCAGACAGAGATGTCGAGCAAGCCCAGGCCTACAACAACGAGACCCATCACGGCGCCGCTGCGGAATGCCACGCGCAGACCGCGGTTGAGCGATGTGCTGGCCGCATTGGCGGTGCGTGCCGATGCGTGGGTTGCTGTCTTCATTCCCAGGAAGCCCGAAAGGCCCGAGAAGAAACCGCCGGTCAAAAAAGCTACCGGAACCCAATCGTTCTGCAATCCGAAGCCATAGGCCATGATGGCGAACAGAACGACGAGGCAAAGGAATACTATGCCCACGATTTTGTACTGCTGACGAAGGTAGGACATCGCGCCTTGACGCACGTAGAAGGCTATCTCGCGCATGCGCTCGGTGCCCTCATCTTCCTTCATCATCCCTCTGTAAAAGAACCATGCCAGAGCCAGAGCTATAATCGAAGCCGTCGGCACTATCCAGAATAGTTGCTGTTCCATAATTAACGTGAAATGATGGTTTTATTAGTTATTTGTTTTAGTTTTCCCGAATTAGTCGCTTTTTGAGCCTCAAAGTTACCAATTTTTTTCCATACGCAGATTGAAAAATTCAATCAGATAGCGTAATTTTGTGAATTATTTCATCCATCTGAATATGCAGCAAAATCATAAACGCACACTCATAACCACGGCGCTCCCCTACGCCAATGGTCCCGTCCACATCGGACACCTCGCCGGTGTCTACGTCCCCGCCGATATCTATGCCCGCTTCCTGCGCCTCCGCGGCGAGGAAGTCATCATGATTGGCGGCAGCGACGAGCACGGTGTGCCCATCACTATCAAAGCCCGCGAAGAGGGCGTGACGCCGCAGGACATCGTCGACCGCTATCACGCTATCATCCGCGACTCAATGAAGGGGCTCGGAATCTCGTTCGACATCTATTCGCGCACAACCTCCGACATCCACGCCAAAACCGCATCGGAATTCTTCCGCCGCCTCTACGACAACGGCAAATTCATCGTAAAAACTTCCGAACAGCCCTACGACGCCGAAGCCGGCGAATTCCTTGCCGACCGCTATGTTGCCGGGACATGTCCCCACTGCGGCAAAGAGGCGTATGGCGACCAGTGTGAGGCTTGCGGCTCGTCGCTCAGCGTTACCGACCTCATAGAGCCCCACTCACGCTTGACTTCTTCGCCCGTAACCTGGCGCGAAACTACCCACTGGTATCTGCCGCTCAACCAATACGAGGACGACCTCCGCAAATGGATTCTCGAAGGCCACCGCGAATGGAAAACCAACGTCTATGGCCAGTGCAAATCGTGGCTCGACATGGGGCTGCAGCCCCGCGCCGTCAGCCGCGACCTGAAATGGGGCGTCCCCGTACCCGTCGAGGGTGCCGAGGGCAAGGTGCTCTACGTTTGGTTCGACGCTCCGATTGGCTACATCTCCAACACCAAGGAGCTCCTCCCCGACAGCTGGGAAAAATGGTGGAAAGACCCCGAAACCCGCATCATCAACTTCATCGGCAAGGACAACATCGTGTTCCACTGCATCGTTTTCCCCGCCATGATGATGGCCTACGGCGACGGATTCCAGCTCCCCGACAATGTCCCCGCCAACGAATTCCTCAACCTCGAGGGCGACAAGATTTCAACCTCGCGCAATTGGGCTGTCTGGCTCCACGAATATCTCAACGACTTCCCGGGCAAGGAGGACACTCTGCGCTATGTGCTGACAGCAAACGCCCCCGAAACAAAGGATAACGATTTCACATGGGCCGACTTCCAGTCACGCAACAACAACGAGCTCGTGGCCATCCTCGGCAACTTCGTCAATCGCGCAATGGTGCTCACCCACAAATATTTCGGAGGCGTGGTCCCCGCCGCCGGTGAGCTCGGTGTCACCGACCTCTCTATGCAGAGCGAAATCAAGAAAGCCGTAGAAAGTCTGACCGAAAACCTCTCGACATTCCATTTCCGCGAAGCGCTCAAGGACGCCATGGAGATTGCCCGCGTAGGCAACCGCTACCTCCAGGAAACCGAACCCTGGAAAGTGGCGAAAACCGACATGGCTCGCACCGCTACAATCCTTAATCAGGCGCTCCAGATCTGCGCTAATCTCGCCATCGCCTTCGAGCCGTTCACACCCTTTGCTGCCGAACGTCTCGCCGCAATGCTCCATCTCGGAAAGCTCACATGGGCACAGCTCGGCGACTTCAACATCGTAGCTCCCGGCGAAGAGATTGCTCAACCCGAACTTCTCTTTGAGAAAATCGACGATGCCGCAATCCAGGCGCAAGTTGACCGCCTCGCTCGCATCAAGGAAGAGAGCCGCCTCAAAGGATGGAAGCCCGAACCTCAGCAGGCCGACGTTGACTTCGACACATTTATGCTCGCCGACCTCCGCGTCGGAACGGTCACGGAGTGCACAAAGGTGCCCAAAGCCGACAAACTGCTCAAATTCCAAATCGACGACGGAATGGGCGGTCGCACAATCGTCAGCGGCATCGCCAAACACTATGCTCCTGAAGATCTCGTGGGACGTCAAGTATGCTTCATCTCCAACCTGCCGCCCCGCAAGCTGAAAGGCATCGAGTCGCAAGGTATGATTCTCTCGGCCGAGGATGCCGACGGTCGCCTCGTGGTCATTGGCCCGACCGGTCCCGTTCGCCCCGGAGCACAAGTGAAGTAACCTATGGGCAAGCAGCAACGGCCGCGTATTCTCATAATCTACACCGGCGGCACCATTGGAATGATCGAGAACCCGGAAACACAATGCCTGGTTCCGTTCGACTTCACCCATCTCATCGACAACGTCCCCAAGGTCAAGCTCCTCAACTTCGAGATCGACAACGTTTCGTTCAACCCCCCAATCGACTCCAGCGACATGAACCCGCGCCACTGGATGGAAATAGCGCGCACAATCGAGGACTCGTATCGAAACTACGACGGCTTCGTCGTGCTCCACGGCACCGACACTATGGCCTACACCGCTTCGGCCCTCTCGTTCATGCTCGAAAATCTCGCAAAACCGGTTATTATCACCGGCTCGCAGCTTCCCATAGGTGAAGTCCGCACCGACGGCGAGGAAAACCTGATAACAGCCCTGCAGATTGCCGCCGACACCGACCATGCCGGCGCGCCGATGATTCAGGAAGTTGCAATACTCTTCGAGAACTATCTCTGGCGTGGAAACCGCGCCACAAAAATGAGCGCCGACAACTTCAACGCCTTCAAGAGCAACAACTACCCGCCGCTGGCGAAGATCGGACTTGGCATCAACTACAACGAGGACGCCCTCTATCGCCGCAACGAACGCCGCCCGCTGCGCACCCACTACGCGTTCGACACCTCCGTCATGTTCATCGACCTCTTCCCCGGAATGAGCCCCGATGTGTTCACGCATCAGGTCGCTACTCCCGGAATACGAGCCGTAGTCCTCAAAACCTTCGGCGCCGGCAACGCTCCGACAGCCCAATGGTTCACCGGAGCGATTGAGGATGCCGTCAACCGCGGAATCGTTGTTGTCAACGTGACGCAATGCGTCAACGGCGGAGTAACGATGCGCTACGCTGCCGGCAACGCACTGATGAACGCCGGAGCCATCTCAGGCTACGACATCACTGCCGAAGCAGCAATAACAAAGCTCATGCACCTGCTCGGGCTCGGCCTCAGCGCCCCCGAAGTCGCCGAGAACTTCACCCAACCCATCTGCGGCGAGCTCACCTGCTAATTCCCCCGCTCACGAGCAGCCTCCGCTCACGAGCAGCCTCCGCTCGCGACAAAACCAACCGCCCGCGACAAACAGCTTCTCTGACCGCGACAAAACATATCGCCCTCAAAATCCCGTTCCGGCCGAGATTTTGAGGGCGATTTATATAATGGTAGCCCCGAGGGGAATCGAACCCCTATCAAAGGTTTAGGAAACCTCTATTCTATCCGTTGAACTACAAGGCCAAAACGCTATATCTTCTGCAAAGTTACATCATTATCCCCATTCCCGCAATAATTCTGCCCATTTCCGCCCGCGTCCCGCCAACGCATCTCCCAATAAAAAAATCAATTTGTCAAAATGTCAATTTGTCAATTTGACATTTTGATGGCGTTC
>CAYNSG010000158.1:0-5520 GCA_964399885.1 uncultured Bacteroides sp.
TACCAACCGACGTTTCCACCTCTGTGGTTCGGTTTCCACTGGCAAAGTTACGACACGACGAAGAGGCATTCCTTGCGAAACGCCCCATTTGGTGATGAAATCGAAAAAATTTGGTTCAGATGCTGAGTGATTTTTTGGTGAAAAAATCTTTGCGAGGCAAAAATTATTGGGGAATATGCAGTTTCGATTGCTGAATATTTGCAGAAACGGATATCCGGTTGTAACTTTGCAAGCAATAGATATACAGGAGATGAATTTAACCCCCATTCAAATTTTCGCAGACAGCAAGCATTGTTCTTATAAGTGCTTGAAGTTCTGTGTGTTAATGGGGGTATTAACCCATATTGAATCCGTAGACAGCGCTGAGCGTTTGACTTACATTCCGTCGTCTCTGACGTTGAAAACCAACGTTGCAGATTGGAATATGTTGATTTCCAATCTTACGCCCGAAAAGGAATGGCCCCGTTGGTCAGCACAATTACCGACATATTATAGCGACCATAACTATTTTAGCCACAGAGTGAAGTACTCACCTTCACCCTGCAGCGCGTCGTACGCTTTTGGTACAACAGCAGCGCGCCGTCACCCATCCACACCGAAACGTATGTCGGAGTGCGCCTCGACATCTGATTGTATAACAGGCTATCGGTGTCACCGATAGCATCAGGAATCATGACATAAGCAAAGAATAAGGTATACTAATTCTGTATTTTTATAATTTATCCCTGTAGTGGGGTGAGTTGGATGTGGGATCGTGAGATTCTCTCCAAAACGCCCCACTTTTTTGCGTCTCGCGGTTGGTGGTCGTCCGCCAGGACGCCCCCTGCGTCCGCGCTCGCCATCCCCTACCTATGATTATGTGAATCGCATTGCGGGTTGTGACCACAAGGCACCTCTCCGGGGATGCCGCCATGGAGTGCCACCTACCCCCTAGGCGTCGCTTGCTGAGTTTCGCTGCCCTCACCTCAGCGCGCTCTGCCCAGGGTTTCTGCACAAAGCGAGACCTCCGGCCTCGGTAGGCGCCATCCCGTACACCCCGCCAGACGTGGTCCCCTCCTTATCCGCCTGCCTTCTGCGGGTTCTGCCGAGGGAGCGGCACGACCGCTTCTGCGGGTTAATTCATTGGTTAAAACCAAGTTCTGCGAGGTTTTGCGAGTTTATTTTTGTTCTGCGTTCTCCTTTCGCCACCAACCCTGCCACTTCGTCAAGGAACTTAGAGTATTAAGTCCAGACGCGGATCACGGCTTTCGCCGTGGCTCGACGCGGATTGACGCGGAATTGTCTCGCAATCATTTATTTGCAAGCGGCAATCCGTTGCTATAGCTCTATGGGATTTTACCGGATGAAAAACAATTTCGCAAGCGAAATCTGATAGCAACGGAATTCGCCACAATCAGATTTTGCTTGCAAAATCGTTTCCAATTCGCCGTCATTTCGGTTATCCTTGATTTCTATTGAAAATGTTTCAAGAGAAATCCGCGTCCATCCGCGTCAACCCTCTGTCCGATAGGTCAGAGATCCGCGTCTGACCAAAATCTCTCCTATTCCACCGCCGAAAACGCGCACCCCGCCAGGCGCGTCCTCACACCTTATCTTCTCACTCTACCTATTCCGTATCTGAAGCAAAAAAAAGCGCCGGGGCGGTGGGGCCTCGGCGCGATAGGGTTGGGAGGAGAGGGCGATAGGGTTGGGGGGGGAGGGGTTAGATTTTGGCGCGGATGGCGGCTGTTTCAGCTTCGTAGCCGGGCTTTGCGAGGAGGGCAAACATGTTGCGTTTGTAGGATTCAACGCCGGGCTGGTCGAAGGGGTTAACTCCGAGCATGTAGCCGCTGATGCCGCAGGCTTTCTCGAAGAAGTAGATGAGCTGTCCGAGCCAACGTTCTTTGAGGGCGGGGATGGTGATGCGAAGGTTGGGCACTCCGCCGTCAACGTGGGCTATGCGCGTGCCGAGCTCGGCCATCTTGTTGACTTCGTCGACGCGGCGTCCGGCCATGTAGTTGAGTCCGTCGAGGTTGTCGCTGTCGGTGGGAACGACGGTTTCGTGCTCGGGGGTGTCGACGGAGATTACGGTCTCGAAGATGGTGCGTTCGCCGTCCTGAATCCACTGACCCATCGAGTGGAGGTCGGTCGAGAAGTCGACAGCAGCGGGGAATATGCCTTTGCCGTCCTTGCCCTCGCTTTCGCCGTAGAGCTGTTTCCACCATTCACCGAAGTAGTGGAGCTTCGGGTTGTAGTTGACGAGGATTTCGATTTTCTTGCCGGCACGGTAGAGGGCGTTGCGGGTGGCAGCGTAGAGGAGCGAAGGATTCTCGAGCGACGGCTCGACGGTAGCTTTCTGCATCTCGGCGGCTCCCTGCATGAGGGCGTGGATGTCGTAGCCGGCAACGGCGATTGGCAGCAAGCCTACGGGCGAGAGCACTGAGAAACGGCCGCCGACGTTGTCGTCGATGACGAATGTTTTGTAGCCCTCCTCGGTTGCGAGTTTACGCAGGGCGCCGCGATGAGCGTCGGTGATGGCGACGATGCGCTCCGAAGCAACTTTCTTGCCGTCCTGCTTCTCGAGCATTTCGCGAAGGATGCGGAAGGCGATTGCGGGTTCAGTAGTAGTGCCGCTCTTGGAGATTACGACGATGCCGAAGCGTTTGCCGCGCAGGAGGTTCTGAAGCTCGAAGAGATAGTCCTCGCCGATGTTCTGTCCGGCGAAGAGCACCTTAGTTTTCGCTGAGTCGCATTCGTAGGCAGCAAACGAATCGTTGAGAGCCTCAACCACAGCCTTAGCTCCGAGATAAGAGCCGCCGATGCCGACGCAAACAACGTATTCGCAATCTTTGCGCAGGCGGGCTGCGGTGGCGGCGATGTCGTCGAGTTCGGCGGCGGGGGTGCGAGTGGGAAGGTCGACCCATCCGAGGAAGTCGTTGCCGGCGCCGGTGCCGTTGTCAACTTTTGCCAGAGCTTCTGCAGCTTCGGTGAGCATCTCTTTCACTGTTGATTCAGGCGCTACGGCAGCGGCCTGACCGATATTGACTGTGATTTTTTCCATGACAGTGTATGTTAAGTATCTAAGAAAAATTAAACGATTAATGATTTGACGTAGATAAGATAAATCTTGAACGATTAAACTTGCTATTTTTGGTCGCTTTCGCTTTGTCATTCAGTCGCATATTTATATATGCTCCTTCATTCCGCAGCGAAATCGCCTCAAAAATATCTGCGTTTAATCTGTTCATTAATTTTTCTTAGCTACTTAGTTATAGTTTGTAATCAAATGAATGTTTCGGCTATGTGGCGGATTGTGCGGGCGGGGTTAGTGCCGCGGTAGAGGATATCGAAGACGCCGTCGAGGATGGGCATGGCCACATCGTAGTGCGAGTTGATTTCGTGGATGCACTTTGTGCCATAGTAGCCCTCGGCGGTCTGTTCCATCTCCATTCGTGCGGCTTTGACCGAATAGCCTTTGCCAATCATCGAGCCGAAGTTGTGGTTGCGGCTGAAGCGCGAGTAGGATGTTACGAGCAGGTCGCCGAGATAGACGGAGTCGCAGATCTGTCGGGGGCGGGGGCAGACGGTGTCGACAAAGCGCTCCATCTCGCGGATGGCGTTGCTGACGAGCATTGCCAGGAAGTTGTCGCCGTTTTTCAGCCCGTGGACGATGCCGGAGGCTATGGAGTAGACGTTTTTGAGCACGGCGGCATATTCGATGCCGTCGACGTCGCTCGACGTGATTGTCTTCAGTGCCTTGCCGCTCAGGCAGTTGGCAAACTGCTCGGCATGGAAGATGTCGTTGCAGCCGATCGTCAGATAGCTCTGGCGACCGAGGGCAACCTCCTCGGCGTGGCAGGGTCCGCTGACAATCAAGGTGTGCTCGGGCTTGACGCCGAATCGTTGCTGCATGTAGGTTGAAATCAGCAGGTTGTCGTCGGGGACGATGCCTTTGACGGCCGAGACGATATATTTCTCCGAGATATCCTCGGTGATTTTGGCTACGTGGTCCTTGAAATAGGGCGAGGGCATAACCAACAGGAGCGTGTCGGCTCGTCGGCAAACTTCGTTGATGTCCGACGAGAATTCGATTCGCTCGATGTCGAAAACGACGTCGCTGAGATATGCGGGGTTACGGCGATTGCGGCGGAACTCCTCGATGCGGTCGTCGCGCCGCATATACCAGAGTATCGACTCGCAATTGTCGAGCAAGAGTTTGGCGAGGGCCGTAGCCCAACTGCCGCCTCCCATCACTGCTACTGTGCCAGGAAAATTCATGGTAGATATACAAATTATGAGGCGTTGCGGTTCATTATTCGGCGGCGGGAGCGTCGGCGGTAGTGGCGGCAGCGGCAGCTACCCACTCCTTGACGGCGTCGACCGTCGGGTTGGTCAGTTCGAGTTTGAACTTCTTATTGAGTCCGCAGAGGTCCTGCTGGAGCTTGCCTGCCGAGGCAGTGTTGCCGAGCTGCGCTACGGTGAGCACGCCGAGCTTGGCCAGCGGAGCTACCCACTCCTCGCCGACGCCCACGGCGGCAAATTCGGCAGCCGACGAGCGCGCGGGCTTCTTCTCGGGTCGCATCTGCGGGAAGAAGAGCACCTCCTGGATTGTTGTCTGTCCGGTCATGAGCATCACGAGGCGGTCCATGCCGATACCCATGCCCGATGTCGGAGGCATGCCGTACTCGAGGGCGCGGATGAAGTCGTAGTCGATAATCATAGCCTCGTCGTCGCCTTTCTCGCTCAGACGCATCTGCTCAACAAAGCGCTCATACTGGTCGATGGGGTCGTTGAGCTCCGAGTAGGCGTTGGCGAGTTCCTTGCCGTTGACCATCAGTTCGAAACGCTCTGTGAGCTCGGGGTTGTTGCGGTGGCGCTTGGTGAGCGGCGACATCTCAATCGGGTAGTCGATGATGAATGTCGGCTGTATGAACGTGCCCTCGCATTTCTCGCCGAAAATCTCGTCGATGAGCTTGCCTTTGCCCATCGAGGGGTCGGTCTCGATGCCGAGCTTTGTGGCGGCGTCGCGGAGCTGCTGCTCGTCCATGCCGGTGATGTCGATGCCGGTTTTCTCGCGGATGGCGTCGGTCATCGTCAGTCGGCGGAAGGGAGCCTTGAAGCTTATGATGTTGTCGCCGACTTTCACGTTGGTTGTGCCGTTGACGTCGAGGCAAATCTTTTCGAGCAAGCGTTCGGTGAAGTCCATCATCCAGTTGTAGTCCTTGTAGGCAACATAGATTTCCATGCAGGTGAACTCGGGGTTGTGGGTGCGGTCCATGCCCTCGTTGCGGAAGTTTTTCGAGAACTCATAGACGCCCTCGAAGCCGCCGACAATCAGGCGCTTGAGGTAGAGCTCGTCGGCGATGCGAAGATAGAGGGGGATGTTGAGCGCGTTGTGGTGGGTGATGAACGGGCGTGCCGATGCTCCGCCGGGGATAGCCTGGAGAATGGGGGTTTCAACCTCCATGTAGCCGTGGAAGTTGAAAAATTCGCGCATAGAGTTGTAGACCTTCGTGCGCTTGATGAAGATATCCTTCACTT
>CAYNSG010000159.1:0-5507 GCA_964399885.1 uncultured Bacteroides sp.
ACGCGCGGAGCTACGACGTCGGCCTGACGCTGGGCACCGAGGTCGCTCGGATGAACGTAGTCAACCCAACCGTCGGCGGGCATTGCAATCTCATCGTGGGTGATGTAGTAGAGATTCGGCGTGCCCTCGGCCTGAAGCTGCTCGAATGCGCGGCGCTGTCCGGCGTTCAGACGAGTGTAAAGCTCGAGCTGCGATGCGTTGCTCGGAGCGTTGCTGTAGCCGGCGTGCTCAACGAGCAGAATCGGAGCCTGGCGGGTGGCGCGCAGTTGCTTTACGGCAGCCATCACGAGGTCGTAGACTTCCTGCTCCGATTTCTGAGTCAGGTTGGGCATGCAGTCGAGCACGTAGATAGCTGCGTCGATTTCGCTGATGAGCGACAGCATTTCGGGTTCAAGGCGGCCGTTGCCCGAGAAACCGAGGTTGACAACCGGCATGTTGCCGAGCTCGCGGCGCATTATGTTAATCCAAGCCATGCCGGGGCGCGACGAGCATGCACCTTGGGCAATAGATGTGCCGTAGACAACAACGGGTTTTGCCGAGTTGCGTTCTAGCAGTTCGAATGTGCTTCCTTCGGGCACTCCGATTTCGAGCCATTTCACGGTGTTGTAGAGCGGGAGGTTCAGATGATACTCAGCCGTGCCCTTTGGGAGGTTGTTATAGTGATAGCTGACGGTGTCGGCAAACGAGTAGCTGCCGAAGCAGAAATCTTCCGTGCCGTCGCTGTCAACGCGATAGAGGTCAACGCCGCTAACGCCGGTTGTCGGCATGTGGGGCATCGAGAGGGGACCGTCGACGGTGTAACGAACGGTGATTCTCGGAGCGTCTGTTACGAAAAACAGCGACAGACCGGCAGAGTTGCGCGAAAGGTCCCAAAGCGGTTTGCGCACGTTGACCTCGGCGCGGTCGGGAAGGCGCACGTAGGTTTTGCCAATCTCCTCAGGCCATGCCTGATTCTGAATGGTTGTGTAGTCCTGTTCGAGCGGATTCACCCATTTCGTCTGAGCTGCGCTGCAGAGCGAAATAGCTAATGCTGCAAGAGTCAGTGATAAAGTTTTCATAAAGCTATATTTAAGGTAATTGTTTTCAATGTTACAATCGCAAAGTTAATCTATTTGGCGCAAATTGCCAAATTCAGTTGCGGTTAAGGACGGCGAAAAGATCAGCAGCGAAAAGATCGGCAACGACAAACGTTGAGCCGCCGGCGAAGATGAAGCCGTCGCTGCCGGCCGCCGAACGCGCCTTGCGATAGGCCGAGGCAACATCGCTGCTCACCGAGGCTACGTTAAGCCCATGCTCATCGGCAATCCGGGCTAAGACCGCTGCCGGCAGAGCGCGGCTGTTCGACGGTTGAGTCAGGTGGAAGCGGGCGTCGGGAATCGCCGTCATCATGCCGACTACGGTCGCAACATCCTTGTCGGCCACGAATCCTACTACGATATCTTTTGCTCTACCCATCGCTGCAAGTCGCCGCGCGAGATACTGCCATCCGCCGGGGTTATGACCCGTGTCGACTACCGTTAGCGGCGATTGGTCGACGACGGTCCATCGCCCGACGAGCCCCGTCGCTGTGGCTACGCTGCCGAAGCCTTCGGCAATAGCCCGGTCGCCGATGTTCCATCCGCGCGAAATCAATTGGTCGACAGCGGCAAGCACCGTGGCGGCGTTCTTCACTTGATATTCGCCCGACAGTTGCCCTCGGAATCGGCCGTGGTGGCGGGTGGTGTACATTGGCTGCAAGTCGACGTCTGTTGCCCCGAGAATCTCGCCAAGGTCCTCAGCAAAGATGATAGGGGAGTGGCGTTCGTCGGCAATCTGTTGAAAAACAGCCCTTACATCGCCGTCGGCCTCGCCGATAACCGCCGGAACGCCCGGCTTGATAATCCCGGCCTTCTCGCGGGCGATGCTCGCCGGGTCGGGGCCGAGAATCGCCGTGTGGTCGAGCGAGATGTTGGTGATTATCGATAGCTCGGGGGTGATGATGTTGGTGCTGTCGAGGCGTCCGCCGAGCCCGGTTTCAACTACGGCGATGTCGACTTTCTCGCGGCTGAAATAGTCGAAAGCCATAGCCGTGATGAGCTCGAAAAACGATGGGTGGAGCTGCGCTGTCGGCATCGCGTTCCAGCGGTCGATGAAGTCGACAACAGCCTCTTTTTCAATCATTCGGCCGTCGATGCGTATGCGCTCGCGAAGGTTCGTGATGTGGGGCGACGTGTAGAGCCCCGTGCGGTAGCCGGCGGCGGTCAGTATCGCTGCGAGGGTGTGGGCGGTCGAGCCTTTGCCGTTTGTTCCGGCGATGTGCACGCTGCGGAACTGCTGTGAGGGGCTGCCGAAGCTCTCGTCGATGGCGAGCGACGTGGCGAGCGAGGGGTCGTAGGCCGCCGAGCCGACTTTGTGGAACGCGGCATACTGCTCGTCGATGGTTCTCAACGCTTCGTCGTAGCGTCTGTCTATATCTTCAATCGCAGTCATGTAATCTGTTGAAAAATATATTGATTATGTCGGGTCCGCCGCAGGCCGACAGCGAGCGGAAGCCGGCGTTGCCGTTAACTTCGCAGACCGTGTAGCCCGCGCCGTCGAAAAGAATGTCGACTCCGGCAAAGTAAAGCCCCAGGGCGTTTGCAGCCGCCTCGGCAAGGGCTGCGGCTTCGGGCGGCAGTGCGATCAGCTCGGCGCTGCCGCCTTGCGAATAGTTTGATAGAAAGGAGGTTGCTGACCGGCGCAGGACGCTGCCGGCCACTTTGCCGCCTATGGTCCATACGCGGATATCGCGGCCGTGCGACGTGGCTACATATCTCTGCACAAGCATCTTCTCGCCTTGAACCGAAGCCGCCGCTTTGAGATACTGCTCGCTGTTGCCAACGAGCGACACGCCCTCGCCGCGCGACCCGTCGGCGCGTTTCACTACAAATCGCTCCCCGCCGACCATCGCTGCCGCCTCGGCGTAGGCCGTCGCCGTGCTTACCTCAAAAGTTGCGGGCGTTGCGATGCCGGCGGTGGCGAGAAGGCGGTGGGTCATCATCTTATCGTGCGACATCATCATCGCCGTCGGGTCGTTGACAACCTCCGCGCCCATCATCTGCAGGTGGCGCGACAGGCCGTAGTCGTAGCCGCGCACGATTGCCAGGCGAGGCGTCGCCGTCTCTCTGCCCCGCAGGCGCAATCCTAGCGTGCCGTCGGAGCGTACCTCGGTGGCTACCTCGTCGAAAAACGCTATCTCGAGCCGATAGCCGTGGGCTTCTGCAGCCGAACGCCACCAGTCGAAAGCCGTGGCGCCGTGGCCGAGGGTTGTGCGGGGGTAGAGCAGCAGGGCGTCCATGTCAGTAAAGAATCAATCCGGCGGCTCCGGCAATCAGTATTACCACAATCGGGTGCAGCTTGGCAAAGTAGACCAGGCAGAACGCTCCGACGCAGATAGCGATTGATTTAACAACGTCGGCCGTCATCTCGCCGAAGTTGGCGGCATTCATCAGCAACATAGCCGCCGAGGCGATGAGCCCAACGACAACCGGGCGCAGTCCGGTGAACACGCCTTTCACTATGGCGCTCTCCTTGTGGCGCGTGATGAAATGGCTCGCGTAGAGCGTGAGGATAAACGAGGGGACGACAACCACAAACGTGCAGAGAAGCGAGCCGGCAATGCCGAACAGCGGATTGTCGAATGCCGGCGAGGCGACACCGGGAGCTACATAGCCTATGTAGGTTGCTGAGTTGATGCCGATAGGGCCGGGCGTCATCTGCGAAATCGCCACGATGTCGGTGAACATCTGCTCTGTGATCCATCCCGGGCCGACAATCTCGCGCTCAATCAGGGCGAGCATGGCGTAGCCGCCACCGAAACCGAAAAGTCCGATTTTCAAGTAGGCAAATATCAGTCGAAGGTAGATCATTTATTCTCGGTTTTATCAAGTGATTTTCTATGGAGCAATTGACGTGTAAACCAAATATATCCGCCAATGCCGCCGAGAACAATCCACAGAATCGGGCTCGACACAACCGGCAGTTTGCTCCAGATTAGCAGGGCGACAACCACCGGTATGGCGGCGGTTTTCCACGTCAGTTTCGCGGCGCGGGCGGCAGAGATTACAGGCGCGACGATTAGCGCGACGACCGCCGGGCGGATTCCCTTGAAAATCCGGCTCAGCACGTCGTTGTTCTTTATCATGTCGGGCGTCAGGAAGATGGCGATGGCGAGGATGATGGTGAACGAGGGGAGAATCGTCCCGAGGGCGGCACAGATGCTGCCGCGCAGACCTCTCAGCCTGTCGCCGACGGCCACGGAGATGTTCACCGCCAGGATTCCCGGAACCGACTGCGCCACGGCGAGCTGGTCGAGGAACTCCTCGCGCTCGAGCCAACGATGTTTGTCCACGATCTCCTTCTCGATGATCGATATCATCGCCCAGCCGCCGCCGAACGTGAAAGCGCCGATTTTCAGAAAGGTCGTGAAAAGCTGAAACAGTATGTTGTTCATGACTTTGTTGAAATAAAAACGGCCGCACACCGATAATGATGTCGCGGCCGCTTTAGTAACATAGCGGGGTTAGCGTGGAAGCTTACTCGGCTGCAGGAGCTTCAGTCTCCTCGGCGGGAGCCTCAGCAGCAGCGGCAGCAGCCTCGGCCTCAGCCTTGGCGGCAGCGATTTCAGCTTTCTTCTTGGCTACGCTTTCAGCTTTAGCTTTGTTCTTGGCCTGCTCGGCTTCGAAACGCTCTTTTGCTGCGAGCTCACGCTTGTCGGCCATCGAAGTGCGCTGGGCATCGATAGCTGCCTGCTTGCCGGCTTTCCAGGCATCGAAACGCCGCTGAGCCTCAGCCTCGTCGAATGCGCCTTTCTTCACGCCACCCTGAAGGTGTTTCATCAGCAGGACGCCTTCCTGCGAGAGGATAGTGCGTACGGTGTCGGTGGGTTGTGCGCCGACGTTAACCCAGTACAAAGCCCGCTCGAAGTTCAGAGTTACCGTAGCGGGGTTCGTGTTAGGATTGTACGAACCGATGCGCTCGATAAATCTACCATCTCGTGGTGCTCTGCTGTCGGCGATTACGATTGGATAAAACGCATAGTTCTTGCGACCATGGCGTTGCAATCTGATTTTGGTTGCCATTAGAAAATGTCTGTTAAAATTGGTTTGTATTGGATTTTCGACCGCAAAGGTACGCATTTCCCCCCGAACAACCAAATTTTTATCGCCTTTATAACCCGTATAAGATCATATCTGCCCGCGCACCCCGCCGTCGCGGAGCTGAAGAAACAGATTGGCGTCGACGGCACGGCTACGCTGCTATTCTCGTCGCGCGACCGCGAGCACAACAATGCCGTCGTGCTGGCCAAGGTGCTCAGCGAAAGCTAATTCTGAACTGCAGGTAGCTGCGCATATCCTCCCAGGGCACGTAGATTTCGCCCGGACGCGAGGGGAGCATCGCCACCGGAACCTCGTTCAAGTCGGCGCGGACATATATGCGGTTGGTGCGCGAGCGGAAGAGCACGAAGCGGAAATTTGCCGCCATCGGCA
>CAYNSG010000160.1:0-5500 GCA_964399885.1 uncultured Bacteroides sp.
GCCCACGCTCCCGCTCGCCTTCTGCGGGTTCTGCCGAGGGAGCAACGCGACCGCTTCTGCGTTTTAATTCAAGTCAACAAAATTCAGTGATAAAAGAGTTCTGCGAGGTTTTGCGGGTTCTGCCAAGCGCGAAGCGCGTTTCTGCGATTCCCTTTGCCCGCAAACCCGCCCCGCCGACTTGCCAGAAGCCATGCCCGCAAACCGACCCGCCGACTTGCTTTCCTGCCGCAAATCTATCATTTTTCCCCGCCTAATTTAATTTTTTTGCTTTTCTCACAATAAATGCCTAACTTTGTGCGATTTTTACGAGTATAAGAAATTTTTAGTAACTGACTGATATGTTAAATCCAATCAAGAAAACCATCTCCCTGCCCGATGGTCGAGAAATAACTCTCGAAACCGGCAAGCTCGCCAAGCAGGCTGATGGAGCGGTAGAGCTGCGCATGGGCAACACTATGCTACTCGCAACCGTCGTTTCCTCCAAGGAAGCCGGAGAAGGAGTAGACTTCATGCCCCTCCAAGTGGAGTACAAAGAGAAATTCTCATCTTTCGGACGCTTCCCCGGCGGGTTCCTCAAACGCGAAGGTCGCGCATCCGACTATGAAATATTGACCGCACGCCTTGTCGACCGCGTGCTGCGTCCGCTTTTCCCCGACAATTACCACGCCGACACTTTCGTCAACATCACCCTCTATTCAACCGATGGCGTCGACATCCCCGACGCTCTCGCCGGACTCGCCGCTTCGGCTGCTATCGCCGTAAGCGACATCCCTTTCAACGGTCCCATCTCTGAGGTGCGCGTGGCTCGCATCGACGGTCAGTTCGTCATCGACCCCACCTTCGAGCAGCTCGAAAAAGCCGACATGGAGCTGATGGTTGGCGCCACCTACGACAACATCATGATGGTCGAAGGCGAAATGAACGAAGTTAGCGAAGCCGACCTCCTCGCCGCCCTCAAAGCAGCCCACGAGGCAATCAAAACCCAGTGCGTTGCACAGATGGAGCTCGCAAAAGAGCTCGGCATTCAGAAACGCGAATACTGCCACGAAGTCAACGACGAAGACCTCCGCAAGGACGTTCGCGAGAAATGCTACGACAAAGCCTACGCCATCGCCAAAGCCGGATGCGCCGACAAACACTGGCGTCAGGACCAGTTCGACGCTATCTGCAACGAATACATCGAATCGCTCCCCGAGGACGAGCGCGAAGAGAAAACCCCGCTCGTGAAGCGCTACTACCACGACGTTGAGAAAGAGGCCGTGCGCCGCTGCATCCTCGACGAGGGCGTGCGCCTCGACGGTCGCCGCACTACCGAAATCCGCCCCATCTGGTGCGAGGTCGACTACCTCCCCGGACCTCACGGATCGGCCGTATTCACCCGCGGCGAAACACAGTCGCTCTCAACCGTTACCCTCGGCACGAAGCTCGACGAGAAGATTGTCGACGACGTTATCAACCAGGGTCGCGAGCGCTTCCTCCTCCACTACAACTTCCCGCCCTTCTCAACCGGCGAAGCTAAGCCCGTGCGTGGCGTTGGCCGCCGCGAAATCGGCCACGGCAACCTCGCCCACCGCGCACTCAAGCGCATGTTCCCCGACGATTTCCCCTACGTTTGCCGCGTTGTCAGCGACATCCTTGAGAGCAACGGCTCTTCGTCGATGGCTACAGTCTGCGCCGGAACCCTCGCGCTTCTCGACGCCGGCGTGAAGATAAAAAAGCCCGTCAGCGGCATCGCCATGGGTCTTATCACCGACGCCCACGGCTCGAAATACGCCGTCCTCTCCGACATCCTCGGCGATGAGGACCACCTCGGCGACATGGACTTCAAAGTTACCGGCACACGCGACGGCATCACCGCCACACAGATGGACATCAAGTGCGACGGACTCTCCTACGAGATTCTCGAGCGTGCTCTGCTCCAAGCTCGCGACGGCCGCCTGCATATCCTCGACATCATCGAGCAGACAATCCCCGCACCCCGCGAAGACTACAAACCCCACGTGCCGCGCATCGTGACCATGCTCATTCCCAAAGAGCTCATCGGCGCTGTAATTGGCCCGGGCGGAAAAGTTATCCAGGGCATCCAGGAAGCCAGCGGCGCTACCGTTTCGATCGACGAAATCGACGAGGGTGGCTACATCGAAGTTGCCGCCGCCAACAAACCCGCTATCGACAAGGCTCTCGAGATGATCAACGCCATCGTAGAGCTCCCCGAAGAGGGCAAGGTCTACACCGGCAAAGTCCGCTCAATCCTCGACTTCGGCGCATTCGTCGAATTCATGCCCAACCGCGACGGCCTGCTCCACATCTCTGAAATCTCATGGAACCGCCTCGACAACATGGAGGCTTCCGGACTCAAAGAGGGCGACACCGTCGAAGTGAAACTCATCGAAATCGACAAGAAAACCGGCAAATTCCGCCTCTCAATGCGTGCCCTTCAGCCCAAACCCGAAGGCTACGTTGAGCGCGAACGCCAGCCGCGTGGCGACCGTCCCCGCCGTGAGGGCGACCGCCCCCGTCGCGAAGGCGACCGTCCCCGCCGTGATGGCGACCGTCCCCGCCGCGACCATGGCCCCCGCCGCGAAGGCAACGCCGAGTACCCCCCGCGCTAACCCGCCATTAGCGCCCATCACCCGAATTATTCCCGAGGCTGCTTCATCCCCGAAGCAGCCTCGGCTTTTTTATGCCCGCCATTCAGAGAACTCCGAGCGCCCCCTCGCCTACCCCTTTCAGAGATTTCTGAGTTCTCTGAGCTCTCTGAGTTCTCTGAGCGCCGCCCGCCCGCTCCCGCCCGCCTTTTGCGAGTTTTGCCAAGGGAGCTTCGCGACCGCTTTTGCGAGTTCCCCCCGTCCAATAGAAAATTCTGCGGGGTTTTGCGAGTTTATTTAATTTCTGCGTTTCCCTCCGCCACCAAACCCGCCCAAAAGGCCGCCGCCAGCAAATTAGCCCGCCGCCCGCAAATTAGCCCCACATGTTAAAATTCCTTAACTTCGCTCGCGCTAATGTTAAATACCCACCTATAAACCTTTACTTTCCTTTCGAGAACAAAAAAAATGTTGTAATTTTGCAGCTTTAATGGTTGAACTATTCACAGATTTTAACCGTTAGAGATACACATAGTGCGGATTTGGCATTATCACATCCATGCCCAAAACCCAATCAACACAGACATACATCACACATAATTATATTATTTTATTTTTTAGTATGAAAAAGCTGTTTTTACTAATGATGACCGTGTTCCTATGTGCGGTCGCGTCGGCACAGACGCGCACCGTCCACGGACAGGTTCTCTACGCCGGCGATGACGAGCCTCTCGTTGGAGCCACGGTAATGCCCGTCGGCGGTGGCCAGGGCGTTGCCACCGACATCGACGGCAAGTTCTCACTCAAGCTGAGCACTAACGTGAAACGACTTCGCGTCAGCTACATCGGCATGATCACCGAAACGGTCGACATCACCGACGGCGAGATGATCATCAAGCTCAACAACGCCGACACCAAGCTCGACGAAGTCATGGTCGTCGCCTACGGTACAGCCACCAAAGAGGCTTTCACCGGCTCGGCTGCTGTCATCAACTCCGAACAGATTGAAAAATCGCAGGCTACAAACGCCCTCAACGCCCTCACAGGTAAAGTTGCAGGCGTGCAGCTCACAAACGCCAACGGCGAACCCGGACAGACAACCCCAACTATCCGCATCCGCGGTATCTCTTCGCTCAACGCCGGCAACTCGCCCCTCGTAATTGTCGACGGCGCTCCTTTCCCCGGCGATATCAACACCATCAACCCCTCCGACATCGCTTCGATGACGCTCCTTAAGGATGCCGCTTCCAACGCCCTCTACGGCGCACGCGGTGCCAACGGTGTCATCATCATCACCACCAAGAAAGGTCAGCTCGGCAGCGGCGCCACCGTTACTCTCGATGCCAAATGGGGTCAGAACTCAAACGCACAGCAGCGCTACAACACCATCAACGACCCGCGTCAGTACTACGAGGTTTACTATCAGAGCCTCTACAACTACGCTGCTGCCAACGATCTCTCACCCGAGGCTGCCTACAAATGGGCAAACACCAACCTGACAGCCGACAACAGCTACGGTCTTGCTTATCAGACATTCAGCGTGCCCGACGGTCAGTATCTCATCGGCACCGACGGCAAATTCAACCCCAACGCCACTCCCGGCAACATCGTTAACTACAAAGGTACCGAATACTACCTCCAGCCCGACGACTGGTATGACCAAGCTTACCACAACAGCCTCCGCCAGGAGTACAACTTCAGCGTAACCAACGGCACAGAGCAGACTCAGTTCTATCTCTCTGCAGGCTACCTCAAAAACGAAGGTATCACCCCGGCTTCGAACTACGAGCGCTTCACCGGTCGCCTCTCGGCCGACACTCAGGCTAAATCGTGGCTCAAAGTAGGTGCTAACATGTCGTACACCCACTACAACGCTCTATCGATGAACGAGAACGGCGCGAGCAGCTCGTCGGGCAACGTTTTCGCCGCTGCTACTCAGGTTGCTCCCATCTATCCGCTCTTCATGCGTAACCCCGACGGAAGCATCATGTACGACGAGAACGGCATTATCCGCTACGACTACGGTGATGGCGCAAACGCCGGCCTCCAGCGTCCGGTCTATGGCAAAACCAACGCCCTCAGCGACGCCGTGCTCAACACCAATAAATATAACGGCAACGCCTTCAACGCTACGGGCTACGCTGAAATCCGCTTCCTCAAAGATTTCAAGTTCACCACCAAGAACACCGTTAACTACGACGGCTCTCGTTACTCCTACGTAACCAACCCCTACTACGGCACCTACGCTTCGTCAAACGGTATCGTTTCGAAGCAGACCTATGAAACTCTCACCTACACTCTCCAGCAGCTCCTCGACTACAACCACACCTTTGGCGGAGTTCACGAGGTTTCGGTTCTCGCCGGTCACGAGTTCTACAAAGATATCGCTACCAGCCTCTCGGCCGACCGCAACAACATGTTCGACCCCAACAACGACGAACTTGCCGATGCCGTTTCTGCCGGTGAATCAGACTCCTACAAGACTATCTACAACAACGAAGGCTGGCTCTTCCGCGCACAGTACAACTACAACCAGAAATATTTTGCTTCGGCTTCGTTCCGTCGCGATGCCTCCTCGCGCTTCCATCCCGACCATCGTTGGGGTAACTTCTGGAGCGCCGGCGGTGCGTGGATTATGTCGAAGGAAGAGTGGTTCAACTTGCCTTGGGTCGACCTCTTTAAGGTGAAAGCCTCCTATGGTGAACAGGGTAACGACAACATCTCTAACTTCCTATACACCAACACCTACAACATCGTTAACGGTTCGGGCAACGTTGCCGCAACTCCCGCTACGATGGGTAACCCCAACATCTCTTGGGAAAAGAACGGCAACTTCAATGCCGGTATCGAGTTCGAGCTCTTCAACTCGCGTCTCGACGGTAGCATCGAAGGCTTCTGGCGCAAAACATCCGATA
>CAYNSG010000161.1:0-1449 GCA_964399885.1 uncultured Bacteroides sp.
CATTTGATGGAATTCCCAAAAAAATTACTATATTTGCAGTATGAACGAAATTAAATGTCCGAAATGCGGAGCTACGATTTCAGTTGACGATAGCATCTTTGCCGCTATCCTCGAGCAGGTCCGCACAACACAGTTTAACAAAGAGATTGAAAGCCGCATGGCTGAACTTAACGAGCAGTTTTCTGCCCGCGCTGCCGACGTGCGCACCGCCGCCGAGAAGGATTTCGAGAAGATGCTTGCCAACCGCGACGTCATGTTGGGCAAGATGCAAAACGAACTAACTCGCCTGCAAGGAATTATCGACGGTTTTGAGGCAAACAAGAAGTCGGCGCTGAGCGAACTCGCAACCAACAAAGCCCGCGAGCTGTTTGACGCCGTGGCCGAGAAGGATAAGAAGATTGCCGAGCTCGAAGCTCAGATTGCCAAAAGCGCCGAGAGCAACAAGGTTGCCATCCTCGAAGAGCGTAACGCAGTGGCAGCAAATATCCAAGCAAAGGAGCTGCAAATCAGCAAGCTTCAGTCGGAAATCGAAGCCGGTAGGCTTTCGGCTGCCAACCATGAGGCTCAACTACGCGAACAGTTCAGCCAACAGCTCAAGGACAAGGACGATGAGATTGAACGCCTTCAGAACTTCCGCCTCAGGCTGTCGACCAAGATGGTTGGCGAAACCCTCGAACAACATTGCTCCATAAAATTCGAGGAGGCTCAGAGCATGGGTCAGTTCCCGGAGGCTAAATTCACGAAAGACAATCAGGTAGTAGAGGGTACGAAGGGCGATTTCATATTACGCGACTACATAGACGGCCAAGAATACGTCTCGATAATGTTCGATATGAAGAACGAGGTGGACACGACCGCAACGAAACATCGCAACGACGATTTCCTCGAAAAACTCCATAAGGACCGCGAGCGTAAAGGTTGCGAATACGCCGTACTTGTGTCGATGCTCGAGCAAGATAGCGAGCTGTATAACAACGGCATAGTCGACAAGAGCTACCGCTATCCCAAAATGATTGTGATTCGCCCGCAATTCTTCCTGCCCGTTGTGCGCCTCATCTGCGAGAGTGCGAAGAAAGCCTACATGGAGCGCCATGAGCTGATTCGCGAGCTGGAATTGGCGCGCAACCAGTCGATGGATTTCGCGAAATTCGAGGCCAGAATCAATCGTTTCCGCGAGTCGTTCAGCAAGAACGTCGTCGCCGCGCATAAGAAATTTGCCGATGCCAACAACGGCATAGACAAAGTTATCGAGAATCTCGAGCGGCAGATTAAGCAGTTGCGCGACGTCAAGGCGGCGTTCGAAGCGTCGGATCAGAGGCTGCTAAAAGCCAACGAATTGGCCGATGAGGACCTGACCATCAAGAAACTCACCCGTGGCAACCCGAGCATCCGCAAAATGATTCAAGATGCCGCGGATGGCTCCGAAGCCTGAAAAGTTATCTTAACGGG
>CAYNSG010000161.1:1549-5474 GCA_964399885.1 uncultured Bacteroides sp.
GCCTCGGCGAGAGTAGAGGCCGTGGCGGTCGAGATATAGTTTTTCCCGCTTTTGGTGAGCGTAGAGAGTATGTCGGTCAAATCGAGGTCGATATACCCCGGAGTCTCTATGATATATTCCAAGAGGGCGGTATCGCCGACAATCTCATATTCGTTCCAAATTTGCTCAGTTTCCATAGATTTTTCGATTTTTGGCGCAAAATTACAACCATGGTGAATCATTTTTTGCAACAGATCGATAATTTTTCCGGATATGAGAGCGTCGCAGAATTATGGTTAGAGATTACCTTGTTCAATTCTAATCAGGCTCAATTCTAATCAGGCTCAATTCTAATTATGATTTGGCGGGGGAGGAAAAATTGCATATCTTTGCAGTGGAAAAGCAACGGCGTGCATATAGCCGCCGTAAACTTGATAAAAAACGTACATTAAATTATGATAAACCGAGTTTTGATTCGAATCAAAGTCGTGCAGATGCTCTACTCTTATCTGCTCACCAAGAGTGACTTTAAGATTGAGACACCGCCGGAAACCTCCGGTAAGGATCGTCGTTTCGCTTACCAGGTTTATCTTGATACGCTTCTTTTCCTCCTCGAGCTTGCCGGTCATCGCGTGCAACCCGACGCGTCGGCCGCCACTACGGCGACAGATAAGAGCATGTCGGCGAGCAAAATGATGTCGTCGCTTTTTGCCGAGGATGAAATCCGCGGCGTGATTCTCAAGCGCAACAGCCGCATTGCGCGACTCGACGGCTGCATCGCCCCGATAATGCAGAAAATCAAAGAGTCGGCTGCCTATCGCGAATATAGCCGCAAGCGCAAAGTCACGCTGACCGACGACATCAATTTCTGGACTACAATACTGAAATCGATCATCGCTACCGACGAGCAGATTAAATCGGCGCTCTCGGAGAATCCCGACTTTACTCACTCGGGCTATGAGCGCGGCATGCAAATGGTCGAGACTACCCTCCGCGGCTATAGCGACAACCGCGGATTGCTCATCGAGGCCCGCAATTCGCTCAGCCAGTCGCTCGACAAGGCCTACGAGCTCTATCATCTGCTGCTCCTGCTCCCCGTTGAGCTGACGAATCTCCACGAGTTTCTCGTCGACGCGGCCCGCAACAAATTCCTGCCGACAGCCGAGGAGCTGAACCCCAACATGAAGCTCATCGACAACGTCCTGCCAAAGCTCATTGCCGACTCGGACGACATGAAGGAGTATCTGAAAGCAAACCCGGTTTCGTGGAACGACGACCCGTATCTGCTGCGCCGTCTGCTCGACCTTGTGCTGCAGTCAGACCTCTACAAAGAATATATCGCCGACCCCGTTAGCGACCGTAAATCCGACTGCGAATTCTGGTGCAAGGCGCTCCGCGACGTCATAATCCCATCGACCGACCTCGCCGAGGTCCTCGAATCGAAATCGGTCTACTGGAACGACGATATCGACATCATGTCGACGTTTGTCGAGAAAACCATCAAGCGTATCGGCAACTCCGACTCCGACAAAATCTCGCTGTTGCCGAAATATAAAGATGAGGAGGACGCCCGTTTTGGCGAGGAACTGTTTATGGACGTGGTTGAAAATTTCCCCGAATACAGCCAGTTGATTGAGCGCTTTATCAACACCAACTCCTGGGACCCCGAGCGACTCGCCTTCATGGACCTCGTCATCATGGCTACCGCCATTGCCGAGATTATCAACTATCCGCTGATCCCCATCCCGGTGTCGCTCAACGAGTATATCGAGATTGCCAACAGCTACAGCACGCCCCGCAGCGGACAGTTTATCAACGGCATTCTCTACAACGTCATCGAACAACTTCGCGCCGACGGACGTATTAACAAAGAATTCTCAAAACAATAAAACCCGACATAATGATTAACAACTTCATCACGCTTCAGACCACGCAGGATAGCGCCGGTGCCATGAACATCATCATGATTGTAGTGCTGATTGCTATCTTCTACTTCTTCATGATTCGTCCGCAACAGAAAAAACAGAAAGAGATTCGCAAATTCCGCGAGGGCATCAGCGTTGGCGATAAAGTTGTGACCGCCGGAGGTATCTATGGTCGCATCCGCCGCATCCACCAGACAACCATCTCGCTCGAAATTTCCAAAGGCGTGGAAATCGAGGTCGACAAGGGTTCGGTTTATCCCTCGGCTGCCGACGCCGCTACCGACCAGACCAACAAGGCTGAGGAAGGCAAGTAAGTCCCTCCACATAAGAGTACGCTTCGCTCTCTGAAATCACCCTCTCTCAACCATGGCTCGCAAACAGTTCGACGACTATCTAAAAGCTATCAATAAAGCAGCACACTCTGCCCGCGGCAGAGATGTGTTGCTTTATCTGATGTTTGTTTGTGTGGCGTTTGTGTTCTGGGTTTTTCTGTCGCTTGACTCGGAGGTGCAGAGAGACTATGACGTGCCGGTTCAGATTGAGGAGATTCCCGACAGTGTCACGATGCTCGGGCGCATGCCGGCAACGTTCAACGTCTCCGTCCAGGGCAAAAGCTCGCAGTTCCTGCGCTTCCTTTGGGGCAAAATGCCCGTGATGAAAATCAAGTTCGACGAGAATGTGCGTGACCACAACGAGTTTGCCCTCTCGCGCCAGAAAATCGAGAGCCGCGTGCGCGACTACTTTGGGCAAAGCGTGCTTATTGCGAGTGTGCGGCCCGACTCAGTGCTTCTGTCGTTCACGAGCGCCCCGGGTGTGAAACTCCCCGTCGACGTCCGTGCCTCGGTCAGTGCAGCTCTCGGCTACACTATCACCTCCGACCCCATTGCCAACACCGACTCTGTCAAGGCGTTTGGCATCAACGGCGTCCCCGGCTCGCTGCGGAGCGTAGAAACCGAGCTTATCAACCGCTCCGACCTGACCGACTCCACTACGCTCGAGGTGCGCCTCAAACCAATCGAAGGCATCCGTCTGATTCCCGACCGAATAATGGTCACTATCCCCGTGGAGCCGCTGATCACGAAGCGCACGAAGGTCAACATTGAGGTCAACAACCAGCCGCAAGGCTCACGCCTGATCACGTTCCCCTCGCAGGTCGAGGTCTCCTACCTCGTGCCGATGAACGCCTACACCGAAGATTTCCCATGCCGAGCCTACGTCGACTTCAACACGCTCGACACCCACAGCTCGCGCATAGCCGTTGAAATCTCCCGACTTCCCGACATCTGCCGCAACGTCAGCGTAGCCCCCGACAGCGTCGAGTATATCATCGAGCAACTTCATGTCCGCTAATCTTCAACTCACTGCTATTGCCGGCGGATTGGGGAGCGGCAAGTCGGTTGTCAGCCGGATTCTCCGCGCGATGGGTCGCGACGTCTACGACTGCGACCTCCGCGCCCGCGCCATCATGGAGCGCGACCCCGAAATCATTGCCCGCATAGCCGACGACGTCTGCCGCGAGGCCGTTGTCGACGGCGTTATCGACCGCCGCCGACTCGCGCAGGCGGTGTTTTCCGACGACGTGCTGCTTCGCCGCCTGAACTCTATCGTCCATGGCGTCGTGCGCTCCGACATTATCCGCTGGGGCGAAACGCATCCGGGTGGATTCGTCGAAACTGCAATTCTCTACGAAAGCGGCGTTGACCGCATAGTCACGGAGGTATGGATGGTTGAAGCTCCGCGCGAAGTGCGCCTCCGCCGCGGAATGCTGCGCGACCGCGCTGAAGCCGATGCCATCGACGCACGCATCCGAGCCCAGGAGCGCTTTGTTGCCGAAAACCCTCATCATCGCGTGCGGACGATTGTCAACGACGGCATCCATCCTATCCTCCCCCAAATCTTGAATCTGCTGGCAAATCAGACCAATTTGCCAAGATAAGCGACTAAGAGTCTGTCTCATAAAAAATTCAACATTAGGGGCGGCTTATTTTTGAGATAATTTGTTCAATCTCAGAGGGAGCAAC
>CAYNSG010000162.1:0-5433 GCA_964399885.1 uncultured Bacteroides sp.
TCATGATGCATCATGTTTCAAATTAACATATTATGGTTCGCCTTGATTAACAATGATTTATCCATTAGGGGGGTGAAAATGTTAAAATCTAAAATTTTATTGAGTAAGTTAAATAAATATTAAATTATTTTTTCTAAATTTGCCGAAAATGTGTCGGCACTGAGGTCTGTTGATAATAAAACAACGGAAAATTAGTACGTCAGCAGGCCTCCCGAACAACCAACCATCATTATCACCTTAACTTAAGTAATTTTCATGAACAGAAAGTACCTTTCAGTCGCTACGGCGCTGACTCTCTGCCTCGCAGGCGGGATTCAAGCACAGGCGGCAGAGAATGGCACAGGGATGCCCGCTGCAGCGGAAAGCATGCAGCAACAGAGCGTGAGCACCCTTACGGGAACAGTCACTGACTCTGACGGCGAACCCCTCATCGGTGCCTCAGTCATCGTGGAAGGCAGCAAAACAGGCATCTCCACCGACATCGATGGCAAGTTCTCAATCGCAAACGTAAAAGTTGGCTCAAAAGTAACCGTTAGCTATATCGGTTACACCACCGAAACCGCAACATGGGACGGCAAACCCCTCAACATCATGCTGAAAGAAAGCTCGAGCTTGCTCGACGAGGTTGTCGTTGTAGGTTACGGCGTACAGAAGAAAGTAAACCTCACCGGCGCTGTTAGCCAGGTGAAAGGCGAGGAGCTCTCGATGCGTCCGGTAGCCGACGCTGCCCAGATGCTTCAGGGTCTCGTTCCGGGCCTCACGGTAACAAACGGCAATTCAGGTCGTCCCGGCGGTAGCGCCACGCTGCAGCTCCGCGGCCAGGGTAACCTCTCGGGCTCAGGCGCTCCCTACGTCCTCGTCGACGGTGTGGAGATGGACCTCTCCGACGTTAACCCCAACGATATTGAAAGCATCTCGGTGCTCAAGGATGCCGGCGCATCGGCAATCTACGGTGCACGCGCTGCCTATGGTGTTGTTCTCGTAACCACCAAACGCGGCGAAGAGGGCAAAACCCGCATCAGCTATCAGGGCACTGTGGGCTGGAACGCGCCTACAAAGCTCCCCGACATGCTAGACGGCTATGAATTCGCAAAGATGTGGAACCATGCGGCAACCAACGCCGGCGTTTCGCGTCTCTACTCCGACGAGAAACTCGAGCTTCTCCGCCAGTTCCGCGACAATCCCTCGAGCGTCGACCCCTGGCAGGAAGTTACCGGCTTCAGCTGGATGAACCCCCAGTTTGAGAACTCAGAGTCGGGTATCGGTAACACCGACTACTTCGACCTCCACTACAAAGACTGGGCATTCAAGCAGAACCACAACATCAGCGCCAGCGGCGGCGGCAAACGCGCACAGTATTATCTGTCGCTCGGCTACTACGATGAGGACGGTATCCTCCGCTATGCCGACATGGGCTACACCCGCTACAACTTCGGTGCAAACATCCGCTCGGAAATCACCAGCTGGCTCCGCGTGCGCGCCAACACCAAGTTCATGCACTCCGACATCGACACCCCCTTCGGCACCGGCGGTCTGAGCGAAGGCTTCTACCACTCACTGGCTCGTTTCCGCCCCACCGTCCACTATCAGGACATGAACGGCAACTTTACCGAGCTCACCATGATTCCATACCTCCAGAGCGGCACTTACACCACATCGAAGCGCGACCGTTTCGCCGTCACCGTTGGTGCAGAGGTTGAACCCGTCAAGAACTGGAAGATTAATGTTGACTACACCTATCGCTACATGGGTATGCAATATGAGGCCGAGAATATAGCTCCCGACATCATCGCTTCCGACGGCGAGTCGACCTCGAAGGGCGTACGCGCTGAGATGGGCGTTGTACAAGATGGCCAGTATCTGCGCCAGGACGCTGTTACACGCTACCAGAACTTCAACGTCTACACCGACTACCACATCACCGTTGCCGAGAAGAACAACTTCTCAATCATGGCCGGCTATCAGACTGAGGAGAACCGCTACTCATACCTCCAGAACTACGTAAGAGGTCTTTACTCGACGGCCAACCCGGGCCTGAACGTTGCCAGCGGCGACGTTACAGCAAGCGAATCGCGCACAGCATGGGCAACACGCGGTTTCTACGGTCGCTTCAACTACGACTTCGACGGCAAATACCTCCTCGAGGCCGATATGCGCTACGACGGCACCTCACGCTTCAGCAAGCACAAACGTTGGGGCTTCTTCCCCTCAGTATCTTTGGGCTGGAACATTGCCCGCGAAAACTTCTGGGAATCGCTTCGCACGGTAGCCAACCTCGTTAAGCTCCGCGCTTCTTGGGGGCGCATGGGCAACCAGGCAGGCGCCGGTCTCTACACATTCGCTTCCACTATGGACATCGCCACCAAGGGTAACTACTGGTTTGGCAACGTTCGCGAAGGCTACATCGCCGCTCCCGGCGTGGTTTCGCCCGATGTGACATGGGAAAAAGTTGAGAGCAAGAACATCGGTCTCGACTTCGGTCTGTTCAACAACGCACTCACCGGTTCGTTCGAACTCTTCCAGCGCGACACCAAGGATATGCTCGGCCAGGCTTACACCTATCCCGACTACTTCGGCGCAAGCGCTCCGACAGCCAATAACGCCAACATGCGCAACCGTGGCTGGGAACTCCAGATTAACTACAACGGTCATATCGGCAAGGATATCCGCTACAGCGTAGGCGGTTCGGTTTCCGACGCTAACGCAGTCGTTACAGAATATGCCGGCATGGATATCAACGACCCCGAAACTCGCGCCGGCCTCAACCCCGTCAGCCAGTGGTATCCCGGTCGCCCCGTAGGCGACATCTGGGGCTACGTTTCCGATGGTCTTATCCAGACTCAGGCAGAAGCTGATGCTTACAACAAACTCGACCTCTCATTCCTCAACGGTGGTGTATGGACCCCCGGCGACCACATGTATCGCGACCTCAACGGCGACGGCAAGATCGACAAGGGCACACAGACTATCGACGACATGGGCGACCTCAAAGTTATCGGTAACACCCTCCCCCGCTACCAGTTCACCATCAACGGTATGATCAACTGGAAAGGCCTCAGCCTCAGCGTGATGTTCCAAGGCATCGGCAAACGCGACTGGAATCCCGGCACCGCACCTTACTTCTGGGGATGGGGCTCATACGCACAGGCAACATTCTTCACCCAGCACACCGACTACTGGACCGAGGAGAACCCCGGTGCTTACTATCCGAAGCCTTACCTCCACACTGCCGGCGGTATCGGTATCTATCAGAACCGCAACATGCAGACATCGACCCGATACCTCCAGAACGCTGCTTACATCCGTCTGAAAAACCTCACCGTGGCTTATGATCTTCCCAAGAACATCATCAACCACATCGGTCTGCAGGGCGTACGCGTGTTCTTCACCGGTGAAAACCTCTGGACAGGAACAAAACTTGCCAAAATGTTCGACCCCGAAGCTATCTTCACAAGCAACGGCTACACGAGTGAGGGCGGTAAGAACTACCCGATGAACAAGGTTCTCTCAGTTGGCCTGACTGTTAATCTCTAATCTCGAAAACAAGCAACAGAAATGAAAAAAATAGCTATACTGGCTCTCGCGGCCGGACTCGCAATGGGCATAACCTCATGCTACGACCTTGACCGCGAACCGGAAGGACAGCTCTCGTCAGCAGCTCCCTTCAAAACCACCGGCGAAATGAAGAACTATCTCAACCAGTTCTATCAGGGAGCCGTCCGCAACCAGGGCTTCAGCGCCGGCGGTGGCGGCGGTATCGCCGGAGACGATGTCAACTCCGACAACATGGCCTCCAACTCGGTCAACCAGCGACTGGCCGGCAAAACTTCGCTTGGCAACGGTAACTCGCTCTACAGCTACTATGCCAACATCCGCAACGCCAACTTCCTGCTGAGCAATCTCGACAACTGCGACCAGGCAGGCACTCCGACTTGGAACCAGTATGTCGGCGAGGCTTACTACTTCCGCGCATGGTACTACTATCAGATGCTCGTCAACTTCGGCGGCGTGGCATGGGTTGAATCGCCCCTCGACGCCGACCTCTCGCTCATGACCCTCCAGCGCGACAGCCGCAGCGTCACTGCCGACCATATCCTCAGCGACCTCGACCAGGCCATCAGCCTTCTCGGAGAGGAGAGCTCATGCGCAGGCTTCCGCATCCACCGCGATGTTGCCCGCGCTCTCAAGAGCGAAGTTGCCTTGTTTGAAGGAACATGGGAGAAATACCACAAGCAGAAAAACACCGGCTTTGCCGACCCCGCAGTCAACGACGCAAAAATCAACGACTACTTCACTCAGGCAGCCAACGCTGCCAAGGCAGTCATGGACCGCGGCGTATGGCAGATTTATAACACCGGCAACAAGAACAACGACTACCGCGTGATTTTCCAGACCACCGACCTCAGCGGCAACAAGGAAATCCTCTGGTTCAAGAAGTACGACGGCAGCGAGGTTGCCAACGACGTTAACCGCTATCTCAACACCGGCGGAGGCAACGTGGGCATAACCGCATCGCTCGTCGACGACTATCTGACAATCGACGGCCGTCCGTTCGTCGGTCAGGAGAAGCTTGATGCCAAAAAGACATGGGGTAAGGAACTCAGCCCCGAGGTGCGCGACCCGCGCTTGGCTCAGACCGTCTGCACCACAGGTCAGACCCTCCGTCCCGACCAGCCCAACGCCTACACCATTCCCCCGCTGAAAGCTACCTGGAACTGCACCACGGGCTACTCGATGCTCAAACACGTGCAGATCGACTACTCCGGCAACCTCGACGCTGAGAACGCTGGCGCAACCCCCGCTATCCAGTTCCGCTATGCCGACGTGCTGCTCAACTATGCCGAGGCTCTTGCTGAGCTCGATGGCGCAGCCAACGCACAGTCGATTATCTCGGCAATCAGCCCGCTGCGTGCACGCGTGGGAATGCCCGACATGGACTTCGACCGCGAGTATAACACCGATCCCGAATATCCTTTCGCTCATCTCAACAAGTATGTTCAGGCCGTGCGCCGCGAACGCCGCGTTGAAAAAGCTTGCGAGGGCCGCCGCTTCGAGGATATCCTCCGCTGGGCTGCTGCCGACGAGCTTATCGTAGGCAAATGGTCAACAGGCTGTCTCTTCACCGGCTCTGACCTTGAGGACAAATATCCCGACATCACTTGGGGCAGCGGTGCTTACCACCTCACCGCCGACGGCTACATCATGCCGCAGGACAACGCCAACTATCCCGACGGATGGCAGTTCCGCCTCAACCAGGACTACCTGCTCCCGATCAACCTCGACATGATCAACATGTACGGCTGGCAGCAGAACCCCAACTGGTAATCGCCTAATCCAATCCACCCATAAAGGCGGCGCTCCCCACCGGAGCGCCGCCTTCATTTTACCGCCTTCGCCTGTCGCGGCCTCAAAATCGATCTTGGCGTGAAAGCC
>CAYNSG010000163.1:0-5427 GCA_964399885.1 uncultured Bacteroides sp.
TCACGGAGAATGTCACCGTAATCTACGACAGCGACGCCGCCGGCATCAAAGCCTCTCTGCGAGGCATCGACATGCTTCTCGCCGAGGGGCTGATGATCAAGGTGTTACTGCTCCCCGACGGCGACGACCCCGACTCGTTCGCGCAATCCCACAGCTCAACCGAAGTTGAGGACTACATTCGCCAAAACGAGGGCGATTTCATCAAGTTCAAGACCCGCATACTTCTTGAAGGCACCGAGAACGACCCCATCAGCCGTTCGCGAGCCATCAACGACATCGTCAAGACAATTTCGGTAATTCCCGACCCGATGCTGCGCACGATGTATATCGGCGAATGCAGCCGCACACTCGGTGTCGGCGAGGCATTGCTGACGCGCCAGGTCACGAAACTGATAGCCGAAGCTGCCGAGCGTCAGGCCGCCGACCGACAGCGCGAACAGTTGCGCCGCCAAGCCGGACTCCCCGAGACTCCCCAACCTGCAGCCGATGCTCCCGCCCGCGACGCCGATCAAGTTGTCACCACAGCCGGTCCGAGCATTCCCCTCGCCCGCACGGCTCAGGAGAATCCGCTCGTGCCCTACGAGAAAGAGATTCTGCGCTACGCGCTTCGCTACGGAATGCTCTATCTCGGCGACCTCGTCGACGAAAACGGCGACCTTCAGCCGTTTAACGTCATCGAGTTCATCAACAGCCAGATGGCAATGGACGGGCTGCAATTCACCCACGAGCCGTTTGCTACAGCGTTCAACGAGGCGCTAACCGTGGGCCGCAGCGAATGGGTCGACGACGACCGCCGCAACAATGAGCGCCTCGATGAGACGGCCCGCCGACAGACGGCCGAAGGCGTTGAGCGCATCAGCCGCGAGTGTGGCGACATGGCGTCAATCCAGGCCGCCGAGAAAGCCCTCAAAGAGCGCGTGGAAGCCGACCGCAAAGAGGCCGCCGACTCGTTCACGAGCGAATATATTGCCCGCAAACTCGCCTCGTCGGCCAACGACACCGTCCGCTCCATAACCCTCGAACTCGTCAACTCGCGCCATAAGCTCAGCAAAATCCACGCGAAATTCTCTAAAATCGAGACCGAGGAGGAGCGCCTGAAGGACCTCGTGCCGATGGCTGTCTACAACCTCAAAGAGGCTATTATCGAGCAGCGGATTAAAGAGGCGCAAAACGAACTGCGCAGCGGCCTGACGCAAGAGCAGGTTATCGAGAAAATGCGCGAGCTTACCGACCTCAACAACATGAAGCGCGAACTCGCCCGCTATCTGGGCGAACGAACCGTAGCGCCCCCACTCCGCGGCCGTCGCTAACCCGCCGCCCTTCCCCGCAACCTATCTTCATCCCAATCCGACTCCGAGGCCTCTCCCTCCCTTCTTTCTTGCCGCCAACCATCAACAACAAAGCGACCAACCCTGCTGATTTATTGCATTTACAACAGTTTCACAAAGGATAGAACGGTTATCGGACGCCACATAAACAGTATTTTCAAGGAGGGCGAGTTAGAGCGAGAGACCACATGTGCAAATTTTGCACATGTGGGTACTGACGGTGATCAGCGTCCGCCTGCTGCTCGCCCTCCTTGGACCGTAAGCCTCCGGCTTGCGACTGTCCCGAGCCTCCGGCTTGCCCCCCGCCTGATGCGCCTCGCGACCGCTTCTGCGAGTTCATTTAGCCATCAAGCCTTTAGTCCTGCGAGGTTTAGCGAGTTCCTTCTCGTTTCTGCGTTTCAAATTTGCCCGCAAACCCGCTACACAATCTCCACGCACTTGAAGAATATGAAGATGAACTACGGGCTAACGGAAATTTTTTAAGCCAAAATAAGGAATTGAAGTATATTAAGTTAGAAATTGGTAATGATATAAATGTCCATACCAAAACAACTACACAGTATTTTCGAAGAGGGCGAACTTGAAGAATCCTTGGTATGTGCAAAATTTGCACATATCAAGGATTATGATTGCAGTAAGGGATTTATATTGCGAACAGGAACAACTTGCTAATACGGCTAACGGCAACGCTGCTACCGTCCGCCTGCTGCTCGCCCTCCTTGGACCGTAAGCCTCCGGCTTGCGACTGTCCCGAGCCTCCGGCTTGCGCCCCCGCGTGATGCGCCTCGCGACCGCTTCTGCGAGTTGATTTAGCCATCAAGCCATTAGTTCTGCGAGGTTTAGCGAGTTTCTTTTAATTTCTGCGTTTCAAATTTGCCAGCAAACCCGCCACTTTTTGCGCTTTCGAAACATATCAATGTCCTTGCAATTTGTGACAGTCACATGCGGAAAAAAGCGCACCCGGAGGGGGATGCGCTCTGTATTTTTTTGTGCGGGGAAGGGGGATCAGACGCCGGTTGCAGCGAGCGTCAGGCCGACGCGCTCCTGGAGGCCGAACAGAAGGTTCATGACGTGGACTGCGCCTGAGGCGCCGCCGCGCATTGCGTCGTCGATAACCGACGTTACGACCAGCGTCGGTCCTACCTTCTCAACATGCATTATACATTTGTTCGTGCCGCGAACCTCGTCCAAGCCGGGATAAGTTTCGGAGAGGAACGTGAAGCCATGATCTTCATAGAACGAGTCGTAGATATCTTTTATCTCATCCTCGCCGATGGGGGTGTCGACATAGATTGTTGCCGACAGTCCGCGATTCCAGCCGCCGGCGGTGGCGGTGAGGCGTATCGGGCTGTTGAAGCTCTGCTGGAGTGTGCGCAGAGCTGCCGACATCTCCTCAATCTCCTCGTGCTGCAGCGTGACGGTTGCCGCGCCCTCGGCCGACTCACCCTTGGGAGTTACGCAATTGATGTGGATCTCCGAGTTGAGCAGCAGATTTTTAGCCATGGGCAACAGCGACAGCAGCGCTATCGACGCCAGCGAGCCGGGGATGGCTGCGCGCACAGCCCCGCGCACGAGCGGCTTGCGGTTCAGCTCGGGCAGAGCGTAGACCCACTGCGGAGTGTCCTCGGGCGCCGTGATGTCGGGATTAATGCGGAAATCGGGCGAGAGGTCGATGATTTTCAGCCCCTCGGGCAGCTGATGCGTTGCCAGATAACGCTCGGAATCGCCGTCGACGCTGTTGCAGAGAAACAACAGGTCGATATCGTCGAGATTCCCCTTGCGGCAGAACTGCATGTAAGTCTCTCCGGCGAGCCCTTTATGGTGCTGGAAAAGCAGCGTGCCCTCCTCAGCAGGCGCCTCGACCCACACGAGCTCTACGTCGGGATGATTGATGAGAATTCTTATGAGATTTCCTGCGGCGGGCGAATCGCCGCCGGTGATGCCTACGCGTATCATGGTATGTGGTTTATGGTAGTTATGTCACGTGGAAGAAGTCCGGCTAAGGCGCGGAGCACCTCAATTTCCGGCGTATTGTTGGCCAGCGCCACAAACACCGTGTCGGCGCCGGCAATGGTTCCGAGAATATATGGCGAATCAATCTCGTCGATGTCGTATGCCACGCCGCCGGCATAGCCGTTGCGGGTTTTGACAACGAGAATCTGCCCGCTCATCGCCACATGCTCGATTGCCGCACGGCTGACGAGGTCGACCGTAGCACGCTCAATCTCTTTCTGCGTCGGCAAACCGCTGCCGACAACATAGCGATACCCGCCCATCTCGGTTGCCACCTTCGAGGTGCGCAACGTCTTGAGGTCGCGCGAGAGCGTTGCTTGAGTCACTTTCAATCCCTTTTTCTGCAGAATGTCGAGGAGTTCGTCCTGACTTCCGACGATATTGTTGAGAAGGATGTCGGCGATGATTGCCAGACGTGATTGGCGTTTATTCATTTTGTCATGGTTTACGCTGCAAATGTAATATTTTTTTTATGAATATACAAACAACATTTCTCTATAAGTTTTACTCGTGAAAATTTTGTAATTTTGCACTTGTTGGTAGAATCTGCGCCAAACAGCCTTGTGGAATAGGCTGGATAATCATCGAAATATGAGCATTGATATTGACTTCATAAGAAACATTGCATCCAATAACGAAGGTGTGGATGTTGAATTCAAAGAGACCACAGGACAGTTAAGCCGTGGTATGGAGACATTGTGCGGCATGATAAATGGCCGTGGTGGCATTGTGGTGTTCGGAGTCAATAATAAAGGTAAGATTGTCGGTCAGGAGATTTCTGATAAGACAACTCGCGAAATAGGCGATGCGCTTGGTCGATTTGACCCGGCTATTGACGTTCAGCCCCAGTACATTCAGTTGGAAGATTCTAACAAATATCTGATTGCATTTTGCTCAAATGGCATGGATAGCGATAAACCCTATATGTGGGATGGGAAGCCTTATCAACGTCACGACAGCGTTACTACCGTAATGCCACGTGAGCGTTTTCTCCGTTTGCATGAAGAGCAGACAGGATTAACGTATAAATGGGAGCGCAAGATCAACCCCAATTTGACTATTGATTCTCTTGATGATGGCCTGATACATAGAGTAGTTGAGGGAGGAGTACGTCGCGGCAGATTGAGCGATGAAGCAAAGAATGACAACGCCTCTACGATACTTAATCGCTTGAAGCTTATACAAAATGGAGCAGTTCGTAATTCTGCTGCCATTTTGTTCGGAAAGGATGTGACCGATTACCCTCAGGCTCTTCTCCGTCTTGCGCGATTCAGAGGCGTTGACAAAAGTGAGTTTATTGACAATAGACAGATCTACGGCAATATCTTTGAGTTAACCTCCGGTGCGATGGACTTCTTTTTCAAACGTCTGTCATTGTCGGGGACCACACACAACAGACTTGAGCGAGAGGATGAATTGGAAATACCATATGATGCTCTCCGCGAGGCCGTTGTCAACAGTCTATGTCATAGAGCTTGGCAACAGGAAGCAAGCTCAATTGGTATAGCTATATATGATGACCGAGTGGAAATAGAGAATGCCGGTCGGTTTCCGGCAACCTTATCACCTCAGCGGCTATCAGCAGAGGAAGCCTCGTCGAATGAAAACACTTCTCTACCTCCTAATCCTGACATTGCCAATGTTATGTTCATCTGAGGTTTGATTGAGCATTGGGGCCGAGGTTTGTCAATGATGAACAGCATGTGTAAGAATGCCGGACTGCCAAAACCTCAGATTAATGACAATGGCTATATGGTAAAAGTTATTTTTGCCCGGCCTAAGGATGGCGAGATAAATGGCGAGATAAATGACGAGATAAATGACAGGATAAATGACAGGATAAATGACAGGATAAATGACAGGATAAAACCAGTATTGGATTTACTTGCGGAAAATCCACACATAACGTTGCCCGATGTTGCATTAAAACTAAAATATTCAGAGAGTAAGGTAAATCGAATTATCGCAAAATTGCGAAAATTAGGTTTGTTAACTCGTGAAGGATCAAACAAAACCGGTAAGTGGGTTGCGAAAAAATAATATGACTATCCGCAATTAACCGATTTAAATTTTGGTAAATCCGTTG
>CAYNSG010000164.1:0-2735 GCA_964399885.1 uncultured Bacteroides sp.
CATGCGCGACGAGTTGGGTCGGTCGGTTCAGGGGGAATCGGAAAAGTAGTTGACGGGGAGGAGAGAGATTGATAAATCATGATAAATCGAGATGAATCATGATGAATCAAGATAGCCATGATAGCTGAATAGCCCTAATAGCCCTAATAGCTACGATAGCCCGAATAGCTGCAATAGCTTAAGAGATAGCGGGTTGCAGCGGGACGGTAAGAAAACCGTCCCCTCCTTATTCGGGCGGTCGCCTCGCGGGGGGCTCCTTATTAGGGCGGTTGCCTACCATGGGCGGGTGGGCTCCTGTCCTTGCTTTTGGGATTCCGGGCGGGCGGACTCCTCCGCGACGCCCTGCCAGCGATGTCAATGTTCTCTTTGGAAGGCCGATGCCTGTTCCGCGGATGGTTTGCCGGATTATTTGTTTTTCTAGTTTGCAGCCTGGTAAATAATCTCGGGCCATCCTACCAACCGACGTTTCCACCTCTGTGGTTCGGTTTCCACTGGCAAAGTTACGATATGAAGAAGGGGCGTTCCTTGCGAAACGCCCCATTTGAAAAAATATGGTGGAGGGGAGGATTAGTCGACTTTGAGGGTGAAGCCGCCGGCGGGGGCGAGGGTGATGGTGAGGAGGGTGGCGGGGTTGACGGTGGCGGTGGAGTGGCGGTGATCCTCGCCGTTGCGGCGGGCGTTGACGCCGTCGGTAATCATCGTTGCCCGGTGGTCGCCGGGGGTGAGGAATGAGAGGTCGAGTGTGATTTCGCGGGCTTCGTTGTTGGTCATGCCTCCGATCCACCATGTGTTGCCGCTGCGGCGAGCGGTCACGATATATTCGCCGATACGTCCGTCGATGACGCGTGTTTCATCCCAAACGGTGGGGATTTCGGCGATGAACTGTGTGCAGCGGGGGTTGGCGTCGTAGTTTGAGGGTGCGTCGCAAAGCATAGTCAGGGGCGAGTCGAACACCATATACATTGCCAGCTGGCGGCAGCGTGTGCCCATGCTCATCGGCAGCGAGTTGGAGGGGCGGTAGTGGCCGCGCGAAGCGTTGTGCATTGCGCCCTGAGTGTAGTCGAGCGGACCGGCAACCTGGCGAATAAAGGGAATCTGCACGTCGTAGGTTACCTGGTCGACCGATGCGGGCGCCCATTTCATCTGCTCGAGACCGTTGACGCCCTCGAAGTTGAGCACGTTGGGGTATGTGCGGTTGAGTCCGGCGGGTTTGTGGGTTCCGTGGAGGTCGAGCACCAGTCCGTTGCGGGCGGCGCATTCGGCGGCGCGGTAGTTGAAATCGGTCATGAGCTGGTCGTCGCGGTCCATGAAGTCGACTTTGAAGCCTTTGACGCCGAGGTCGGCGTAGTGTTTGCATACTTGCTCCATGTCGCGGTCGAACGCCTCGAAACCGGCCCAGAGGATGATGCCCACGCCGCGCTCGGCGCCGTAGTCAACGAGCTCTTTGATGTCAATTTCGGGTACAACCTGCATCAGGTCGGCTTTAAGGTTTACGGCCCAGCCTTCGTCGAGAATCACGAATTCGATGCCGTTGCGGGCGGCGAAGTCGATGTAAGCTTTGTAGGTAGCGTTGTTGACGCCCGTAGGGAAGTCGACGCCGATGACGTTCCAGTCGTTCCACCATTCCCAGGCAACTTTACCGGGCTTCACCCACGAGATGTCGTCGACTCGCGAGGGCTCGCCGAGGAGGTAGGAGAGGTCGGATGATGCGATGGCGGCATCGTTGTCGGTAACTACGGCCACGCGCCAGGGAAGCGTGCGGGCGCCCTTGATGGCGGCGATGTAGGGGTAGGCTTCCTCAACGAGCATCTGCAGGTTGTTGTGTCCGCCCTGGCGGAGTTTTGAGGGGACGGGAGCATAGACGGCGCGGAGTTCGCCGGGGTTGCCGGAGTGGTTGAGATACATTCCGGGGTATGATTCGAGGGCCGATTCGGTCAGGCATACTTTCACTCCATCGGCGGGCTCTACAACGAGGGGGAGAAACATCAGGCGGACGGGGTCGAGCGAGTCGACGGGCGCGGTGGTGTAGTAGTTTTCAAACGAGTTGAAGAACTGCGGCGTGAAGCTTTCGGAGTCGGTTTTTCTGACGTAGGGGGCTGTGGCCTGAGCGCCGTCGGCAAAGCGGTAGCCGGCCGATTCGTTGGCAATCTCCACGGGCTTTTTGCCGAGATATACCCAGCGGTGGGCAACGCCGTCGTCGTAGGCACGAACTTTAAGCTGCCATTTGCTATCGACGGGGATAATCAGCTCGCTGTAGCGCTCAGCTATAGAGTCGGCGCGATAGAACGGCGAAGCGATCTTGCCGTCGACGAAGCGGTGGCCGGGAGCACGGCGCGAGGGCTTGACGCCAATTTGTGAGCCGTCGGTGAGCGTCAGTCCGAGGGGGGTGGTTGTGAAAGCCTGTCGGCCGTCGATGGTAACGGCGTAGGTGATTGAGTCACTGACGTCGACGTGGGCGGCGATGCGTCCGGATGGTGATGTCAACGTGTGGGTTTTCGCAGCCATCGGCAGTGCGACGAGAAGCGCTAACAGCGGGAATAGTTTCATGGTAAAGTTATAGAAAGCGTGAGATTACTAAAAAAGGGTAAGCTGACTACATCGCACCGCTCAAACTGTTACCCTTGCTTCGATCAAGACCTGGGGGAATTGGCAGCGAGCTAGTCGTGTAGGACTTACCCGCTGCAAAGTTACGCATTTTTTCTAAACCGCAAAGAAAATTGCGGGCAAAAAGGTTT
>CAYNSG010000164.1:2835-5382 GCA_964399885.1 uncultured Bacteroides sp.
AGAGGGGGGAATTATTCGCGGTAGTAGACGCGGCGGACGCGGGTGGAGACGGAGGTGAGGATTTCGTAGGGGATTGTTCCGAGGGTGTCAGAGAGGGTTGAGACGGGGATGTTTTCGCCGAAGATTTCCACGCGGTCGCCGGTTTGTGTGTCGCCGGCGTCGGTGATGTCGACCATGCAGGCGTCCATGCAGATGTTGCCTACGGTGGGGCAGAGATGGCCGTTGATCCAGACGCGCATGTTGCCGCCGCCGAGGTGACGGTCGATGCCGTCGGCGTAGCCCACGGGGAGTGTGGCGATGCGCGACCGGCGCGATAGCACGCCTTTGCAGCCGTATCCAATGGTAGTTCCGGCAGGCCACTCCTTGATGGAGATTACAACGGTTTGGAGCGACGAGACGGGGCGTAGCGAGGGCTGCTCGGGCGAGTCGAGGGGCGTGATGCCGTAGAGCCCGATGCCGAGACGAACCATGTCGAATTGCCATGCCGGGAAGCGGGCGATGCCGGCAGAGTTGAGGATATGGCGCTGGATATGGTAGCTGAATTGACTCTGAATGGCTTCGGTCATTTGCTCGAAGAGCCGGAGCTGCGAGGAGGTGTAGTCGTCGAGATCTGGGCAGTCGGCGGTGGCGAGGTGGCTGAAGAGCGATGCGGGCTTAACGGCTTTCTGGCGGCGTAGCACGGCGATGAGCTCGTCGATGTCGCTCTCGACGAAGCCGAGGCGGTGCATGCCGGTGTCGAGTTTGATGTGGATGGGGAAGTCGCTGACACCGAATCGCTCGGCCTGGCGGATGAGGTCGGCGAGGAGTTCGAAGCTGTAGACTTCGGGCTCGAGATGGTAGGCGAAGAGAGTGTTGTAGTTGTCGAGGCGGGGGTTCATGACCATGATGGGCATGGTAATCCCGGCTTCGCGGAGCTCCACGCCCTCGTCGGCGACGGCAACGGCGAGGTAGGCTGCACCCTGGCTCTGTAGGGTTTTGGCGAGCTCAAGGGCTCCGGCGCCGTAGCCAGAGGCCTTGACCATGCATACTATGCCGGTTTCGGGCCGCAGCAGCGAGCGGTAGGCGTTGAAATTGTGGACAACGGCGTCGAGGTTGACTTCGAGCACGGTTTCATGCTGGCGTGCCTGGAGCATCTCGGCGATGAGCTCGAAATGGAAGCGTGGAGCGCCCTTGACGAGAATCAGCTCGCTGTCGAAGTCGGCGGGAGTGAGTTCGCGCAGCAGGGCGGTAGTCGAGGGGAAGAAACGCGAGTCGGCGGGGAAATATTTGCTGTGGGCTGAGATCTCCTCGCCTACGCCGATTACGCGCGTTACGCCGCGAAGGCGCAGCAGGTCGGCGACTTCGCGATAGAGACGTGCGGGCGGCAGGGTTTCGTGCATGACATCGGAGAGAATGGCCGTCGTAGTGCGGCGTCCGGTGCGTCGGCGGGCAACGAAATCGAGGGCGGGGGAGAGCGAGTTGAGGTCGGAGGTATAGGCGTCGTAGATTACGAGGCAGTTGTTGACACCCTCTTTTACCTCCATGCGAGTGCCGACGGGCGTGAGCTGCGACATTCGCGAGGCCATGACGTCGTCGGGGCGGTTGAGATAGAGCATTACCGCCAGGCAGTGGATAACGTTCTGAATGTCGCCCGGCTCGGTGAACGGCACGGTAATGGAGCCGTCGCGGCGGAGATAGGAGTACTGTATCTCGGTTGTGTCGCCGTGGGTTTTGACAGAGGAGATGAATAGCGGCTGGTCGGAGTCGGTGGTCGACCAGGCAATCTCCTTGGCGGGGATGCACGCTTCGCTGACGGCGTTGGCAATCACCGGGTCGTCGCCGTTGTAGATTATGCAGTCGCAGTCGCGCATCAGCAGTATTTTTTCGTCGCATTTTTCGCGCAGCGAGTGGAAACCGTCGGCGTGTTCGGGCCCGATGTTGGTGAGGATTCCGATTGTAGGTTTGACGATAGGCTGAAGCGATGTCATCTCGTCGGGCATCGAGATTCCGGCCTCGATGATGGCGAGGGTAGTGTCGTTGTCGATTTCCCAAACCGAGAGGGGGACACCGATCTGCGAATTGTAGCTGCGGGGCGAGCGGACGATATTGTAGTCGGTAGCGAGGAGCTGGTAGAGCCACTCCTTGACGGTTGTTTTGCCTCGCGAGCCGGTGATTCCTATAACGGGGATGTCGAATCGCAAGCGGTGGTGGCGTCCGATGGTCTGGAGGGCGCGCTTGACGTCGGAAACCAGCAGGATGTCGGCGTCGGTGGCATCGGCCATGTCGGCGGGGACGTGGTCGGCAATAAAGCATCTCACTCCGGCGTCGTAGAGCGGGCGCATGTAGCGGTGGCCGTCGTTGTTGCGCGTGCGGATGGCGAAAAAGAGCGATTCTTCGGGAATGGCCAGCGAGCGGCTGTCGGTCAGCAGGATGCTGATTTTGCGGTCGGAGGGGAGGGGTGAGACAGTGCGTGCTTTGACGATAGAGGCTATTTCAGAGATGGGATATTGCATATAAGTAACTCTTAAAAATTAGTTTATATTATCATTTTGTTTAAGTAACCCTTTT
>CAYNSG010000165.1:0-5378 GCA_964399885.1 uncultured Bacteroides sp.
ATTTTCCAGATTCTACAGAGTCAGAAGAGAAGCGTAAATTACGCCTTCATAATATGTCTGCCCTCCCATCAATAGTGTTGCTTATACACTCTTGTGTGGACTGGCAGGGGCAAAATTACAATTTTTCTTGCACATAACAAAGAAATATGTCATTACGGAAATTTTTTGGCGGAAGGGGGCTATGTCGTGAATTTTATGTAATTTTGCAGCCGAATTTTACGACGCTTATGCAGAACATCAGAAACATAGCCATTATTGCTCACGTCGACCACGGTAAAACAACGCTCGTCGACAAGATGCTTATGGCGGGACATCTCTTCCGCGACAACCAATCAACCGGCGAACTCATCCTTGACAACAACGACCTCGAACGCGAACGAGGCATAACAATACTCTCCAAAAACGTATCAATCAACTATAAAGATTGCAAAATCAACATCATCGACACTCCGGGACACGCCGACTTCGGCGGCGAGGTTGAGCGCGTGCTCAACATGGCCGACGGCTGCCTGCTCCTCGTCGACGCTTTCGAGGGCCCGATGCCTCAGACGCGCTTCGTGCTCCAGAAGGCCATACAGATGGGATTGAAACCGGTAGTTGTAATCAACAAGGTCGACAAACCCAACTGCCGCCCCGACGAGGTGCAGGAGATGGTGTTCGATTTGATGTGCAACCTCGACGCTACGGAGGAGCAGCTCGACTTCCCGACTATCTACGGCTCGGCAAAGCAGGGCTGGATGAGCACCGATTGGCAGACTCCCACACAGGACATCACGGCCGTACTCGACGCCATCATAAAATATATCCCCGCGCCCGTCACTCTCGAAGGCCCGGCACAGATGCTCATCACATCGCTCGACTTTTCGAGCTACGTGGGCCGCATAGCCATCGGTCGCGTTCATCGCGGCGAGCTGCGTGAGGGACAGCAGATTGCGCTCTGCAAGCGCGACGGCTCGGTAGTTAAACAGCGCATCAAGGAGCTCCACGTGTTTGAAGGCATGGGACGCAAGCGCGTTGAGAGCGTGAAGAGCGGCGACATCTGCGTGCTCGTCGGTCTCGAAGGCTTCGAAATCGGCGACACCGTTGCCGACGCCGAGACGCCCGAGGCTCTGCCCCGCATAGCCATCGACGAGCCTACGATGTCGATGACATTCACAATCAACGACAGCCCGTTCTTTGGCCGCGACGGCAAGTATGTCACCTCGCGCCACATCGGCGACCGTCTGACCAAGGAACTCGACCGCAACCTCGCACTGCGCGTTCAGAAAGCCGACCACGAGGACGTCTGGACCGTCTATGGCCGCGGCGTGCTTCACTTGTCGGTGCTGATCGAGACCATGCGCCGCGAGGGCTACGAGCTCCAGGTCGGCCAGCCCCAGGTTATCGTCAAGGAGATCGACGGAAAGAAGTGCGAACCCGTTGAATTGCTGACTATCAACGTCCCCGACGAGTATTCGAGCAAAATGATCGATATGGTAACGCGCCGCAAGGGCGACCTCGTTTCGATGACCACGCAGAACGACCGCGTGCACATGGAATTCAACATCCCCTCGCGCGGCATCATCGGACTGCGCAACAACGTGCTGACAGCCTCGGCCGGCGAAGCTATCATGGCCCACCGATTCCTCGAATATCAGCCGTGGAAAGGCGACATCGAACGTCGCACCAACGGCTCGCTCATCGCCATGGAAGCCGGCACAGCCTACGCCTACGCTATCGACAAGCTCCAGGACCGCGGACGTTTCTTCATATTCCCCCAGGAGGAGGTTTATGCCGGACAGGTAGTAGGCGAAAACGCCAAGGAGAACGACATCGTTGTCAACGTTACCAAGTCGAAGAAACTCACCAATATGCGTGCCTCGGGCGCCGACGACAAAGCACGAATTGTTCCGCCCGTAGTGTTCAGCCTCGAAGAAGCCCTCGAATATATTAAGGAGGACGAATATGTTGAGGTAACCCCCAACCATCTGCGTCTGCGCAAGGTTATCCTTGACGAACTCGAGCGCAAGCGTCAAGGACGCGGATAATGAACTCCGAAAAACCCACAGCCGACGGATGCACAATCCGTCATGCCGCCCCGGGCGATATTCCGGCAATTGTCGGGATTTTCGACCGGGCGCGCGCTTATATGCGTAGCAAAGGCAATCTCTCGCAATGGACCGGCGGTTACCCCTCGGCCGCAACCGCGCTGGCCGATATGGAAGCGGGTAATTGCTATGTTGGCCTCGACAGTGCCGGAGCGGTACGCTTCGTCTTCACGCTGATTTTCGGCGACGACCCGACTTACGGCGTCGTCTACGGCGGCTCGTGGACCGACAGTTCGCCCTACGCAACGCTCCATCGCGTAGCTTCCGACGGCTCAGTGCGCGGCATGCTGCGCCGATGCGTCGACTTCGCGCTGCAGACAATTCCGCATCTGCGAATCGATACTCATCGCGACAACCGCCCGATGCTCAAGGCTATAGCCGACTGCCGATTCACTCGCTGCGGCGTTATTCTGCTTGCCGACGGCTCTCCGCGCGAGGCTTTCGAGCTTTGCGCAGCCGATGAATCCAAAGATAATAACCGGTGAGGGGCAGGGTAGCGCCCAACAGAGCGATTACGAACCAGATGATGCGCGTCGCGATTCCGCCCACGGCGCCGATATGCACTGAATAAACCCATCCGCGCAGGCGTATGGCCGCGGCCTGCTCCTCGTAGCTTTCGGCAAGTTGGATGTTACCCGCGGTGTCGAACGTGTAGAGGTCCGACTTCCGGAGATTACCGTAGCCGCCAAACCCTACGGTAGCGTCAGCGTCGGTCAGCGTCACCTCGGTGGCGTTGGGATTAGCTTCACGAAGCTGATCGTAGACGCTCTGCCACTGCGAACGGTCGGGCGCCTCCGATAGCTCGATTGTGCGGTGGAGTCCCATCAAGGTTTTCGAGATCGGCAGCCCGGTTCCGGCGGCGGTGTAGAACGCCGTGCGAAACCATCCGAACGACCATGTCAACCCCGTGACAGCTATAGCGATAAGCACGATGAACGCGTATGTGCCGCCGGCGTTATGCAGCCCGCGCATGAAAGCAAACGCGCCGTGCTTTAGCGGAATGCTCAGACTCCGCCGTGGATTGTGGACCAGCGCGCGCAACCACATTATCAGCCCCGTAATCAGCGCAACCAAAAGCACTAACGTTGAGTAGCCCACGATATTCTTGCCAACCAAGAAACCGTCGCCATGAGCGCCCGCCGAATCAAGCATCGTGCGGTGGAGCTTTATCATTGTGGCGAAGAATGGCAGGCGCGCATATTCGCCGGTGATTTCGCCGGTGTAGGGGTTCACGAAAACTGCAGCGCGTTTGGGCTTGTCGAGGGCCGCACGCCATGCTCGCGTCGATTCGGGATAGATCGTGAGCTGCGTCACCCGGCGTTCGCCGCCAAGAGCCGAGTCTACCTTCGCGGTAAGCATGTCAAGCGGCAGCGTCCCCGACTCGAGCGGTTCAACCGAATAAACCTCCGGCTTCATCGCCCGCGTTATCTCATCCTCGAATATAAGCATCGCGCCCGAAAAACAGATGAGCGATATGAAGATACCAAACGGTATCGACAGCCAGAGATGCAGTTTATGCGATAGTTTCATTGCCTAAGTATTTCTATAAATTGGACAGCGTCTAAACTTTTAGCGCCGCAAAGTTAGTAAAAAATCATAAAAAACGGGCAATAAAAGCTAAAGAGCGATTGCCGTTGCGTGAGACTGTTGTAACTTTGCAAACTATGTCAAAAAAACCACAGAATTCATCATTGCTCGCCCCCGAAGGCGAGGAAAATATCATAGCCAAAGGCGTCCGCGTCAACAACCTCAAAGGTGTCGACGTGGAGATTCCAAGAGAAAAAATTGTTGTCATAACGGGCGTTTCCGGCTCCGGAAAATCGTCGCTCGCCTTCGATACGCTCTATGCCGAGGGGCAGCGGCGCTATGTTGAGAGCCTCAGCGCCTACGCACGCCAGTTCTTGGGGCGCATGGCCAAGCCCGAAGCTGACTTCATCAAAGGTCTGCCGCCGGCAATAGCCATTGAGCAGAAAGTCAGCACCCGTAACCCGCGAAGCACCGTCGGCACGTCGACCGAAATCTACGAATATTTGCGCCTGCTTTTCGGGCGCGTCGGCCACACGTTCTCGCCCATCAGCGGCGAGGAGGTGAAAAAACACACCGTCGACGATGTCGTTGCCGCAGCATATTCCTATCCCGAAGGGACGCGCATAGCCATCTCTGCGCCGATCACTCTCCCTGAAGGTCGTACGTTTGCCAAGCAGCTCGAAATCTTCACTCTCGAAGGCTACAGCCGTCTGCTGAAAGATGGCGAATTCATCGATATTTCCGACCTGACGTCGACCGGCCGCGTTCCGGAAAGTAGCGACGGCTACCAGCTCCTCATCGACCGCCTGGCAGTAAGCAGCGACAACGACGAGCGTAGCCGTCTCGCCGACTCGGCCGAAACCGCCTTCTTCGAGGGGGACGACCGCCTGCGTCTATCAGTCTGGATCCCCGACGGCGTTGTAGCCCACGACTTCTCGAAACGTTTCGAAGCCGACGGGATGACTTTCGTCCAGCCCTCCGACCAGATGTTCAACTTCAACAACCCCTATGGAGCCTGCCCCCGCTGCGAAGGTTTCGGACGCACGGTCGGTATCGATGAGAATAAGGTGATTCCGAACCCCAATCTGTCGGTCTACGAGGATGCCGTAGCCTGCTGGCGCGGCGAGAAGATGAGCGAATGGAAGCGGATGTGTATCGCCGCCGCCGAGATCAACAATTTCCCGATCCATCGCCATTATCGCGAGCTGACCAAGCAGCAGCGCGACTTCCTCTGGCATGGCGGCAAAGGATTCGATGGTATCGACGGCTTCTTCGCCATGGTCGACGCCAATCGCTACAAGATTCAATACCGAGTGTTGATGGCGCGCTACTGGGGCAAACCGATATGTCCCGAATGCGGCGGCAGCCGTTTGCGTCGCGATGCGCAGTATGTCAAAGTTGCCGGGCGCACCATTGGCGAGCTCGTCGCTATGCCTGTCGATCGCCTGTTGGATTTCTTCAAAACCATTGAGCTGAGCGATGCCGACCGCAAAGTTGCCGACCGCCTGCTGATTGAAATTACAAATCGTCTGCAATTTCTCTGCGATGTAGGCCTCGGCTATCTGACGCTCGACCGCCTCTCAAACACACTCTCCGGCGGCGAAAGCCAGCGAATCAACCTCGCAACGCAGCTTGGCAGCAGCCTCGTTGGCTCTCTGTATATTCTCGACGAGCCGAGCATCGGACTCCATTCGCGCGACACTCAGCGTCTTATCGACGTGCTGAAAAAGCTCCGCGACCTTGGCAACACCGTCGTCATCGTTG
>CAYNSG010000166.1:0-5358 GCA_964399885.1 uncultured Bacteroides sp.
GAGCCCGACAACGACCAATTGAAAACCAAGATTAAAAACAAACATATAAGTAACTCTTAAAAAATAGCTTTGAATGAATTTTCAGGGATTTTTGATTGATTTTCTTGCGGCGATGAAGGAGCATAGCGAGCTATGCGACTGAAGAGAAGCGAGAAAAGCAACAAAAATCACGGAAATTCATCAAAGCCCAAAGGGTTACTTAAACAAAATGATAATATAAACTAATTTTTAAGAGTTACTTATGAATCAGACAAAAGCGCTGTTTGTCGTAATGATGGTGCTGATGCTCGCCGCCGCGGGCTGTCGCTCCGGAAAGCAGACCCTCAAGCCGCAGGAGGCGCTGACCGAAAACTGGACGCGACTCCAGGCGCCGCTATCGCTCCGGCTCGAGAAGCCGCAACGGTTCTCGGTGTCGACAACCGCGACGATAATCCGCGACACGTCGATTGTTGTCTCGATGCGGATGTTCGGCATGGAGGTCGGCATCATCTCGGTCACTGCCGACACGCTGCTGATTCTTGACAAATATCATAAAATGGCTATCGTGGAGCCGACGGCCGACCTCTTCGCCTCGACCGGAACTACACTCTCCGACTTGCAGGACCTGCTGACGGGCAACAGCGACACCGCCCGTAAGCTCGGCGGCCGGTTGCAAGCCACAGAAACCGTGGCCGACGATGGAACGATAACGCTGCAGCTCGCTGCCGGCGAAACGCGCCTGTTCAACGTCACTTTCGCCGCACCGTTCGCGACGCCGTTTGCCACCCTGCACGAAGAGATTTCAGCCACCGCCGAGTTCGACTCGAAAACCTATGCCGCACGGCTCAAATGGGACTTCTCGCGGGCTCGCTGGAACGCCGACGTAACCCCCCGCGCGGTAACGCTGCCGGCATCCTACGCTAAAGCCTCTTTCAAACAACTGCTTGAATCTGCTCGATGAAACGTAAATCGGTCATTATCACTTTCCTGATTGCTGTTATTGCCATTCTTGCCTCGCCCGACGCCCTTGCGCAGAAAAAGAAAACCACCACCCGCGACAATTCGCGCGACATCACCAAGGTGCGCGCCGAGCAGCAGGCCAACAAGAAAGCTATAAAAGAGACGTCGCAGAAAATAACCGCCAACACCCGCGAGACACGCCGGCGCCTGGCTCAGCTTCAGTCGCTCTCGGCCGAGGTCGACGCCAAGAGCCGCGAAATCGGCGCGATGAAGCAGAGCATCGATTCGCTCGACGGTGACATCCGCGGCATCAACGACTCAATATCAGCGCTCGAAGGACGCCTCACGGTTATGCGCGGCAATTATGCCCGGCAGCTCAAGGAGGTGCAGCGCAGCCGCGGGGCGATGAACACGCTCTCGTTTATCTTCTCGGCCGAGTCGTTCGGCAAGGCGTGGCAGCGCGTGCGCTACCTGAAGCAGATGGACCGCTGGCGCGGCACGAAAGCGCGCGAAATCCGTGCCGTTGCCGATTCGTTGGGCAATCGCCGACAGCAGCTCGACTCGCTGATGAAACGCCGGCAGGCGGTGATGGTCAACCTCAATAGCTCGCAGAAACAGCTGCAGGAGAAACAGGCCGACACCGACCGCCTCGTGGCGTCGCTGAAAGCTGAGGGGTCGAGCCTGAAAGCCGTGCTCAAAGAGCGCGAGAACAAACAGCGCGCACTCGACCGCGAGCTCGACAAGCTGATAGCCGAGGAGCAGCGGCGCGAAGAGGCGCGGCGCCGCGAGGAGGCGAAGAAAGCCGAGGCCGAGCGGAAAGCGCGCGAGAAGGCCGAGAAGAATAAGTCCGGACAGCAAAAAGAACAACCCGCCGAGAAGCCTGCGGCGACAAAGAAAGCCGAGGCGCCGACAGCTACGGCTGCCGCCGACCGCGCACTCACGGGCAGCTTCGAGAGCAACAAGGGGCGGCTGCTGTTCCCCGTCAGCGGGCGTTATCGCGTTGTCCGTGGGTTCGGACGCCAGAAACATCCCGAGTTGGAGCACGTTGAGACCGACAACTCCGGCATCGACGTCGAAGCCCTTGGTGGAGGCACGGCGCGCGCCGTGTTCGACGGCCGCGTCTCCGAGATTTTCCGCCAGCCGGGATATAACACCATCGTGATGGTTCGCCACGGCAACTTCCTGACAATCTACGCCAACCTCGAGAATATCAGCGTGAAGAAGGGCGACACGGTCAAGGCCGGACAGACAATCGGCACCATCTTCGCCGACCCCGAGGAGGATGGCCGACTGATTCTCCACTTCGAGCTGCGCAAAGAGCGCACGAAGCTCAACCCGATGGAGTGGGTGAAATGAACCAGAGATGAAGCGCCGGGGAGGATATTTCGGTCATCGTGCATCGCTGAAGCGGCTCGGCTCTTTGGCGGCCGCCAAGGGGGTGAACGCCGTCGTGGCGCTGCTGCGCGGAAAGCTGACGGCGATGTTGCTCGGACCCGAGGGGATGGGCATCGCCGCGCTGCTGATGTCGACGTCGACAACCGTCCAGAGCGCGACAGGGCTGGGACTGAACCTCAGCGGCGTCAAGGCTGTCGCTTCGGGCACCGACCATGCTGCGCTAACCCTGCGCCGTCTCTTCCTGTTTGCCTCTTTGATAGCAGCCATAGCTACATACCTCCTCGCGCCATGGCTCGGCGAGGTCACGTTTGGCAGCGCCGACTCCGCCGCGACATTCCGCATTCTCTCGCCGGGAGTGTTTTTCGCATCGCTGGCGACGGGCGAGTTTGCCATCCTGCAGGGACGCCGCGCCATGGACCGCTTGGCGCGGAGCTCGGCTATAGGCGCCGCCCTCGGACTGCTCCCCGCCATTCCGCTCTATATATATTATGGTGTCGACGGCATAGCCCCGTCGCTCGTGGCGGCATCGGCAATTCTGTGGATATCGCTGCGAATGGCTGCGGGGCGGTCGCCCGAAGGTTCACGCTTCGACCGCACTCTGGCGCGGCAGCTGGTCGCAACCGGGGCGATGATGATGTCGTCGATGGTAGCCGGCGCGGCAGTGGCGTGGCTTACGTTGGTAGCAATCCGCAATTTCAGCACAGTGGCCGAGGCGGGACTCTACCAGTCGGTCAACGCAACCGTTGCACGCGCCACCGAGATAGTCTTTGCCGCCCTGTCGCTCGATTTCTTCCCCTCGCTGGCTATGGTTGCGCGGTCCGACGCGCGCCTCAACCTCGCCATCAATCGCCAGACCGAGCTCGTGGCGCTCATCGCCGCGCCGCTGGCGGTGGCGATAATCCTCGGCGCGCCGATGATCATTCGGCTGCTGCTCGACGCGACGTTCCTCTCGGCAGTCGGCGTGATGCGCTGGCTGGCGTTGGGCGCGCTGATAAAGGCGCTGGCTTATCCGCTGGGCTACATAGCGTTTGTCAAGGACAATCGCCGGGTGTTCGTATGGCTCGAGGTGGTCTGTGCCAACTTGGTTGAGCTCGCGCTGCCCGTGGGGCTCTTCATCGCGGCGAGCTGCGGAGCGATTGCCGCCGAGCCCCTCAAGGCGTTCGGCATCGGCTACTGCGCCGCGCAGCTGCTGACGCTCGCCGCATATTACGCCGTAAACCGCCGACTCTACCGAACAGGTTACAACCGGCGGACGTTGAAATATCTGTTGGGAGCCATTGCGGTTTCCCTACTCATCATTGCCACTTATGACTGACGATAAATCTGCACACGAACAGGCGGTTCCGGGTTGGTGCGAGCTGACCCGGCGCATTTTGCGTCTCGGCTTCCCGATTCTCATCGGGCAGTTGGGGATGATTGTCGTTGGGTTTGCCGACACGAAGATGGTCGGCAACTACTCCACCGAGGCGTTGGCTTCGGCGTCGTTTGTCAACAACCTGTTCAATGTCAGCATCTTCGCGTGCGTCGGTTTCACCTACGGCATAACGCCCCTCGTAGGCTCGCTCTTCAGCCGCGAGCGGCATAAAGCAATCGGAATGCTGATGCGCAACGGACTGTTTATCAATATCCTCTTCGCCCTGTTGGTGACGTTCATCATGTGGATCGTCTACCTCAATATCGACCGCATGGGCCAACCTGAGGAGCTTCTGCCGCTCATCCGCCCCTACTATCTGATTTATCTCGTCGGCGTCGTGCCCGTGGCGATTTTCAACGTCTTCGCCCAGTGGTTCTACGGCATCAATCGCACGCGGATGCCGATGTGGATAATCCTCGTGGCCAATGCGCTCAACATCTTCGGCAACTGGCTGCTAATCTACGGCCACTGGGGCTGCCCCGAACTGGGGCTTACGGGAGCCGGCATCGCCACGCTTGTAGCGCGAGTGTTCTGCCCCGTCGTTATCCTCTGCGTGTTCTTCTTCCACCACTCCTATCGCGACTATCGCCGGGGATTTCTCGACGGCGGATTCAGCCGCCGCAACATCGGGCTGATCAACCGCACATCGTGGCCCGTAGCGCTGCAGATGACGTTTGAATCCGGCTCCTTCTCCGCCGCCGCTATCATGGCGGGTTGGATAAATGCCATATCGCTCGCAGCATTCCAGGTGATGGTAATGCTCGGCACGCTCGGCTTCTGCGTCTACTATAGCGTCGCCGCCGCCGTGTCGGTAGTGGTCAGCAACTACGCCGGACTCTCCAACCGCCGCGCCATGCGCCGCTCGGCGTTCTCGGGCTACGCCGTGCTGCTAATCCTCGCCACGTGCTCCTCGTTGGCGTTCGTGTTTTTCGGCGACGACATCATCCACGAATTCACCGCCGACCCCGCCGTAATCTCCGTCGCCCTCTCGCTGATAGTCCCGCTGGTGCTCTACCAGTTTGGCGACGCCACGCAGATCAACTTTGCCAACGCCCTGCGCGGCACAGCCAACGTCGTGCCGATGATATGGATAGCCTTCGTCAGCTATGTTGTCGTCGGCCTTCCCGCCACCTACATCCTCGCCTTCCCCGCCGGCATGGGCATCTACGGCATCGTCCTCAGCTTCTCCGTCTCCCTCTTCCTCGCCGCCGCCCTCTTCAGCATCTTCTTCCTCCGCACCACCCGCCCCCGTTAACCCCCCATCCCTTGTGTGGCCAGGTTTGCACGCCATGCCGCTTCCGCCGCCACACGCGGGTTCTGTTCAAGGGAGCGAAGCGACCGATTCTGCGTTTTAATTCCCTTTCTAATAAATAGTTCTGCGCCTTTTGCCTGAAACAATTCTGCGTCGCTTCCTGCGGGTTCTGTCCGAGCGCTCAGCGCGTTTCTGCGTTTCCTTAGCCACCAAACCCGGCGCATGGTGAGGTAAGAAAACCTCACCCTCCTTATCTGCCCGCCAATTCAATCTTGCTGATGGTTTCGACTGAGAGATTCACTGTTCAGATGTTCTATAAATTAATCTTTTAATAGATAGATAAATAGTTGCATATCTC
>CAYNSG010000167.1:0-5127 GCA_964399885.1 uncultured Bacteroides sp.
CCGTGGAGCGGGGGAGCGGCCATCCCGATGGCTACGGATATCGCATTCTCGCTGGGCGTTTTGGCAATGCTTGGCTCGCGCGTGCCGCTGTCGCTCAAGATATTCCTGACGACGCTCGCCGTAGTCGACGATATCGGCGGCATCATCGTAATCGCGACGTGCTACTCGTCGCATATCGAGGCAATGCTGCTCGTCTATGCTGCGATACTGTTGGGCGTGCTTCTGTTGGGCAGCCTCTTCCACATCAAAAGCCAGGTGTTCTATATGCTTATCGGCGGCGTGGTTTGGTTCCTCTTTCTCAACTCGGGAATCCACCCGACGATTGCCGGCGTGCTCGTGGCGTTCTGCGTTCCCGCCAGCCCGGTGTTGCCCGCTAAGAAGTTTATCAAGACAATACGCCGTTCGATAGCCCATTTCAAACAAGAGGACGACGAACGCCTCGGCGCCGACCGAAACATCCTGACAAAAGAGCAGATGAACTGGCTGAAGGAGATTGAGAGCGCATCGGATAAGGTGATATCCCCGCTTCAGGAGCTTGAGGATAACCTGCATCCGGTTGTCAACAACTTCATTGTGCCGCTGTTTGCTTTCGCCAATGCGGGCATTCTGCTGCTCGGCATCAACCCCGTATCAGTTGTCGAAGGAATCAGCCTTGCAATTATCTGCGGCCTGTTTATCGGCAAATTTGCCGGTATATTCATCTTCTCGTGGCTGACCGTCAAATTCAAGCTCGCGCCCATGCCGCAGCACGCCAACTGGAAGATGATGGCGGCGGTTTCGATGCTGGGCGGTATCGGCTTCACGGTGTCGCTATTCATCGCCACGCTGACCTTCAGCGGTCTCGATGCGGCGAGTCTCGACATGCTCAACCATGCGAAGCTCGGCATCGTTGTCGGCTCGCTTATCTCGGGAGTAGTTGGCTTCTTGATGCTGAAGCATTTTCTGCCGCATCACGTTGAAATCGACGACGAAGAAGCCGACGAAAAGCAGCCCGAAGTCGGCGGAATTCATGGCAATTAATTCACAAAACAAATAAAAAAACGAATGAAATCTATCATTATCACAGCCATGGGGCTCTTGATGTTGAGCTGTGGCGGAAAAACCGGTTACAACACCGACGATGCTATGGCAGTTGAGCAGCCCGGACAGGAGACGCTCGATGTGCTCATGACTCGCCGCGCTATCCGCAGCTACACCGACAGCATGCCGTCGGCCGAGCTGCTCGACAAAGTGCTCGAAGCCGGGACATACGCTCCCACCGGAATGGGCAAGCAGTCGCCCATTATCGTGGCCGTCACCGACTCTGCTACTCGCAATCAGCTCTCGCGCATGAATGCAGCAATTATGGGCGCAGGGAACGACCCGTTCTATGGCGCTCCCGCCGTGCTCGTTGTGCTCGCCGACCGCAGCATCCCGACCTACGTCTACGACGGTTCGCTCGTGATGGGCAACCTGATGAATGCCGCTCACGCCGTAGGGCTTGGCACCTGCTGGATCCACCGCGCCAAAGAGGTGTTCGACACCGAAGAGGGCAAAGCTCTCCTCGCCAAATGGGGCATTGAGGGCGACTATGAAGGTATCGGCAACTGCATCATCGGCTATCCCGCATCGGCAGCTCCGACTCCTAAACCGCGCAAAGAAAACTACATCGTTCGCGTCCAACCTCAATAAGCGACCGACCGATTCCGTACCAAGAGGGTGTTTAATCATTTAAGCACCCTCTAACTTTTTTATGCCATTATCTGATGCTTAATTCGCCGATTTGCGGTAAATTTGCAAAAAAATCAGAAAAAAGATGATTGAGATTTCAAAAAGAATAGAGTCATTGTCGCCCTCGCAGACGTTGGCAATGTCGCAGAAGAGTCAGGAATTGCGCGCCCGGGGCGTGGATGTTATCAACCTCTCTGTAGGTGAACCCGATTTCAATACGCCCGACCACATCAAGGAGGCCGCCAAACGCGCTATCGACGAGAACTTTACGTTCTATACCCCCGTCCCCGGCTACATGTCGCTGCGTCGCGCTATCGCCGACAATCTCCGCGAGGTCAACGGCGTAGACTACAAGCCCGAGCAAATCGTCGTTTCGGGCGGCGCCAAGCAGGCTCTTTGCAACGCCATCCTCGCTGTGGTTAATCCCGGCGATGAGGTTATCATCCCGACTCCGGCGTGGGTTAGCTACGTTGAGATGGTTAAGCTCGCCGAGGGAGAGAATGTTCTCGTTCCCGCCGGCATTGAGCAGGATTTCAAAATCACTCCCGCTCAGCTTCGCGAAGCCCTGACTGAACGCACACGCCTGATTATCATCTGCTCGCCGTCGAATCCCACGGGTAGTGTCTACTCGCGCGAGGAGCTGCAGGCGTTGGTCGACGTTCTCAAAGAGTTCCCGAAAGTTACCATCATCGCCGACGAAATCTATCAGCATATCAACTTCACAGGAAGCTTCACATCGCTCGGCTCGTTCCCTGAGATTCAGGACCGCACGATTGTTGTCAACGGCGTGTCGAAGGCCTACGCAATGACCGGCTGGCGCATTGGTTTTATCGCCGCTCCGCTCGTCCTTGCCAAAGCCGCTACTAAGCTCCAGAGCCAATACACTTCCAACCCCTCATCAATCGCTCAGAAAGCAGCCGAGGCAGCCTACACCGGCTCGCAGGAATGCGTCGAGACAATGCGTCAAGCATTCGAACGCCGACGCAATCTCGTTGTCAACCTCGCTCGCGAGATTCCCGGAATTAAGGTCAACAATCCTCAGGGCGCATTCTATCTCTTCCCTGAAGTCAGCTCATATTTCGGCAAACGATTTGGCGACCGACTGATAGAAAACGACACCGACCTCGCGATGTATCTTCTCGAAGAGGGTCACGTTGCAACCGTAGCCGGCACAGCGTTCTGTCTGCCCGGATATATCCGCCTGAGCTACGCAACGAGCGACGACAATATCCGCGAAGCTATGCGCCGCATAGCCGAAGCGCTCGCCAAACTGAAATAATCATCGTATGCATAAACTTCTCTTCACTTCCGCGCTTCTTTCTCTCCTGTTCGCATCTTGCTCGGGAGGGAAGGGGAGCAGCAGCGATGCGCCCGACACGCTCAGCCTCGTCGGCGAGACGCTCATCCCTTACGACTCTCTGCGTCAGCCCGAAGGAATCTACACCGTCGGCGACCGCCTCTATCTCATGAACGCGTCGAGCGTCGACACGCTGGTTGATATCTTCACAACCGACGGACGGTTTGTCGACCGTCAGCTTCGCCGCGGGCAAGGTCCGGGCGAGTTGGCGTTTGTCTATTCCTCGGTTTTCGATCAGCACAATAAGCGACTGATTTTGACGACACAAATCGGCAAAGCAGAGGCACTCGAAGGAATGGGCACTGACCACATAACGTTGCAACCGGTGATTGATTTCACCGATAAGAGTTCGGCCGACGACGAAACATATCCTCATCTCGGACTGCAATTCCTGCCGATGGCCGACGGAACGGTGGTGGCTACGAATCATTCGCGCGACGGAGTGTTTGCTCATCTCAGCAGCGACGGCTCGCTGATGGGTTACGCCGGCGAATATCCCCCGCTGAGCGATTTCGGCGACGGGATGCCTGATTATCTCGTATTTAACTTCCTCCAGCCCGATTGCGCTATTAGCGGCGACGGCAAGCATTTTCTTGCTACGATAGGACGCGCCGACATGATTGTATTCGGCGAAATCGACGGCGATTCGGTGAAGATGAAAGTTGATTATGTAGCTCCGCCGAAAGGAATTGAAGTTGAACTGCACGAGAATTACAGCTCGTTCAAGTACTCACCTAACTACACTCTGAATTATATCGGATTGCCTGCAACGTCCGACAACCACGCCTATGTTAACCATGTAGGAATGACTGCCGACGACTATCGAACCAGAGTGAAATCGATGGCCGAAGGCGAAATTCCTGCTGAGACCGAGCTGCGCGTCTATGACTTCGACGGAAATCTCAAGCGGGTAGTGAAACTCGACTGCGTTGCCCGCATGGTAGCTGTGGCTGCCGACGACTCTGCAATCTACGCGCTGACAGAGGACGACGAGAACGGCATTTACGTCAAACGATACAAATTGTAAAAACCAATCATCTCCGGCGTGCGTTTTAAGACTAAAGGTTCTAACGTACGATGTCCGGACAACAAGAAATCAAATACAAAATGCTCCGGGCTGTCATTAAGGCAGCCCGTTGGCGTAAAATGCACCTGAAGGACAATACGGCTGCGTTTATTATCGCTACAGTAACCGGAATAATTGTAGGTTTTGCCGCATTCCTTCTGAAATGGATGATAGGCGGAGTGACACATCTGTTGACGCAGAAAATGCACCTCGCCGGCGCCAATTGGTTCTTCCTTCTAATACCGATTATAGGCATTTTGCTGACAGGCATCTACGTACGCTATATTCTCCGCGATGATATCACCCACGGTGTCAGCAAACTTATGGAGAAACTGAAAAAGAAGATTTATAAGCTTCGTTTTCATCTCACCTACGCGCCGCTTATAGGCAGCACGCTGACGCTTGGATTCGGCGGTTCGGCTGGCTCGGAAGGCCCTATAGCCTACGCCGGGGCAGCCGTCGGCAGCAATATGGCGCGACTGATGCGATTCAGCCCGGAGTTGATGATGATTATGGTTGGATGTGGCGCCGGAGCCGGTATTGCCGGTATTTTCAAAGCTCCTATAGGTGGCTTCTTGTTTACGCTCGAAGTACTCCGCATGCAGCTGACTACGGTTTCGGTGATTGCGCTTCTGACCTCGTCGATCGTGGCAGGAATGACAGCTTTCGCCCTCTCGGGATTCACCTACGACCTGGCATTCCCCGGAGTTCATCTGTTTGAGCCCGAAATGTCGATTTGGTATTTGGTTTTGGGCGTTGTCTGCGGATTGTATGCGCTCTATTATTCGACGATGATGTCGCGCATGGAGCGCGTCTATGATCATATCAAATCGCCGTGGCTGAAAAACCTTGCGGGCGGTGTGGTTCTCGCCGTCTCCATATTCCTGTTCCCGTCGCTCTACGGCGAAGGCTACGATGTGATGGGAATGCTATTGCAAGGCCAACATCATGCGATAACCGATGGCAGCATGTTCTACTCCATCGACCCCGACAC
>CAYNSG010000168.1:0-1380 GCA_964399885.1 uncultured Bacteroides sp.
AAGAGGGCTTGTGCCAATTCCTCCAACCGCGCATTTATCCGCCGGTTGGTCTCTATCTTATCATCCAACGAAGATAAGATAGATGCTACTTTCTTTTGTTCATCAATTCTATGATTCGGAATATTGATATTATTAATAATTCCTTGAGTCATTAGAGGCTGTGCTCCTCCAATATGATGTTGATTTAGATTTAAAGAAGAAAGCAGATAATACAGATATTTAATTGAGTTGTTGGGCTTAGACGTTGCAATTATTGCATTATCAGAAACCCAACATTCATCGGAGGAATAATGAACGGATCCACAATATGCGCCAACTCGACCAATAATAACTACATTGGAAGAGTTAGCTTCATCAGAGAATCCCATTATGCCATTGCCTCCAAAAATTGGGAAGGCCGCTTTTGTAAGATTGTTTTTTGGCTTTTTCCCATTTGACAAAACAGCGATATCTTGAACTTTCCAGTCACTCATAGCGTCAGAGGTTTATGCCGATTGAGGCGAGTTGGCGGCGGATTTCTGCTTCTTGGGCGGCGGACTGGGCGAAGAGGTCGCGGAGTTCGGTGGTGAGGCGGGCAACTTTCTCATCGAATGGTTCGCCATCGTCTTCGGTTTCGGCTACGCCGACGTAGCGGCCGGGTGTTAGCACGTAACCCTCTTTAGCGATATCGGCTGTGGTGGCTACGGCAGCAAAGCCTTTCTCTACGACTCTCTCCTCCTCGCCGCGGCGGAACGCCTCGAAAGCGTCGGCGATGCGCTTGATATCTTTATCGGGGTCGAGTTCGCGGTGTGTGCGGTCTTTCATGTAGCCCATGTTGCGGGCGTCGATGAAGAGTGTCTTGCCGGGTTGCGCTTTCTTCTTGGTCAAGAACCACAGACAGCATGGAATCTGGACGTTGTAGAAGAGTTGGCTCGGCATCGCCACGATACCCTCCACCAAGTCTGCATTGATAATGTTTTTGCGTATATCACCCTCGCCTCCTTGTTCCGATGAGAGCGAGCCGTTGGCGAGCACCAGACCTATGCGGCCGGTGTCGGAGAGGTGATGGAGCATGTGCTGCATCCAGGCGAAGTTGGCGTTGCCTTCGGGCGGCACTCCGTACTTCCAGCGAGGGTCTTCTTTGAGTTGGTCGCCGCCCCATTTCGAGATGTTGAAGGGCGGGTTGGCCATGACGAAGTCGGCTTTGAGCAACGGATGCTGGTCGTCGTGGAACGAGTCGGCATACAATGAACCGAAGTTGGCCTCGATGCCGCGGATGGCGAGATTCATCTGCGCGAGTCGCCACGTGTTGGAGTTGAGCTCCTGGCCGTAGACAGAGATTTGGTTGACATTGCCCTGATGACGTTCAATGAATTTGGAGGATTGCACAAACATACCGCC
>CAYNSG010000168.1:1480-5118 GCA_964399885.1 uncultured Bacteroides sp.
CGTTTGTCCAATTCAGGGCGGGCGTAGTTTTTGGGGAGAATGCCTTTGAGCTGCTTGTTCTCTTGCTCCAACGCCTCCATAGCTTTATCGACAATTTTGCCGATTTCTGCCGTGAGAGAAGAGGCGACAATCTTCTCCCAACGGGCATCAGCCGGAACGAAGAATATGTTGGCGCCGATATATTCGTCGGGGTCTTCTTCGAAGCCTTCGCCTTCGGCCACGAGCTCGTCGTATTTCGCTTTGAAGCAGTCGTTGATATATTTTAGGAACACCAATCCGAGCACTACCGACTTATATTCAGCGGCATCGAGGTTGCCACGCAACTCGTTGGCCGAATCCCAAAGTATCTGCTCGATGGTTTTTACTGTGTCTTTTTTCGGTTTTTTAGCCATATTTGCAATATGCGTTGATTCTTTGCAAATTTAATCAGAATTCCGCAATTGGCAAAATGAGCCCAAAAATCATGATTCATCAAGCTGCAACAAGCTGTATCAAGCTGCATCAAGATGAATCTTGATATCAGTGGATGAAGCCAATGGAGTTGAGGAAGACGATGGCGATGCAGATTGGGGCTATCCATTTGAGGCAGAACACTATCAGCTTGAGCGAGCGGAGGCGGAAGGCGCCGTTGTCGGTCAGCTGACTGTCGACAAAGCTGCGGTCGATAATCCAGCCGACGAAGAAAGAGCATATCATTCCGCCGAGGGGCAGGAGGATGTTGGACGACAGGTAGTCGAAGAGGTTGAAGAACGTCAGCCCGCAGATGGTGATGTCGCTCAGGCAGCCGAAGCTGAGGGCGCAGAGCGTGGCACCCGCCATGGCTATGACGGTGTTGGTTATCGTAGCGGCGCGGCGCGACATCTTCCGTTCCTCGATCATGAACGCTATGGAGATTTCGCTCATGGAGATTGTGGAGGTGAGCGATGCGAGTATCAGCAGGAAGAAGAACAGCGCCGACCAGACGGCTCCGAACGGGAGGCTATGGAAAATCGAGGGGAGCACTTCGAATACGAGCGTCGGACCGGCCGTGGGCGAGAAGCCGAAGGTGAACACTGCGGGGAAGATAACGACGCCGGCGAGCACGGCCACGAGCGTGTCGAGCGATGCGGTAATAGTTGCGCTCTTGGCGAGTCGGGTTTTGTCGGAGAAGTAGGAGGCATAGGTAGTCATGCAACCCAGCCCGAGGCTGAGCGAGAAGAACGCCTGACCCATGGCGCCGAGGATAACCGAGGGGGTGATGGCGGAGAAGTCGGGGGTGAAGAGGAAGCGGAGGCCTTCGGCGGCGCCATCCATCGTCAGCGAGTTGATGCAGAACACTATGAGCAGCACGAATAGCAGCGGCATCAGGATGTTGCTCATTCGCTCTATGCCTGAGGTTACGCCTTTAATCAGCACGAGGAAATTGACACCGAGAAACAGCAGGGCGAAAAGAACGGGGCGCACATTCGACGTGGCGAAGGCGTCGAAGCGGTCGTGGAATGCGGCAGCCGTGCCGAGGTCGAGATTGCCCGTCAGCGATTGGCAGAAATATTCGAGCGTCCAGCCGGCAACAACTGAGTAGAAACTGATAATCAGAATCGAAGCAAGAATACCCATGTAGCCTGCCAAGTACCATTTCTTGCCGGGAGCGAGCTTGCGATAGGCACCGAGGATGTTGCTGCGCGTGCCGCGGCCCATTATGAACTCGGCGCAGATTACCGGTATGCCGATTACGAAGATGAAAAACACATAGCAAAGCATAAATGCGCCGCCGCCGTGGCTTCCGGCTTCGTAGGGGAATCGCCAGATATTGCCGAGTCCGACGGCCGAACCGACGGTTGTTGCAATAACTCCCAAGCGTGTCGCAAATTGTGCACGTGATTTTCCTTGTTGGTCCATGTTTCGTGTGGTATTGTCAGTCAACGCGTTCGTCGAGGTGACGGCGGCTGCGTCCGTCGGGCAGGCGTTGACCGGATTGTTTCTTTGATTGGTTTTGTTTTTTAGAGGTGGCGATTTGCTTCGCAGTGTCTGTTTCAGGAGCTACTATGAGATTAGTCGAATCAACCTCGGTTGTGATGACTGTCGCCTCAACCGGTTGTTGGCGTGTCGACGAGCATCCTCGCATCGCGACGAGAATGATGAGCGCCACGAGCAGCAGCACGAGCAACGCAATCATTCCGCAACGTTCCGAGGATGTGAAGTTCAATTTCATTCAGAGGAAGTAGGAGATGAACACCACGGCAATCAGCAGCGGAGCAATGTAGCGGATAATAACGATTACGCAGCTTTGCAGCAACGTCAGGCGCCCCGAGCCGTTGGTGATTTGCTCGCGCAGCAACCCTTTCGGAGCGAACCACCCCATATAGACGCAGAGCAGCAGCGAGCAGAGGGGCAGCATTATGTTGGTGGCTACGTTGTCGAGAAGGTCGAAGATATTGAATCCGACAATGGTGATATCCGACAGCGGTCCCTGCGACAGCGAGCAGATTGAGCTGAATATGAACAGCGGCGCGAGGGTAATTACTACCGCCCACCGGCGGCGCATCCTGAATCGGTCGTGAAGAAACGCTACGGTCACCTCGGCGATAGATATCGTCGACGTTATCGCGGCAACCGACAGAAGCAGGAAGAACAGCGCCGACCAGAAGCTCGACGCCGGCATCCGCGCGAAAACCTCAGGCAGGGTGACAAACACGAGCGTAGCTCCCCGCAGGCTCTCTCCTCCAAGTCCGAACGTTGTCACCGCCGGGAAGATGACGATGCCCATGAGGAAGGCCACGAGCAAGTCGAGCATCGACACCGTGACAGCGGTTTTGGCCAAGCGCGTGGTGCGCGGAAAGTATGATGAATAGGTGATAAGAATGCCCATTCCGAGACTGAGCGAGAAGAATGCCTGACCGAGAGCATTGACAATCACACGGGGCGTTATTTTGCTGAAATCCGGATTCAGGAAGAATCGCAGGCCTTCCGACGCACCGTCGAGCGAGAGTGAGACGCAGGCAAAGACGATGAGAATCAAAAATAGCAGCGGCATCATTATGTTCGATAGGCGCTCAATACCCTTCTGAACGCCGCCGAGCAGAATGCCGAAGTTGATGAGGATAACTATAAACGTGAACATCAACGGATGCCACGCCGAGGCAATATATAGCTCCATGCGCTGACTGAACCGCAGGCTATCTGTTTCGCCGGGCGCCGGTGCGTAGAGTGCTCCGGTAATCGATTCCCAAAGGTATTCGATTGTCCAGCCGGCAACAACCATATAGAAGCATAGAATCATATAGCTGGCTATCAGTGCCAAACCGCCAACCGCCCACCAGGGACGGCTCGCGCCCAACGCCTTGAACGACCCGACGGCATTGCTCTGACCGCCGCGGCCCAAAGCAAATTCGCCGACCATCACCGGCACGCCAAGAATAAAGACGCAGAGAATATAGACTATGAGGAATGCCGCGCCACCGTTGGCCTGAGCTTCAGCGGGAAAACGCCAAATATTGCCCAGACCCACAGCCGATCCAACCGTCGCGGCTATGAGTCCCAAACGCGACGCGAACTGAGGTTTTTCTGACATAATAACAGTACTATGTGAATTTTTTGCAAAATTAATCAATCTTAATAACATATTCATGCTGTTTCTTGTTTTTTTGTTGATATTTTTT
>CAYNSG010000169.1:0-5116 GCA_964399885.1 uncultured Bacteroides sp.
AAACCGCCGTCACGATACTCCAGCGTAACACTACCCGCGTCCGTGCCCAGCGTCAACGCCTGCTCAAACCGTTTAGCGCCTGTCACCGTCTGCTCCGTCTCTATCGTCACAAAATCCTCCTGAGCCGCCGCAATCGTGAGATACTGTGAGAGCCAAGAGGCGAGGTCGCCCTTTCTGATATATTGCGCGAGGTTAGCGAGTGAGCCGCCCGATGTAGACTGCGCACCCGCCCCCGCTTTTGCCTTGCTATATTTGAGTATGTTCATTTTTTCTCTATTAGTCGCACTTTCTGTGAGCCGTCTTTGTAATCAATCTCGGACGTGTCTAAAATAAAGAGTCTGCCCGACATTGTTTTGTCCGTGAACGCCCCTGCGGGATGCTGCCCGACGTGCAGAGGAAGCGTCAAAACCACCGACGGCGTTGAGTACTGGTTTACGAGTCGGTAAATCATGTGCTCTTCCTGCCGTAGCGCTTTCGCCGTGCTGCCGTTCCAATCGGCTTCACCCGCGCTGCAAGCGGTGTTTGTCGTAGTGTCCACGTATCCACCGCCAGCCATTACGCTGCTATGGTTCGGGTTTTTGCCGTCGAAGGTGCAGATTTTAAACTCTATATCGTCCAGCTCTTCGGTGTAGCCTTCGTCGATTACGTTGGTATAGACCGTGTCGCTGTCGGTGTCCGATTCACCGAATGACGCTATTTTAGGCTCTAACTTTAAGTCAGTCAGCCAATAATAGTAGTTAAACCCTGCGTCCTTGTAATAAGGATAATCAGGCTTATCGTCGAGGTTGATGCCGTAGATAAAGTGCGGCGGGGTGTATATTGTCAGCTCGATGTCGCCGCTCATAACCGTGTCCGAGGGGAGCGGAATTGCAACGCCTTCGGAGTCTATCCCCTGCCACCATTTGACGTTGTTACGGAGCGGTAGAGACTTGTAGCGCACTGCTTCCATGTCGGTCGCGTCGGCAGTGTTGAAGTACAGTCGCCACGGCGTCGGCGTATCGTGCCACTCATTATGCGCGTAGTACTTATCGCCCCAGCGTAATTGCACGTAGATATATTCTTCCGACGGGTCGACTTCGCAGTCTTTAGCATCGTCGGACGTAAAGCTCTTTTTGTCAAAGCTGCACCCCGAGCCGTCGGCAATCATCACGTTACCCGACAACAGCAGATAAGAGCCGTCAACGCCGCCAAAAACACGCGCTTCCGAGGGGATAAGGATGCGAGCCAGCGGGTAGTTTTTGTAGTAGATATTGTAGGTGGTGTTGTTGGCGTTGGTACTCATGAGCGGATAACCCGACGTGCCCGCATTGATGCCGACGTTAAATTCTATCGAGGTCGTGAATGATAGTGTTGAGACCTCATCGGTCGCCCACTCAATAAAATCGGCATCCGACATTGACCACGGCGAGGTCGAGGGTAAATCGTCGATAACGGTCGAAAACTCGCGCTTTAAGAATGCACCACCCGACAGCAGCGGGGCAGTGGTCGCAATATAGTCCGATTCCATCTCCATTTGCGCCACAAAGTAAGTCTTTTTATTTTTCTTATCGGCTTTGCCCGCGTAGGCTTTCGTTAGCATAATGTTTAGCGTCCCGGTCGTGCCGTTATACTCGTAGGGAATTGTGGCGCGGCGGATGTTGGCGTCGCTCATCGACTCCGGTCTGAGCCCGCTGTCTTTCGGGCGGAGATTCGATCCGTCGAAAAAGTCGGGGAACATATTGTCGTAGGTCGCAAAGGTGTCTTTTACAGTAACCTTATTGTAGACCGTAGCGAGCGAGATGCGTGCGTTCCCTCCCGCATAGTCCGAACCATCGATATATTTCGACGGTATTGTCGGCACGTCGTAACTGCCGCCGTCGAGCGATAAAACCTCATAGGTCGCGTTTCCTGCCTTTATAGCGTCGTAGTCTACCAACCACACCTTATCGCCGTCAGCGAGGGCTGTAACGCCCAAATAACGGCAAATCTCTTCGAGCACGTCGGCACACGTCCACGTGTCATCCTCATCGTCGCCAAAAAACAACTCTTCGGAGATTTCGGCAACGTCTATCAGCGGAGTCGCGCCGAGCTTGGTGTTGGTTGAAATAAACGCTGCCTTATATGCATTGCAGCGTCCGAGGATGTCGGCGAGGATGTCGCGCATAAGCCGCACACGGCGTGTCTCGCACTCGTAGCGGTAGCATTTGAGCGTAGCCAAGGCGTCGACGCACTCAATGGCTATCTCTTCGCGCTCATCGACAAATCCCATATCGTAGAGGCACGGCGTAGCGTAGCCCGTCCATACAACGATGCCACCGGATGTCAGCTCTACCTTCGTCCCCTGCGCCGTGGGCGAGTATATGTCCATCATGTAGTCGCCGGTGATTACGTTGACCGTTGCCCCGGAGTACTTAACCGGGACGTAGAGGTTATCTTCGCTCGAACGCATTGACGTGGTAAACGGCGTGCCGCCGAGGGTGACCGCCGCCGTGCCGTCGCCCTCCGACGTGGTAATGGTCACGTCGTAGAGCTTCGGCGTGCGGCTGAGGTCGCTAAATTGTGCGGTATATTTCATAGCTTAGACATTTTGGAGTTATAGTTTTTGCGGGAGATTTCGAGGTCTGAGCCTTTAATAACAATCTTAAAATCGTCGGCGCGCGTCCCTCCGGTCTTGCCGTCGAGCAAGTTGAAGAGATTGCTCTGCTGCGAGCGCGTGAGCACCATTTCGCCGGAGTTGACGCGGGCGAGCATTGTGTCGCCGTAGTGAGCCGACCCCCCGACGATACCGCCCTCATTAAAGCCCTTAATCGTCGAGATTGTTGTTGCCACTGCGGCGAGTCCTGCACCGACAAACGCCAGCCAGCCGAAAGGCCCGAGGCTGCCCGCCTGCGCTGACGCCGACGAAAAGCCGAGGATAATCTGTCCGATAGCGGCGAGCACGGCACCGGCTTTGGCTACCGCTCCCTCTGCTCCGAGGGCTTGCAGCGAGTCGCCGAGCGTTACCAATGCCACGGCGGTCTGCTTGGTTGCACCGAGGGTGTCATCTTTCAGCACCTTGCCGAGGTCGACAAACTTGCCTGCCATCTGCCCCATATCGCCGCCCATGCCGTCAAGGATTGCGCGGGTCTCTTCGCGGGCTTCGCGTACCTTTGCGGCGTAATCGTCCATCGCCGTGCGCATTTCCTCCGAGGCGGCACTGATGCCGGGTTTGAGGTTGACCGCCGGGGTAATGTCTGCGGCGATTTGTCCGCCCTCTATGCGGCGGTCGTTGGTCAGTGTGTTGCGAGCTTTAAGCAAGTCGATTTGTTTCTGTAAGGCTTCGGCTTCCTTGGCGTACTGCATAACCTGAGCATCGTCGAGCGTGCGGTTTTGCAAGATATCGTTGATAGCTCTGAGCCGTGCCTCGTAGTCCGCGAGCGAGCCGGCATCGTAGGTCGGTTTGGTAGGCTTGGGCGGGTTGGTCGTTTTGGGCGGGTTTTCCGTTTTGCCACCGCCATTTCCGAGGTTCGTCGCGGTTTCACCGCTACCGGATTCGGTCGTTATGCGGTTGATACGGCCGTTGTGCGCTGAGTCTGCCGCCCCCGCCATTGTGTCGGCTATGTCTTGTGCGCCGTCAGCAACAACCGTCATTAGCGACTTGATGCCGTTGTTCCATCCGTCGGCAACTTTCTTCCAGTCGAGCGAGAAGATACCTTGGATAACGTCCGATAGAGCCTTAAAACCGTTGAACATTAGCTTTAGAATTGACGATACAATCGTCCACGCAGTCTTGAACATCGTGCCTATGTTAGCTATCCCGTAACGAAGTACCTCACATTCGTTATACATATCTATGAAATAGTTGATAACGTCGGCGAGACCTTGATATAATTCGCCTTTAAGGATAGCCCCCATTTCTGCCCATCCGCCGTTAGCGATGCCAAAAAGTGACGATACGGCGTTTTCGAGATTGCGGCTTGACTCCTGAACGCGCTGCATAGCTTCTCCCCATTCCCCGGATTGTTTTTTTACTTCGTTAAGGTTGGAGTTAACGTCAGCAAGCGCGGTTACTAATTCCATTCCGGACGCCGCACCTTGCTTGCCGAAAACGGCACGCAACGCTTCGCCCGCTTCGCGACTCTGAGGATTGATACTCTTTAGCTTTGTACTAACCTGCTGGATAGCCGCAACGGTTGATAACTGCCCGGTCGATAGCTGCTCTGCCATTTGCTCTGCATCGATGCCTATACCCTGAAGAGCGGTCGATGTAGTATCGCTCATTAAGCGAATATTCTGCGCGCCTTTTTGGAGTAAAGCCATGCCCTGTTCGCTAAAGATGCCGCTGCGGGTGTTGCCTATGATAGCAACCATTTCCGAAGCTGAGATGCCTGCGTCCTTAAATGCACCGGAATACTGGCTTATCATTTCGAGCATCCTCCCGCCGTCATCAGCTCCGGCGACGAATCCGTCACGAATTATATTGAGCGCGGTTTCGCCGTCCATGCCGAACTGAGCCATCATGCCGTCGACAGACGCGAGCACGGTGTCAAAGTCTTTGCCGAACGTGTCCGCAACGGATTTTATTCCATTCCGTAGGCTGCCGAGGGCGTTACCGGTTAACCCGGTAAACTGTTCGACGCGTTCCATGCTGCGGTCGAGCTCCGCCCCGTATTCATACAAGGCTTTACCCGCTGCTACCGCTGCCCCGGACGCTGCTACAATTGCGCCGGTAGGGGATGCAATAGCAGACATGATGCCACCGAGGTCTACGCCGATACTGCGCCCCAATTGGCTTGCCATGCCTTTCAAGTCAAACCCTTTTCCGGCTTCATTTTGTAGCGCTATCTGCCTGCGGATTGTTTCGTTGACGCCTTGGAGCTGCCGTTGGTAGCCTGCGGCGGCTTCCGCCATGCGGTGATACATTGGCGAGTTATCCTTCCCCGCTGCCGCCATTTCGGTCATCAACTTTTTTATGTTGCTGAGTTTCGACGATAGCGGCTTTGTCGAGTTTTGGATTTTGTCAAACTTCTCGACTATGCGGTTGAGTTCGGGGGACGCCTTATCGTCGGCGGTTATGTCTATGACTAAATTAGCTGCCATGTAATATCTTCTATGTTGCCATACAAGTTTTCAAGGTTCTTTAACACAACTTTAACGT
>CAYNSG010000170.1:0-5107 GCA_964399885.1 uncultured Bacteroides sp.
ATACGTTAAAGTTGTGTTAAAGAACCTTGAAAACTTGTATGGCAACATAGAAGATTCGCAAATTCGTTTTTCCGGCGGCGATTTTCTATAAATCTTTACTTCTATTGTTTAACAATCTTCTTGTATCCGCGTGAGCCGGACGGCACAAGATAGATTCCCGACGGGAGGGAGGAGAATTCGGCTAAGCGGCAGCGCACTCGGCCGTTGAGATCGTAGACCGACGCATCGGGCGATACCGCGTCGGCTGCGGGCATCGCTACTGCCGTTGTGTGGCCGTCGTAGACGTATGTGGCCACGATTGCCACATCGGAGCGCACCGGCAGGGTGAAATAAACCGTCGCTCCGTCGCGGTCGAGTTTGTCAAGCTCCATCGCTGCGCCGTTTACGGTCAAGGTCTCTATCTTATAGTCGTCGTCGGGGGTGATGTAGACGTGGAGCTGCGTGTCGTAGGGGGTCTGCAGGCCGCTGCTGAGCTTATCGCCGGCAGGCCGACCGTCGGCCGCTGCGGCTGTGTAAACCGCCAACTCGCCATGGGCGTGGGAGGAGAACATGACGGTAAATTTGCGCAGAGCGAAACTTGCGGCTACAGCGTGAGGGGCATCGACCGTTAGGTCAACGTAGTAGCTGCCGTCGGCCGATTCTTTGGCTGTCGTTGGCACGCCGTCGACGGTTACTTCCGCGAGCTCATGATTCTCGGCCGGGACAATTAGGATTCTCACCGTGCTACCTTCGGCTACACGTTTGCTGAGGTCTGTCGACGGGCAGCTTATCGTGCCTTGGCCGTCGGCTGATAGTGTCACGAAATATGCCGAGCTGAAGTTGGCTATGAGCTCGGCGGGCGATGCGTCGCTGTAGACAATCGACGCTTCGGTCGATATCGCCTGTCCGTCGCCGTCGGTCCACCCCGCGAATTCGTGATCGGGGCCGGAGCTTGCGGCTGAGATATGCAGATAACGTCGCGTGGTCAGTTCGGTCGAGCCGGTTCCTTCAATCTTGACGGTTCCTTTGTCGGAGCGCGATGGGCGGACAACGACGCGACGCGGCGTTGTGATAATGTAGTCGAATTCTGCCACGAGCATCAGATCTTCGGCAGCGACCAAATTGAACACGTCGGATATATTCTGGATTGCATTGCCACCCTGCACGCGCCAGCCAACGAAGCGGCAGCCTTCGGCCGGCTCGGCATGAAAGGCGTGGGTTTCGCCGCGGGTCGAGGTCAGACTTGTCGTGCCGGGCTCGTCGATATAGACTGTTCCCATCGGCTCGCCTTCGAGCCATTCTGCAGCAGCGACGCTAAGCGACGCGTATGCGGGCATATTCCGCTCGAAAACTGCTGTGACCGTGGCGTCGGCGGTCAATGTTATTTTCAGCTTCCCATCGGCGGTGGTCTCCATCGGATTGCCGTCGACGAGCACTTGCAGCAGGTGATAACCGTCGTCGGCCGTAGCTACTATCGTTATCTCGGTTCCTTCGGCGAATGCCGCTCCGGCTTCAACTTCGGTCGTGCCGCAAAACGCTTGGAGGGTGCCGTGGGCGCTCTGGGTTAACGTCAGTGTGTAGTTTGTTGGGGCGGGATTGGGGTCGTCGCCTTCGTCATCATCGTCATCGTCGCCGCCGGGAATAACAGGTTCCTCAGGGGTTTCGGGCGCTTTTTCGCTGAAAATGGCGGTGTAAGTCGATGGCGTTGTAACTTCAACGGTCATCGGGGTGTCCGTGCCCGCATCTTCGCCAAACAACTTCCAGCCGGCGAATTCATATCCTTCGGCAGCCTCGGCATGGAGCGTCACCTCCGTGCCGTTCACGACATCGGCAGTCGCCAGCTCCTCTGCGTCCTCGCCCACTGTCATCCAGCTGCGGCCATGCTCCGCATCATCGACAAACACGCTTATCTTCACGTTGTTTGTATTGCCCGTAATCTCCGGCAGCTGAGTGACAAACAAAAATAATCCATTTCCGATTGAGCCCACAAAACCCGTAACTGTAAAAAATTGGTTGTCCTTAAGCCCGTTGGAAAAGCCGGTTAAAACCGTGCTCTCTCCATAAAGAGTTACGAGAAATTTTGCGTACAATCCATCAATACGGCTATTGTCGGTGATTATGTAATCGTCAAATTTTTCTTTAGTTAGCGAGGCATTAGAAATCGTAACATACTGCCCGCCCATTTCCGGCAATTTATCAACCGAAACAGCTTGGGGTAAAATCGATGCCGGCTCAACACCTTCGGCTACTACGGCTTCAGTCTTTACCAAATAGCCGACTTCGTCATAGTTCTTGCATTCACCTTTTAGTTCGCTTAAAACCATTCCCGCCTTGGCTTTCAAACTGGAAGAAAGTTCAGCAGGAATGACCGAATTACCATCCGTAAGCAGCCAATTCTGACCATATCCCATAACGACCGTCAGCGGCGTCGTTATCCTGACTTTGCGACCATCGGGATGATTGTCGCGCAAATCGGCCAGCGAGGTGGCTTCCTCAACCGTAACCACAGTCGGGTCGGCGAATTTCGCAACAACCGCGATGTCGCTCTCTGCGGCCATCGTGAATGGACTCGTCCGCTCTACGCCGTTAATCGTCAATGACTCTAACTCCATGCCGGGGTTTGGTGTTGCGGTCACAACGATTGTCGCTCCATCGGCCACGAACTCGCCATAGGCTACTGGCGTTCCGTCTGCCGTCACCGCCACCTTTCCCAAATCATTTGCAGCGATAGTGACTGCGTAGCGCTGATAGAAGCGTGCTTCTATCGCCAGCCCTTCGCTCGCCGCGAAGCTATATGTAGTTTGGTCTGAGAGTTTCTCGTCGTTGGCATACCAGCCGTCGAACCCGGCATTTCCAATCGGCATTGCCGTCAGCGTCATCGTGCTGCCGGCCTCTGCCTCAAATTGGCTGCCATCAACTGCATTCTGGCTGACTTCGACCTCGACCGTTCCCAAGTTCACATCATTGCTCGTAACCGCAAACTCAAACTTCTGAGGCACGCCGTCGGCTCTGAAATTTGCTCGATAGGTCGAATTTGACATCGCCACGACGCTGCACTCCGCCTCGTTCGAAACGACCTCGCCGCAAACCGTCCAGCTCTCAAACACAAAACCACTATTAGGTGTCGCCTTCAGCCAAACCGAGCTGCCATCCTTAACCTCAACCGGCCCGGAGCCCATGTCGTCTGCATCCGTTCCAATCGTAGCCGTGCCGCCAATTCCGCCCACCGCCTTCAGCGTATGTTCAATACCGGCATTCCAAACCTCGGTGATATATACTTCCGGATTTCCATTGTAAATATCGTAAAATCCGCCAATAAGTATTTTTTCGTCAGAAAAATTCTCGACCTTACCCAAAACAGTTATAGCTTTTTCATCGACAGTCAAGACCGATTCTGACACCTTAAAATTTCCATCAAGCCTGAAAACTTTACCAAAATTATCTTTATTAGTGAAAAAATCCGCATCGGCAATAACCGGCAAACAAAATTCCGGCTCCCCCTCAATCGTTTGATGAACTTTCTTGGACAATTCATCGGGCTCGTCGCTTGAATATGCATATAATGCAAATTGCTGATCAATGTTTATTCTTCCAAACAAACCATGGAATCTACGCTGAGTCTGGTTATTCTGATCTGGATACAATTTTGCTCTAAAGTTTGCGAGAACAATAAATTCAGGAGAATCATTATCATCGTTAACGAAATAGCGACTCGTTGAGTATTTCTGCTGAACAGTAAAATCACAATCGATAAAGACATAATCTTGATTATGTATGTCGCCCGACTCGCATTTGGCTTTGAGCTCGGCAATGCTCCCGATAGTTACGTAGTCGACCGACATTGCTGACGCCAACGAACTCACTACAAACAAAAACAGGAGCATAATGCCCCTTAACAAGGAATACTTTACCGCAGCAGCCTTTTCGGCCACTGTTTCCTCACTTGATCGGTTGCTGAGAGTATCAGTTTTTTCCATTGTAAAAAATAGTTGTTTTATAGCTGTGTATTTGGAGCATAAGTCGGACGAATCCGAAATACCGCGAATAAACAGCTATAGTGCGACTGAACGTCACCATTCCGTCGCAGTTTAATTCTACAACAGGCAAAGCGTTCCTAACAACAAACCCATCTCCACGGGTCATAAGTCAAGTCCATTCACCTTTTTCGCCAAAATTACCACAAACAAACATACAAACCAAACAAATCACGACAAAATGTTCATTTTGTGAAACATTGGGGACATTTTTGTTGCATTTCCCGCACAAATGCCCCAAAATCGCCCTCCACTCCAACTTTTCCCCGCAAATCCGACCGAACTTCCCTCCACCCAAAACCAACTAGTCCCTCAAACCAAAATCAACGACCTCCTCCCATAAAATCTAACCACCGCCCCGCCTCTTTCCACCCAAAAATTATCCTTATCTCTACACCCCCTTCATTCATCTCGATACAACCTGTTTCAACCCGACTAATCATGATTCAACTCGATTTTTCATGATGCAACCCGATGCAACATGATGCTACCCGATTCAACCCGATCAATAATGATTCAACCCGATTCATCATGATGCAACCCGTTTCATCTCGATCAATCATGATGCAACCCAACACAACCCTATTTATCAAGATTCAACCCGATTCAACCCGATTAATCATGATGCGACCGTCATCTCAATTTACCAAAATTCGGCCATTCATCTGAGCTCATTCCAACGCCAAATCCGAAATATCTCCCGAAATATTTTGCTATTTTTGAAATCATTCCGTAACTTTGCAACGGATTTCAGGCGAATAACGCCACTCGCGCTATCCCCCGAACTCTGATGATTGTCTTATGGTGTAATGGTAGCACAGCAGTTTTTGGTTCTGCTTGTCTAGGTTCGAATCCTGGTAAGACAACAGCCTGAGCAGCTAAGGGCATCCCCCTCAGCTGCTTTTTTTATCTGTCTCAATTCGCCGGTATGGGCGCGATAAATCGCGCCCGGTCCGCGCATCCACCCTCGCATCCGCCCCGCGTATCCTCGCGCGTCCCCCCGGCCCGCGCATCCGCCCCTCCCTACGCCCGCGCATCCGCCCCTCAAAAAAATCAATTTGTCAAAATGTCAATTTGTCAATTTGACAATTTGA
>CAYNSG010000171.1:0-5024 GCA_964399885.1 uncultured Bacteroides sp.
TCACCTCGACATCATCATCGACCGTCTGCGTCGCGAATTCAAGGTTGAATGTAACCAGGGCCGTCCGCAGGTTACCTATAAAGAGGCAATCACCAAGCCAGTTGAACTCCGCGAAGTGTTCAAGAAACAGACCGGTGGTCGCGGTAAATTCGCCGACATCATCGTTCGCGTTGAGCCCGTCGACGAAGGCTTCGAAGGCAACCTCCAGTTTGTCGACGAAGTTAAGGGCGGTAACATTCCTAAGGAGTTCATACCCTCGATTCAGAAAGGCTTTACAACCGCTATGAAAAACGGCGTGCTCGCCGGATTCCCGGTTGAACACCTTAAAGTAACTGTAATCGACGGTTCGTTCCACCCCGTTGACTCCGACCAGCTCTCGTTTGAGCTCTGCGCCATCCAGGCCTTCAAGAAAGCCTCGGAGAAAGCAGGTCCCGTGCTGCTCGAGCCTATCATGAAGATCGAGGTTGTTACCCCCGAAGAGAACATGGGCGACGTCATCAGCGACTTGAACAAACGTCGCGGCCAGGTTGAAGGCATGGAGACAAGCCGCAGCGGCGCACGCGTCGTTAAAGCCAAAGCTCCGCTGGCCGAAATGTTCGGCTACGTTACAGCCCTCCGTACAATCACCTCCGGACGCGCAACATCGACCATGAGCTTCTCGCACTACAGCGAAGTGAGCTCGTCGATTGCCCGCAACGTCCTGACAGAGTGCCAGGGCCGAGTTGACCTCCTCAAATAAGCTAACTTTCATTCAACTTAGATATGAACCAAAAAATCAGAATCAAACTTAAATCTTACGATCACAACTTGGTCGACAAGTCGGCCGAGAAGATTGTGAAGACTGTGAAGGCTACCGGCGCTATCACCAAAGGCCCGATTCCACTGCCTACGCACAAACGCATCTTCACAGTCAACCGCTCGACCTTCGTCAACAAGAAGTCGCGCGAGCAGTTCCAGCTCTCGTCGTTCAAGCGTCTGATCGACATCTACAACTCGACAGCTAAAACCGTCGACGCTCTCATGAAGCTCGAGCTCCCCAGCGGCGTTGAGGTTGAAATAAAGGTCTGAGCCGGTAGAACCGCAGATTTAAGTGAACAATCAAAGAAAGTAAACAAAGTTTCAAGCAATTAGAGAAATGCCAGGATTATTAGGAAAGAAAATCGGAATGACATCCGTTTTCAGTGCCGACGGCAAAAACGTGCCGTGCACTGTTATCGAAGTAGGTCCTTGTGTAGTTACTCAGGTTAAAACCGCCGAAACCGACGGATATGCTGCTCTTCAGTTGGGCTTCATCGAAAAGAAAGAGAAGCACACAACGCAGCCCCTCGCCGGCCACTTCAGCAAGGCGGGCGTAGCTCCACAGCGCCACTTGGCCGAGTTCAGAGGCTTCGACGGCGAGTATAAAGCCGGCGACACCATTACAGTCGACAACCTCTTCAACGAAAGCGATTTCGTCGACATCCAGGGAACGTCGAAAGGTAAAGGTTACCAGGGCGTAGTTAAACGCCACGGTTTCGGCGGCGTAGGTCAGAGCACCCACGGCCAGCACAACCGTCTGCGTGCCCCGGGTTCAATCGGTGCCTGCTCTTACCCCGCAAAGGTGTTCAAGGGCACACGCATGGCCGGCCAGATGGGCAACAAGAACGTAACCGTGCAGAATCTGCAGGTGGTTCGCGTTATGCCCGAACACAATCTTCTGATCATCAAGGGCTCAATCCCCGGATGTAAAGGTTCAATCGTAAAAATTGAGAAATAATGGAACTCGCAGTATACAACATTAAAGGTGAGGACACCGGTCGCAAGGCCGAACTCAGCGACAAAGTGTTTGCCGTAGAGGTAAACGAACATGCCGTATACCTCGACGTTAAGCAGTATCTCGCTAACCAGCGCCAGGGTACGCACAAGTCGAAAGAGCGCAGCGAAGTTTCCGGTTCGACACGCAAACTCCACAAACAGAAAGGTGGAGGCGGCGCACGTATCGGCGACATCAACTCGCCCGTGCTCGTTGGTGGCGGCCGCGTCTTCGGTCCCCGTCCCCGCGACTACCGCTTCAAGTTGAACAAGAAAGTTAAACTCCTTGCCCGCAATTCAGCATGGACTGCCAAGCTTCAGGACAACCAGGTTAAAGTTATCGAAAACTTTACTTTCGAGACCCCGAAAACTAAAGATTTCATAAATTTTGCTAAAAATCTTGAAGCAGAGGGCAAAAAGCTCCTCGTCGTTTTACCGGAAGGAAATAAAAACGTATATTTATCGGCTCGAAATGTGCCCAACGCCCAAGTGATTACCGCTAAGGACGTTAACACTTACGTGCTTATGAACTCCAACGCTATCCTCCTCACCGAGGGTGGCCTTGAGGTTATCAACAATCTTTAATCGTAAAGCTAACTGAAAATGGAAATATCAATCGAGCCGATCGTTACCGAAAAGGCAACAAAAATCGCTGAGAAACTCCAGCGCTACACGTTCCGCGTATCGCCCGACGCAACCAAGTTTCAGATCAAGAAACTCGTCGAGGAGCTTTACGGCGTGAAGGTTGTCAGCGTAAACACGGCTGTCGTTCGCGGTAAAAACAAAAGCCGCTGGACTAAGAGCGGACTTCTTCGCGGCAAAACGAACTCTTACAAAAAAGCTTTCGTCAGCGTCGCTGAAGGACAGACAATCGACTTCTACAGCAATATATAAACAGAAATGGCAGTAAGAAAATTCAAGCCCACCACACCGGGGCAGAGACACAAGGTTATTGGCGTGTTCAAAGGTACGATCACTGCTACCACGCCAGAGAAATCTCTTACAGTCGGCAAAAAATCTTCGGGCGGACGTAACGCCGAAGGCCACCTGACCACCCGCTACATCGGCGGCGGTCACAAACGCAAATATCGCGTTATCGACTTTAAGAGAAGCAAGGACGGTGTGCCCGCCGTTGTGAAGAGCATCGAGTACGATCCTAACCGTTCGGCTCGCATCGCCCTTCTCTACTACGTCGACGGCGCTAAAACTTATATCATCGCACCCAATGGCTTGCAAGTTGGAGCCACTGTGGTTAGCGGTCCCGAGGCTGCTCCCGAGGTTGGCAACGCCCTCCCTCTGAACAAAATCCCCGTCGGCACGCTCATCCACAACATCGAGCTCCGTCCCGGTCAGGGAGCCTTCATGGCACGCTCGGCCGGCACATTCGCACAGCTCATCTCCCGCGAGGGCGACTATGCGATTATCAAATTACCCTCAGGTGAAACCCGTAAAGTGCTTGCTACGTGCAAGGCAACTATCGGCGTCGTCGGCAACTCCGAGCACTCTCTCGAGCACAGCGGTAAAGCCGGACGCTCACGTTGGCTCGGACGTCGTCCCCACAACCGTGGTGTTGTCATGAACCCTGTCGATCACCCCATGGGTGGTGGCGAAGGCCGCGCTTCCGGCGGACATCCCCGCTCGCGCAAGGGTCTCTACAGCAAGGGTCTCAAGACACGCTCGCCGAAGAAGGCTTCTTCGAAGTATATCATTGAAAGAAGAAAAAAGTAATCTGAAAAAGCAAGCAAACTTATGAGTCGTTCATTAAAGAAAGGCCCTTTCATCAGCGTGAAGCTCGAAAAGAAAGTGGCCGCCATGGAAGAGAGCGGTAAAAAACAGGTGATTAAAACCTGGAGCCGCGCCTCGATGATCGCTCCCGAATTTGTAGGCCACACGTTCGCCGTCCACAACGGCAACAAGTTCATCCCCGTCTATGTGACGGAGAACATGGTCGGACACAAACTCGGCGAGTTCGCGCCCACACGCAACTTCCGTGGCCATGCCGGCAACAAAAAATAAGCCGTGCAAACCAAAACATGACTGAAAAAACAAACAACAATGGGTGTAAGAAAAAGAACAGCAGCCGACAGAATCAAAGAGGAGCGCAAGGACGTAGCCTTCGCTAAGCTCGCAAACATTCCGTCGTCGCCCCGCAAGATGCGTCTTGTGGCAGATATGGTGCGCGGTCAGGAAGTGACCCGTGCCCTCGGCATCCTCAAATTCTCCAACAAAGAGGCTGCCGCCAAGCTCGAAAAGCTCCTCCGTTCGGCTATCGCCAACTGGGAAGCCAAAAACGAGCGCAAAGTTGAAACCGGAGAGCTTTGCATCAGCACAATCTACGTTAACTGCGCTCCGATGCTGAAACGCCTGCGTCCGGCTCCTCAGGGACGCGGCTATCGTATCCGCAAACGTGCCAACCACGTAACTCTCGTAGTTGACACAATCGAAAACTACAAAAACAAGAAGGCATAACGCATGGGACAGAAAGTTAATCCGATAAGCAACCGCTTAGGCGTAATCCGCGGCTGGGACTCGAATTGGTATGACGTGAAGAAATTCGCTGACAATATCCTCGAGGACTCGAAACTCCGCAAATATCTCAACGTGCGTCTTGCCAACTCAAGCGTATCGCGTATCGTCATCGAGCGCACACTCAAACTGATAACCATCACCGTCTGCACCTCACGCCCCGGCTTGATTATCGGTAAAGGCGGCGCCGTTGTCGACAAACTCAAAGAAGAGCTCAAGAAAATCACCGACAAAGAGGTTCAGATCAACATCTTCGAGGTTAAACGTCCGGAGCTCGACGCACAGATCGTCGCCAGCACAATCGCTCGCCAGATTGAAGGCAAAATCGCCTATCGTCGCGCAGTGAAGATGGCTATCGCAGCTACGATGCGCAGCGGCGCAGAAGGAATCAAGGTGCAGATCAGCGGCCGCCTCAACGGCGCCGAAATCGCCCGCTCTGAAATGTTCAAAGAGGGCCGCACCCCGCTCCACACTCTCCGCGCCGACATCGACTACGCTCTCGTTGAAGCTCACACTAAAGTAGGCGTGCTCGGAGTGAAAGTTTGGATTTGCCGTGGCGAAGTTTACGGCAAACGCGACCTCGCTCCCCAGTTCACCTCGCAGAGCAAAGATCAGCGTCCCCAGGGCGGCTCACAGCGTCGCGAACGCGGCGGACGTGGCGGTTTCCGTACAAAAGGCAACAACAACCGTTAACCCCCTTCACAATT
>CAYNSG010000172.1:0-5021 GCA_964399885.1 uncultured Bacteroides sp.
GTTTTGCGAGTTCTGCCCAAGGGAGCGGAGCGACCGTTTCTGCGATTTCCTTCGCGAGCAGCTGAGGTTTTGCGGGGTTTTGCGAGTTCTGCCTAAGCGCGGAGCGCGTTTCTGCGTTTGGCTTTTGGCCGCGAACAAGCCGGCTGCTTTTTGCCGGCAGACGGGGGCGAGAGATTTTCTTTTTGGCGATGCGGCTGAAATGAGCTATTTTTGCAAAAATTTTTTGCAATGCACTATAGCCGCACACTTTTCGTCATACCCGCCCGTGGAGGCAGCAAAGGCATTCCCCGCAAGAATCTCGTTGAGCTCGCGGGAAAACCGTTAGTGCTCTACTCGGTCGACGTTGCCCGCCAACTCACCGACGACAGCCACATTATCCTCTCCACTGATTCTGAGGAGATTGCCGACACCGTGCACCGCTCGGGCCTCGCGGTTGACTATATGCGTCCGGCTGAATTTGCCACCGACACTGCCGGCTCGCGCGAAGTTATTCTCGACGCCATGCGCTATGCCGACAGCCGCGGCATTGACTACGACAACGTCTGCCTGCTTCAGCCCACCTCGCCGCTACGCACCGCCGACGACGTTGCGCGGTGCATAGACCTCTACCGCCCCGACCTCGACATGGTAGCAACCGTCACCGAGGCCGATGCCAACCCCTACTACAACTGCTTCGAGGCCGATCCGAAGAACGGGTTTCTACGCATAGCCAAGGGCGACGGATGCCTGGCGCGACGACAGGACGCCCCGCGGGCATGGATGCTCAATGGCGCCGTCTACGTCATCAACCCCGACTCAATCCGCCGGATGCCTATCGGAAAGATGATGCGCAGAATGCCCGTAGAGATGCCCAAAGAGCGCAGCGTCGACATCGACTCGCCGCTCGACCTCCTTTTAGCCGAACTACTACTAAAATCATGAAACAGCACATTATAACCGACTCAGCCACGCTGCTCGACGCCCTGCAGATGCTCAACGCTCTCAGCGGAGGCGTGATGACGCTCCTTGTCACCGACGCCGAGGGCGTTATGATCGGAACCCTTACCGACGGCGACATTCGCCGCGGACTCCTCGCCGGCGCCCAGCCTTCGACGAATGTACGCGAGGTGATGCACCGCAGCTTCAAGGCTTTGCGCGGCGACGCCGACGATATACGCCGCCTGCGCGAATTCCGTCGCCGCGGACTGCGGCTACTCCCCCGCCTCGACGCCGCCGGTCGCATCACCGGACTGGTCGACACCGCCGTCACCCGCTCACTGCTGCCGCTGACTGCTATTATCATGGCGGGCGGCAAGGGCGAACGTTTGCGCCCGCTGACGCTGACCACACCCAAACCGCTGCTGAAAATCGCCGGCAAACCGATTATCGACTATAACGTCGACCTGCTCCGAAGCTACGGCATCGAGGATATTACAGTAACTACCAACTATCTCGCCGAGAGCATCGAAAGCCATTTTGAGGGCACGGGCGTAAAATGCGTCCGCGAGCAATCGCAGCTCGGGACAATCGGCGCGGCATCGCTCATCGACCACCGCCCCGGAGGCGCAACGCTCGTGATGAACTCCGACCTGCTTACCACTATCTCGCTCGAGGAGATGTGGTTGCGCCACGAAGCCGAGGGTGCCGACATCACAATCGCCGCCATCCCCTACAACCACTCCGTGCCCTACGCCATACTGACAACCGAGGGACACGCCGTCACCGGGCTCGAAGAGAAACCCTCCTACTCCTACTATGCCAACGCCGGCATATACATCATCTCCAATCGCCTGCTGCGGCGACTGAAGCCCGACAAACGAACCGACGCCACCGACTTGATTGCCGAAGCTATAGCCGAGGGTTGTCGTGTGGTCTACTTCCCGATTTCCGGAACGTGGATCGACATCGGCTCACACACCGACTACCGCCACGCCGAAGAACTGATGCGTCATCACGAAACAATCTGACGCCCCTTAAGTGTTTTATAAGAAAAAAACCGAAATTCATGGCTGATTCGAACTTCATTGACTACGTTAAGATACTTTGCCGCTCAGGCAAGGGTGGAGCCGGCTCGCGGCATTTCCACCGCGCGAAATACGTTCCCAAGGGTGGACCCGACGGAGGCGACGGCGGCCGCGGCGGCCACATAATTCTCCGCGGCAACTCCCACATGTGGACACTCCTGCCGCTGAAATACCGCCGTCACATTTTCGCCGGCAACGGTCAGAGCGGCGGCGCAGACCGCAGTTCGGGCAAGGACGGCGAGGATGTAGTCGTCGACGTTCCTTGCGGCACGGTTGTATTCAACGCCGAGACGGGCGATTATCTCTGCGAAGTCACCTACGACGGCGAGGAGGTGAAGCTCCTCAAAGGCGGTCGCGGCGGCCTTGGCAACTGGCATTTCAAAAGCTCCACAAACCGCACCCCGCGCTATGCTCAGCCCGGCGAACCCGCAATCGAGAAAGCCGTAGTGCTCGAGCTGAAGCTGCTCGCCGATGTCGGCTTGGTAGGTTTCCCCAACGCCGGGAAATCAACGCTCCTCTCGGCCGTCTCATCCGCGCGCCCCAAAATCGCCGACTATCCGTTCACGACGATGGAACCTCAGCTCGGCATAGTTGAGTATCGCGACAACCGCTCGTTTGTCATGGCCGACATTCCCGGCATCATCGAGGGAGCGAGCGAAGGTCGCGGGCTCGGTCTGCGTTTCCTGCGCCACATTGAGCGCAACGCAGTGCTGCTCTTCATGGTGCCCGCCGACGCCGAGGATATCGCACGCGAGTATGAGGTGCTCCTTGAAGAGTTGCGCCGCTTCAACCCCCAGCTGATGGACAAAGAGCGCATCCTCGCCATCTCGAAATCCGATATGCTCGACGACGAGCTGATGGCCGAGATTGAGAAATCGCTTCCCGAAGATATCCCCCACGTGTTCATCTCGGCGGTTACCGGCTTCGGGCTGCAGAAGCTGAAAGACGTGCTCTGGACGAGCATCAACGACGACCGCAACCGCATAGCCACTCCCTCAATCACCCACCGCCCGCTCGACGGACATCACCGCGTGCGCGAGGAGGATGAGTTTATATTCGACACCCCCGACATGCCCCAAGAGGAGGAAGACGAGGAGTTCGAAGTTAACTGGGACGACGATGAATGGGATGGCGACTATGGCGACTATGACGACTACGACACCGAAGAGCCTGACAACAAATAATCTGCTCAGCCTGCCCGGCGTCAAAGCCATATCGACCGAGCGAAACTGCTCGAATCCCGCCGACCCCTACGATGGCTTCAACGCCTGCCACTACACCGGCGATGCGTCCGACCACATCGCTCAATGCCGCCGCGAATTGGCCGACTATTTCGGCGTCGACGCCTCGCGGCTGATTATTCCGCGCCAAACCCACTCTGTCAGCGTCGCCACTATCGACCGAATTCCTTTCGAGGGCAACCTCGAGGAGGTCGACGCGCTCGTCACCGCCCTCCCCGACGTTGTTTTAGCAATCCATACAGCCGACTGCGTGCCGCTGGTTATGGCCGATAACGATGCCGGCGTCATCGCGGCCGTTCATGCCGGTTGGCGCGGTGCTGTGGACGGAATTGTGCTCAACGCCCTCGACCGCATGATAGCTCTCGGAGCAAAACCAGAGTCAATCCACGCAGCCATGGGGCCATGCATCTGCGGCGACTGTTTTGAAGTTGGCGAGGAAGTTGCCGGGCAATTTCCCGACTATTGCGTAGCTCGCCGCAGCGGCGAAAAGCCCCGCGTTGATCTCGCGCGGTTCGTTGCCGGTCAGCTCGCCGGGCGCGGAGTGGCGGCAGAAAACATCTCTATGCCGATAGCCTGCTCGCGCTGCAATCCCAACCGCTTCTTCTCAGCGCGCCGGCTCGGCATCAACAGCGGACGCACTACGACCGCCATCATTCGCTCGGCAGCGGGCGGCGCTCAAAGGCATCGATGAAACTCCCGGGCGTAGAGTTATAAATCTCAACGCCAACCGAATCGGCATAGCGACGCACGGCAAAATACGATTTGAAAGCCACGTAGAAGCTATAGATAACCTCGTGGAGCCGGATGTTTTTATAGACGGCTCTTACGCGCTTGCGCTCCTCTTCGTTGTCCTCATAGAAATGGGGCTGAATGGAGACTACAGTGTTATCCTCGTCGACGGCCAGTGTACGCGTCCATGAATGGTCGGCACCCACGAGATAAATCTTCTTGTAGCCGGCGCGGATACCGGCCATTATCGCGGGAATAAGCACATTGCGCGGGCGCGGAATGCCACGACCCGAGCCGTAGACCATCCGTTCAAACCAGCGGAAGCCGCCCAGCCCCACGAAGTTAAACCTGCTTATAGTTACATTGTTATTTTCCGCGCAAGGCAGATTCACGGCACCAAAAGGAACGTAGAGCGTCATCTGCCAGTCGACCCGCCCGAGGTTCTCGCGCAGCTTGCGCAGGTTTTCGTTGCCGTCGGCGGCAAAAAACACAGGGTCGGCCATCAGATAGTAGCGCGGCTTCAGACGGAAAAACTCGTCGGTCAGCGCAGCGAAATTAACCGCCAACAGCGGAAAGCGAGCCAGCGCCTCGCTCTCGCCGGCTATAACCTCGGAAAGCGACGGACCGTTGCCCATCACAATCAATGTCGTGCCCTCCGGCGCCTCCGGGCGTGGCACGCGCCGGGTAAGCAGGGCGAGTTTCACCACGCTCTTAGCCGTCAGCGCGAAATTCGCCGCAAAATCCTTCACTCGTTTCATAGCCGTCTGTTTCATCTGCTGTTCTGTCTGATAGCCATTTCTCCTATCGCCTGCAAAGTTACATCTTTTTCGCGATTAAGCCGCAGCGAACACCGACAACTGACAACCGAACCGACAACCGAAAAGACAGCCGAGCAAATCCCGCTTCGGGAAAAGCTCGGCTGCCGTTTATTAGTCTGATTCAGGCGTTCAATCCCTCTCCTTCACCGCGCGGACATGTCGGCCTGCGGCTGAACTTAAGAATTGCGTCGCAACTTCCAGATTAGTTGTACAGATGTTCTATAAATTAA
>CAYNSG010000173.1:0-4990 GCA_964399885.1 uncultured Bacteroides sp.
GTTATACCTCTCAGAAGTATTGTCAAAAATTGGTACATCTAACTGAACACCCTATCAATTTGACAATTTGACATTTTGTCAATTTGACAATTTGATAATTTGATAAATTGATACATTGGCAAATTGATTTTTTGGGGGGATTACCAGTCGCATTCCATGAATTCAAACTTGCCTTTGCCGACGAGTTTGAACTTGATGGTGTAGGTCGAGGTTGAGCCGGTGTAGACGGCGAAGTTGATTGTGTAGACCACATCAATGCCGGGCACGAGGTCGGCATCGGCATGGATGATACCGAGGGCTGCAGGCATTACTTCCGTTGCGAAGCGCTGCTTCTCGACTTCGACAATCTGCTCGTCGGTCATGTCGGCATAGCCGGCGGCATACTGTGTGCGAGCTGCCGACGGACGGAGGTCGACGTTGCCCTGGTAGGCCGATGTTCCTGAGTAGTACTCGTTGTTACCGTAGGAGGTTACGTAGGTAGCTCCGGTCGGGGTGTCGATGTTGTTCTTCACCCAGTCGACGCAGGTCTGATAGTAGAGGGTCGAGATTTCCACTCCGCGGCCGGCGGGAAGGGTGATGGTCACGTTCGGGTCGTAGATCCACTTGCCGCCGGTGCGAACAAACTGAGCGGTTTCGGTAACGACACCGTTGTCGAGCAGCCAAGCTGAACCGTCGAACTTGTAGGGGTCGCAAACCACTGAGGTTGCCGAGGAAGCGTAGTAGAAGTAAACTACATACTTGACGTCGTCGGCCTGAGCGTAGGGGAACTTCGTCTTGAGGTAGATCGGGAGCAGCTGTGCGGGCGAGTCGTTCTCGAGATTGTCGTAGCTCTGACCCATAGCCTGATAGTCAGCATGGGAGAGGACGGTGAAGTCGGTTGCGACAACCCATTTGCTGCCGTTGTAGGTGTAGATAGCGTTCTCGTTGGTTGATGCAATCTTGACGCTTGCGGCGCGGCTTGCAGCGGTTGTTGCAGCAGCGGCGGCTGTAGTGGCAGTAATCTTGGCGGGAACAATGTTGCAATACTTCGTGCCGGAGATTGTGATTAGATAGCCCTCGATTTCAACGGTTGAGCCGTCGACGAGCTGAGCTTTCTGGGCTGTTGTTGCCTGATAAACGCTGCCTACGGCAGTCGAAGCACCATCGACGTTGATGTTGACGTTGTTGCCGCTGACTTTAACGGTGCCGGTCATTTTGCCGTAGATGGCTATGGCGTTGTCGGTACGGGTGGTCAAGAAGTTGTCGAGGTAAGCGCCGGTGAAGTCGACAGCTGCGGGATATGTGATTTCCTGCGTGCCTTCCTGCTTTTCGATTGTGGTGCCGGTGGCAACCTGGAAGCCTTTGTTGTAAGAGCCGATTGTCCCGTTGATAACTACGCGGTCGCCAACAGCGAAGCCTTCATAGTTATTATCGCTCTCAAACTTGCTGCCGCGATAGACGAGCATCGAGCCCGAAGCGTCGGTGACGATGAAGCCCTGAGCGCACATTGCGGAGATGTAGCCGTTGATGGTCACATCCTCATCGAGAGCAACCGTAGCGATGACGTCGGAGAGGGTGAACTCGGGAGTGTCGCCATCGGAAGCGGCGTTGAAAACGGGGTCGGTCTGAGCCGTCTCGTAGTTGACAATCACGTAGTCGCCTTCAGCGGCGTCGGGGAACTCTTCCTTGAGGATTCCGGGGATGGCGGAAGCGGCAGTGTGGGAGGGAGCGAACGAAGCCACATAGTCGTTATCGCTGCCCCAGACGCTCTGGTAGTTCTCGTCGCTGACGGTGTAGCGCTTAGCCTCGGCAGCCTTGGCAACGACGTCGGGGATAGCCTGGGCCGTGCGGTAGGTCATCTTGATCGATGAGCCGTCGGAGAGCGCAAAGTAGGGGAATTTTGGGTCGGAGAGCAGCGCGGGAACGTATTCGCGGGCCGTAATCTGCTCGGTGAAATAGTGCTGATTGCCAACAGCAGTGAGGGCGCTTGAGAGCCCGGCGGCCGATGCGAGCGATTTGTTGGTTGAGTTGTCGGCAACGATTTTGTAATCGTAGTCGCTCATGGTATACTCGATTGACTTGACGTCGGTGATCACCGGTTCTTCGAAGCCATCGAGTTCATGCTCGTTCCAGTAGTTTTCGTCGCAGGCAGTAGAAACGACGGCGAGCGAGGCGATGAGAGCGAGCTTGATGCCAAATTTATGTAGATTTTTCATTTTCATTCAGGCTTAGAAGTTGATTTTGAGCTTCATGCTATAAGTGCGACCGAACGAGTAGAACACACGGTTGGCGTTCTGCCATGTGCCGACGGCACTCAGCGGAGTCTGCGACTGGGTGACGAAGTTGTAGCCGCAAAGGTTGTTGACATTACCATAGAGAGTAGCGTCGATGCCGCCAATCTTGAAGCGGTAGCTTGCGCTGAGGTCGAGCTGATTGCCCCAAGGCATGCGCCAGGGAGTTCCGGATTGGAGCACGGCACCGTTCTGGAGGCTGCTCGAGGTCAGGTTGATGTCGGAGTAGTCGCGGGCATAGATTGTCCAGTCAGCGCCGATGCGGAATCCCGAGAAGGGATAGAACGTAGCGCCGAGAGCTGCGGTTGTCTGAGCCGAGCCGCTGACTTTTACGCCTTTCTGCTCGAGGGTTGCGTGGAGGTGGTCCTCAGCGAGGATGCCCGAGGCAACTGTGCCGTTGAGCGATTTCAGAGGCTCACCGTTCTGGTTGTAGAAGTAGCCGGTGGCGTTCGAGTCCCAGATCCAGTCGCCGATAGAGAACATAGCGTCAACGTCGAACCATTTTACGGGTTTATATTTGGCGTTGATCTCGATGCCGGTGTGTCGAGCGTCGACGCCCGACATGGCGAAGTAGTAGTAGTTCGAGCCGTCCTGAGCGATAGCGGGGTCGATCTGGTCGCCCTTCGACATGGTGCGGTCCATCCACTTGGTATAATAGGCGTTGACCTCGACGGTGAACTTCGGCGAGTGGTAGCCGTAGCCAACTTCAAACGAGCCGACTTTCTCGTTGAGGGCGTCGGGGTTGGTGATGTTTGAACGCTGCGACGAGAGGAACACACCGTAGCTGAAGAAGGGGGCACGCGAGATGTAACCGCCGTTGACAAACACGTTGTTGTGGCGGTCGAGGTTGAAGTTTACGCCGCCCTTGATTGTTCCGCCGATGAAGTTTTTCGTCTCGGAGCGCGAGTTGGCTTCGTCGTAGTAGTAGAAGTCTTTACGCCAGTAGGTGTTGTTGTTGAGGGCACCGGCAATAACGAAGTTGAGGCGGCCGTCCATCATAGTGTATTCGCCCTGACCGTAGATGCCTTCCTGACAGGTGAAGCCGTCGTAGTTGCGGTTCACGACGTCGCCAACGTGGAGTTTCTCGTAAACCCAAGCGAGGTCGTTCTTGTTGTGAACGGCGTTGTTGTAGGGCTGCACGTTGTTGCGGTTGTAGTTGTCGATGTAGTATTCGCCGCCGAAGAGGTCGGAGATTTCCGTCTTGTGGTGACCGACGTAGTAGCGAAGGTCGAGACCGCCGGTGATGTTCAGGCGATGACCGTTCTTGAAGTCGATGCGCTTTTTGTAGGACGAGATAAGACCGTAGGTAGTGTGGGAGTTGAGCTGTTTGCCGATAACCATGTTTGAACCGGTTGTCGACTCGGCGTTCATGCGTTCAACGGCAGCGTAGTCGTAGTAGCCTTCGGGGGTGCGGAACTGCATGTTGAGCACGCCGTCCGATGCGCCATACCATGAGCTGCTGTAGTTGGTCGACGAGCCGTCGGCATTGTAAGCCGTACGTCCGAGACCTGTGCGGCCGCCGCCCGATGTGATTGACGCATAGATTGAAGTCGAGAGCGACTGAGTCGGGTCGATCTGCCAAATGTGGTTGATGGCCAACTGCGGTTTGTGGTAGAAGTTGTAGTTTGAGTTGTACTCCTTGCCGTTTGAGCGGAAGCCGTAGGTGGGATTGTAGCGATAGGGGCTCTCACCCTGCATGTAGTCGCGCACACCTTGCCAGCCCTCGATTGTCAGGCCGTTGTTGTAGTTGCGCTGGTCGTGCCACTGCGGAGCGCCGAAGCCGGTGAAGCCAATCTGATGGCTGTCGTTGATGCGCTTCGTCACGTTGACAAACCATGAGTAAGCCTCGTAGGCAGTGCCCTGGATGTAGCCTTCGGCCCATTTGCGAGCGCCGAGCACAGTTACTGCCCAACCGTTTTTCATCATGCCGGTCGAGAGTTTCACGCCAATCTGGTTGGCGCCGTCGTTGCCCATGCCGTACCATACGCTACCGCCTTTCTCAACGTCGATTGTGCGGGTAGTGATGCTGATAGTGCCGCCTATTGAGGGGGTCGATACGATAGTGGCTCCAAGTCCACGCTGTGTCTGGATGCTTGAAGCCACGTCGGAAAGGTTAGCCCAGTTGCTCATATAGACGCCACCCCACTCCATGTCGTTGACGGGGATACCGTTGATGAGCATAGCGATGTTCTCGCTCTGGAAGCCGCGCATACGGGTTTTAGCATCGCCCCAGCCGCCGCCTTCCGAGCGGGTGTAGACGCCGGGAGTAGTTTTGAGCACTTCGAGGAGCTCCTGGTTGCCGAGCTTGAATTCGATAGCGTCGGCGTTGATTGTCGACATGGCGACAGGAGTCTCGCGGGTTTTACCGATCGACTGCGTCACGACAACGTCGTTGAGCATCTTGGCGTCAACCTCGAGCTTGATTGTGCCCATATCGGGAGCAACGGGCATTTCAAGAGTTTTGTAACCGACGAAAGTGATTTTGATGGTTTTTGCCGTTTCGGGGACGTTGAGTGTGAAACGTCCGTCGATGTCGGTGGCCGTTGCGATACGAGTTCCGACGACGGAGACAGAAGCTCCGGCCATAGGCTCGTCAAGCTCATCGACCACGATGCCGGTGCATTTTATGTCGGCAGCGATTGCAGCGATGCAAGCGAGCCACATAACTCCGGCCAAGAGAAATAGTCTCTTCATAGCGATAAATTGAGTTATAATTACTT
>CAYNSG010000174.1:0-4977 GCA_964399885.1 uncultured Bacteroides sp.
ATATAAGCGGATAGGCATACACTCAAATTCATGTATTTTTAGAACCCACCTATAATCATTGTGGTGATATAAATCGGCACGCGTGCCGATTTTTGTCAGTGCAAAGTTAACGACAATATTTGATTATACCAAATATTCACTTATCAGTCCGCGCCCGTCGCGGCATCATGCGGGTTCTGTTTGAGGGAGTGTAACGACCGCTTCTGCGTTGTCATTCCCATTCCCGAGTCAACCTGAATCAGGAAAACTCACGCCTGAAATGATTCTGCGTCGCTTCCTGCGGGTTCTGCCCAAGCGCGAAGCGCGTTTCTGCGATTCCCTTTGCCAGCAAACCCGGCTTATAGTGAGGTAAGAAAACCTCACCCTCCTTGTCTGCCCGTGCCGCGCCAGCCTCGCGCTTACGCGGGTTCTGTTTGAGGGAGTGCAACGATCGCTTCTACGTTGTAATTCTCATTTACGAGTCAACCTGAATCAGGGAAAACTCTCATGTTAAAATATTTACCGTAACAAATTTTGCGTCATAAAATAAAAGCATTAACTTTGCATTACTAAAAAATGTGGTAAACCTCAATTATTGGAAACATGATTATTCCGCGACCGAAATACCTTGACCAACTCATTGGCGCTAAGGGAAATGGGCTCGCAAGCCCGCCTCGCGCTTACGCGGGTTCTGTTTGAGGGAGTGCAACGACCTCTTCTGCGTTGTCATTCCCTTACTGACAAACAATTCTCACACCTGAAAAAATTCTGCGTAGCTTCCTGCGGGTTCTGCCCAAGCGCGCAGCGCGTTTCTGCGATTCCCTTTGCCAGCAAACCCGGCTTATGGTGAGGGACGAAAACCTCACCCTCCTTATCTGCCCGCCAATTCAATCTTGCTGATGGTTTCGATTGAGAGATTCACTGTTGTGTTAAAGTTCTAATTATCTTTTTTATTATCATGCTACTGACAAAATCTGTGATTTGTCACAGTTCTTGTCAGTGCAAATGACCGACAATATTTGATTATTCCAAATGTTTACTTATTAGCCCGCGCCCATCATGGCATCCTGCGAGTTCTGCCCAAGCGCGAAGCGCGTTTCTGCGATTCCCTTTGCCCGCAAACCCGGCATATGGTGAGGTAGGAAAACCTCAACCTCCTTATCTGCCCGCGCCCGAGAGGGGCGGCGGTTTCGGAAAAAGTTGTAACTTTGCGGTTGCAACGGAGATTGGATGGCTGATGGTCTGACGAAATCAATTATCGCGCTGGCGATTGCGGCGGTTGTGGTCCTTTGGGGCTGCAGCCCGGTGAAGCATGTGCCTCAGGGGCAGTATCTCGTTGAGGATGTCGACATTAACATCGACAGCAGCGACGGCGAGGTGCACGAGGCCGATTTGGTCAACTATCTGCGGCAGACGCCCAACCATAAAGTGCTCGGCTTCCTGAAGCTTCAATTAGCCACCTACAGCCTCTCGGGGGTCGACACGACGAAATGGTACAACCGCTGGCTGCGCCGGCTGGGCCAGCCGCCGGTGATCTACGACAGCCTGCTGACCGAGGCGTCGCGCAAACAACTGCGCCAGGCGCTGGTCAACAAAGGGTATATGGACGCTACGGTGAGCGCATCGACGCGGGCCGACTCGGCGCGGCGGCGCATCGACGTGGACTACGACGTCGTAACCGGCGATGCCCACCGCATCTCGTCGCTGGCCTACGACATCCCCGACACGGCGCTGGCCACGCTCATCATGGCCGACTCGGCGCAGTTTACCCTCGCCGCCGGCCAGATGTTCGATCGCAACAATCTCGACGCCGAGCGCGCCGCCATCACGCGCCGCCTGCGCGACAACGGCTACTATGCGTTCACCAAAGAGTACATAACGTTTTTCGCCGACACGGCCGAGAACTCCAACGACGTCGACCTGACGCTCTCCGTGCGCCCGCCGCGCTCGGCGCTCAACACCAACGTTGCCGACACGCTTGCCCGCCGCCATAAATACTACGTCAGAAACGTCTATTTCATAACCGACTACGCGCCGGGAACGATGCAGACCGACGCCGAGGAGGCCGACACCGTGCGCTACCGCGGCATCGACGTCGTCTACGGCTCCGACCATTACATCAAGCCCAAGGCGCTCGTGGAGAAATGCTTCATACGCCCCGGCGACCTCTACAACGCCGCCGAGGCCGACCGCACCTACGAGGCCCTCGCCCAGCTGGGCATTCTCCACTCGATAAACATCGAGATGACCCCCGCCGGCACGCTCGGCGACAGCGGGCTGCTCGACGCCTACATCTATCTGACGCGCAACAAGAAGCAAGGCGTCACGCTCGAGCTCGAGGGCACAAACTCAGAGGGCGACCTCGGCTTCGGTGTCGGGCTTACCTATCTCCACCGCAATCTCGGCAAGGTTTCCGACCTGTTCACCGCCAAATTCCGCATGAACTACGAGAGCCTCTCGGGCAACGTCAGCGGTCTAATCAACAACCGCTACACGGAGTATGCCGCCGAAACCGGCATCACCTTCCCGAAATTCCAGTTCCCCTTCCTTTCGAGCCGCTTCAAGCAGCGCGTGAAGGCCACGACCGAGCTCGCTCTGTCGTTCAACTACCAGGAGCGCCCCGAATATACGCGAATCATAGCCGGCGCGGCATGGAAATATCGCTGGAGCGCCCACTCGGGACGCGAGCGCCGAACGTTCGACCTCGTCGACATCAACTACGTCTACCTTCCCGAGAGCACCATCGACTTTATCAACCAGATAGCGCCGACCAATCCCTTGCTGCGCTACAGCTATGAGGACCACTTCATTGTGCGCACCGGCTACACCTACTATCGCACCAACCGCCGCATAGCCACGGCCACGGGCATGCGACAGCTGCGCCAGCCGCTCATCTTCACGCTCCGCACGGCAGTCGAGACCGCCGGCAACCTCCTCTACGCCATCTCGTCGCTCTCGCATCAGAAACGCCACGACGGCGTCTATCGCCTCTTCGGTATCCAATACTCGCAGTATGCCAAGGCCGAGGTCGACTACTCGCTGACGCGCAACCTCGCCGAGCGCCATTCGCTGGCGTTCCACGTGGGCTTTGGCATCGGCGTGCCCTACGGCAACTCGCGCGTAATGCCCTTCGAGAAGCGCTTCTATGCCGGAGGCGCCAACGGCGTCAGAGGCTGGGGAGTGCGCACGCTCGGCCCCGGCTCCTACGACTCGCGCAACTCCGTCATCGACTTCATCAATCAGTGTGGCGACATCAGCCTGCTTCTCAATCTGGAGTATCGCTGCCGATTGTTCTGGGTGTTTGAAGGCGCGCTGTTTGCCGACGCCGGCAATATCTGGACCATCCACAACTATGAGAACCAGCCCGGCGGTATGTTTCATTTCAACACCTTCTGGCGACAGATTGCCGCCAGCTACGGCGCCGGACTGCGCATGGACTTCACCTACTTCCTGCTCCGCTTCGACCTCGGCATGAAAGCCCACAACCCCGCCCGCAACCAGGAGCACTGGCCCATAATCCATCCCCGCTGGGGGCGCGACGCCACGTTCCATTTCTCCGTGGGCTACCCCTTCTGAACGAACCGCAGCCATAAAACGTTACTACTCTATGAAAAAGCTCGTAATATTCGACCTCGACGGCACTCTGCTCAACACCATCGCCGACCTCGCCGCGGCCACCAACTATGCGCTCGAGAAGTGCGGCTATCCCAAGCATAACCCCGAAATCTACCCGACGCTCGTGGGCAACGGCGTCACCAAACTCATTGAGCGCGCCCTGCCCCAGGACCATCGCTCGGAGCAGGAGGTGGAGACCGTGCGCCGCAAATTCATGGAGTACTACGACGACCACTGCTGCGACCTCACCGTGGCCTATCCCGGCATACACCAGCTGCTCGTACATCTCCACGCCAACGGCATAGCCGTCGCCGTGGCGTCCAACAAATACCAGGCTGCCGTAGAGCGCATTATCGCCCACTATTTCCCCGGCGTCGACTGGGTGGCTGTCGAGGGACATCGCACCGGCGTGCCGAGCAAGCCCGACCCGTCGATAGTCTTCGCCATCCTCTCGCAACACCCCACGCCGAAAGCCGAGGTGCTCTACGTCGGCGACTCGGGCGTCGACATGGACACCGCCCACCGCGCCTGTGTCGACTGCGTCGGCGTCACCTGGGGCTTCCGCCCCGAGTCGGAGCTCAAGCAACACTACGCCGACAACCTCGCCTCATCGCCCGCCGAAATCCTCGACCTCTGCCTCCGCCAGCCCTAACCCCCGCCCGTTTTCAGGATTCATCATGATTTCTCTTGTTGCATCATGATTCAACCTGATTCATCATGATTTATGCGTTGGTTGCTAGAAAATTCCAATTATAGTATAAAAACTTTCGCTTTTGTTGGGAAAATAAGCTAAATTTGCAAGATGATTTACAACTATTCAATCAAAAATAAGTATCATGAGTTCTGAAGGCAAACAAGTTAGAAATGGCAAGGCATTTGAATATGCGATTGCTATGCAATATTATGCTTATCTCCTTAGAAATGGCATTAATGTACAAGTGGTAGAAAATAAAGCTATTGCTGTTGCGAGAAAATATTTTGAAGAATTTGCTGAACAGGAACGCGATAAATTCAATCGTGCAGCATATAATACCATAGAAACGATGGTAAAAATTGAACCGGGATTAACCGTTCAAAAAAATGCTAATGATATATTAAGTATATCTTTAAATGAAGATCAAGCCGGCGAAGATGGCGACGTTAGGGATGTCTTATTTCAAAGAGTGAAACACTTGTGGGAAATAGGATTCTCCGCTAAAAACAATAATGATGCGGTTAAACATTCAAGGTTGGGTCGAAGCCTTGATTTTGGTAATGTTTGGCTTGGAATTCCTTGCTCTGAGAATTATTGGCGTGAAATAAAGCCAATATTTGATTATCTGGAAGAGTGTATAGAGAATAAATATTCTTGGAGCGATTTAGGACAAGAGAAAAGAGATAAAG
>CAYNSG010000175.1:0-4954 GCA_964399885.1 uncultured Bacteroides sp.
ATCTTGCTCTTGAGCCGAGTGCTTTAGTGCCGACTTTTTAGAGTGGACTCATATTTCCATCATTCATGAACGATGGGAAATAGGTCGGCGTATAGTTGAAGAGGACCAAAAAGGAGAACTACGCGCTGAATATGGGACAACACTTCTTGATGTCCTGTCCAAAGAATTGACCGCCGAACTTGGTAAAGGATATAGCTACCGCAGTCTTGCATACTACCGCTCATTATATGCTTTTTCCCCGAAATGGGAGATTTTGCAGACGCGTCTGCAAAATCTTACTTGGTCTCATATACAAGCAGTTCTTGGCGAAAAAACTGAAGCCGGTCGTAACTGGTATCTTAAAGAGGCCGCCGAACAAATGTGGTCAGTCAAGACGCTTGAACGCAACGTTGGGTCACAATATTATCATCGTCTCTTGGCTTCTCCACAAAAGGAAGAAGTTGTGTCAGAAATGGAGAGTCTAACCTCCTCACAAGAATATGCCGCAATATCTCCGGAGCAATATATAAAATCGCCGATGGTTACAGTATTTCTTGGTCTCGCCAAGGACAACAGTTATACTGAAAGCGACCTCGAAAGTACTTTGATAACTCATCTTCAACAATTTCTGATGGAACTGGGTAAAGGTTATGCCTTTGTAGAGCGTCAGCAACATATCGTAACTGATGCCGGAGATTACTATATCGACCTCGTCTTCTACAATTACCTTATGAAATGCTTCGTTCTTATTGATCTAAAAACCACGAAGATTAGTCATCAAGATGTTGGACAAATGGATATGTACGTTAGGATGTATGATGATCTTAAACGTCCAGATGGAGATAATCCCACAATCGGCATACTTCTCTGTGCCGAAACCAGTGAAGACATCGCCAAATACTCAATACTCAATGGCAGCAAGCAGCTATTTGCCTCAAAATACTTGACTTATCTCCCCACCGAAGAAGAACTGCGCTCCGAAATTGAATATCAAAAACGCCTTTATCTAATGCAAAAAGAGGCGCAATCATAACACGAAGGTCGCAATCCGTCGCACTGAATGAGACAGACCCTTAGTAGGGGGGATTAGAATGAGACGCCGAGGCGGACGCAGGCGAGGTGGATGCCGTCGATGGCGTGGTGGCCGTCGGCGTCGTCGTAGGGCTGCATGCCGTTGTAGACGTAGCTCAGGGTGATGTAGCTGCGGAAGGTTTTGCCTCGGGCGAGGTTGAAGCCGACGCCGGGCGAGAGATAGAGCGAGCTGCGGGTAGTGTTGTCGGCTACGTTGTTGAAAGCTATGCCGCCGCAGAGGTCGAGGAAGCAGAGCGACGGCGCAGTGCGGAAGCTCGTGCGCAGCAGTGCGTAGACCGGGAATGTGCGGTTGCTGTTGTTGACCATCATGTTGATAGCCGCTCCGACACCGAAAGCGTCGATTATGCCTCCGCGATAGCCGAAGTAGGCGTCGAGGTTGAGTGTCGACATGTCGTTGGCCGAGAGGTCGACACCTCCGCCGAGGTCGGCGCCCCAGACGAAATGTGATGGCGAGTCGGTCTGTGCCGCAGCGGTGGCTACTGTAACGGCGAGGGCTATGGTTGCTATTATCTTGCGGAAATTCATCATCTTATAGTTTAGTCAGGGCAACGCAGGCCCAGCGGTTTGATTCGGTGTGGTCGTCGTAGCGGAGGCCGCAGGCGCTGGCGGCTTCGGCTATCATCGGGATGTCGTCGGTGTAGAATCCGCTGAGCATCATCCGTCCGCCCGGCTTGAGGGCGCGGCTGTAGGCGGCGATGTCGCCGAGGATTATGTTGCGGTTAATGTTGGCGAGGAGCCAGTCGGCGCCGGCGATGTCGCTGATGCGGGTAACGTCGCCCAGGCGGAGGTCGACGCGGTCGTCGACGCTGTTGAGCGCGAGGTTTTCGATGGCGTTGGCGTGGGCTGCGGGGTCGATTTCAACAGCGTAGACTTTCGCTGCGCCGCGCATGGCGGCGAGGATGGCGAGGATGCCTGTGCCGGTGCCCATGTCGACGACGGTCAGCCCGCTGATGTCGTTGTCGAGCAGGCGCGATGCCATCTGCGAGGTGGTGGCGTGGTGTCCGGTGCCGAAAGCCATTTTGGGGTCGATGACGATGTCGTATTCGCAGTCGGGGACGTCGCGGTGGAATGTGCTGTGGATTGCGCAGCGGCCGGCGATGACTATTGGCTTGAAATAGTTTTTCTCCCATTCGCTGTTCCAGTCGCGACCTTCGATTTCGGTCGTGCTGACGCTCAGCGTTGTTGGTATGGGCATCGCGGCGAGCGCGGCGTCGATGGCATCGCGGTCGAAAAGTCCTTTTTTGACGTAGGCTGTCAGCCCGTTTTCGTCGGGGACAAAACTCTCAAATCCGGCATCGGCGAGCAGCGCTGCGGCGATGTCGGTTATGTCGGAAGAGCAGGGCGATGCGTCGATGCGCACCTCGATATAGTCGTTCATTGCAAAATGTGATGAATTGGTCGTGGGGGTGGGGCGGAGCTGAGGCTCCGGCGGGGGTCAGCGGCGGTGGAAAAGCGAGTAGACGCGTTTGCCGAGGCGGAACGCGAGCACGGCATAGTCGATGTAGTTCATACTGCCGAACACTTTGCCCATGATTCCGGCTGTAGGTGTTAGCCCCGTGCCGCCGTAGAAGCGTCGAGATGTTGTGGCCATTCGTTCTTTCTCGACTTCGAGGCGGGCCGTGATGTAGGCGCGGCGATAGCGGAGCTCGTCGATAGTGTAGCCCTTCCACTGCGGGTCGGTGTGCGATTTGGGAAGCTGTTTCTCTGCCATAATGTCGTCAAGAAAGGAAAAGTCGGCTCACGAAGCGTGAAACCGGGTTTAATATCAACGGTTTGCGAAGAACGAAAAGCAGCACAATCAGGAGCAGATAGAAGAAGCTCATGAGTGCATAGGCCCAAGCGATGCCGATTCCGTCGGAAATCCAGTGGGCCACAGCCAGCGAGAGGAAGAAGAAAAAGATTATGGCAAGCACGAATGCGCCGATAGCGACGGCGGCGGCGGTGAGCAGCACGGTGACTTTCTCGGCCGCGGTCAGTTTGGCGTATTCGATATTCAGGCTGAAAAACTGCCGGAATTCATGCCAGAGTTGAGAGTATGCTTGACGGTTGTCAGCCATTTGATGATGAATTTGGGTCTTTTATTTACTAAGTATCTAAGAAAAATTAAACGATTAATGATTTGACGTAGACGAGATAAATCTTGAACGATTAAACTTGCTATTTTTGGTCGCTTTCGCTTTGTCATTCAGTCGCATATTTATATATGCTCCTTCATTCCGCAGCGAAATCGCCTCAAAAATATCTGCGTTTAATCTGTTCATTAATTTTTCTTAGCTACTTTCCGTCCCCGCAACATTGGCTCCATCGTCGTGGGGAACCGCAGCTGCGGGGAGGAGATTCTTTTGCTGTTGGCTTAGCCGCGGGAATTATCCTCGTGGGCCGTGCCTTAGGGGGATGGGGCAGCGCGATTACTGCTCTTCTATCTCGGTTGTGAGTTTCTCGACGAGTGCATCGATTTCGTTGTCGGTGCAGAGGATGCCTTTCTGCTGAAGGAGTTCCTTGATTTTGCGTCGGGTTGTTTCTCCTTTCTCGGGAGCGAGGAGCACGGCAGCTGCCGAGCCTACGATAGCTCCGCCGAGGAAGGCGTAGAGTATGCTGAGGTTGCTCATAGTCTTTCGGGTTTTAGTTTGTTAGCCTTTGATCTCTTCGGCGATTTCGTCGGCGAGCTCTTCGATTTTGCTCTTTTTGAGCTTGATACCTTTCTGCTTGAGATATTTCACGATCTCATCGCGAGTTGTTTCGCCCTTTTCGGGAGCAAAGAGAAGACCTACGGCTGCGCCTGCGATGGCACCGCTGATGACAGCGAGAACGATGTTTAATGGTTTCATTCTGATGAGTTTACTTGATGGTTTATGAATGTCGTTGTTTAGTTTTAAGGCGTCGGTCGGATGAATGTAGGCATAAGCCTTTTTGCATATAACGCTTGAAACCGCGAAAAGTATCGCTTGGCAGTAAAATTTTTTTACGTTTGCTAAGTTACAAACTTTTTTCCAACTCCCAAAACTTTTGTTGGCACAAGCACTAAACACTCAGAGAACTCAGAGGTCTCTGAGATTTCTGAGCTCTCTGAATATGTTTGTCGTGCGGCCGCCGGAGTTAGATTTCTACCGATTCGCCGGGGGTGTGGAGGCAATGGAATTTTGTTGTCGTGCCTTCGGGGGCGTAGACTTTGAAATCGCAGGCCTCTTCGTAGCGTCCCTGGCAGTGCATGGGGAAGAAGTTGTCGATCTTTATAGCCTCGAGTATTTTCCCTGCTCCGCGGGCGAAATCGCTGCCCTGACGAGCGTCGACAGGAAACATCACGGCGAAAATCTCATCGTTCTCCTCCTTGATGCGGTTGAGGGCTTTGTCGAAAGCGAGGTCGGCTGCGCGAACCTCTTTCTCGGTCGATTCGTCCTGCCAATGCCAGTCGTTAAGGTCGCCGGCATGGAATATTTTCTTGCCGTCGGGGAGCGTGACCATGAAGCTGACGCCCTGGTCGGTCGAGGGATAGGCTTTGACGATGATGTCGCCGGGCAGGCTGTCGATGACGTCGCCGGCACTCATGCCCGCAACCTCGAGCGTCGAGGGGATGTCGCGCGCGGGCACGTCGTTGCTGGCCACGTAGACGCGGCGATGGTTCTGGGCTATCTCGAAAATTCCGGGGTTGTAATGGTCGCTATGCGCGTGGCTTATGAAGAACACAACCGGAGTGTCGGGATTTTTGTCGAGCAGTTTCGCGAGAGCGTGCGAAGGATCGCGGTTGTAGTCGAAAACAAGGATTGCGTCGGGGATAGTGACAGCGAAGCCACTATTGTCGAGATAAGTGAATTGTGTCATATCGTCAAGTTTTGCGGCCCGGCCTTTCGGCAGAGCCAATGTTACTATCGTTCAAAGCCCGACC
>CAYNSG010000176.1:0-4870 GCA_964399885.1 uncultured Bacteroides sp.
CTTTTTTATCTTTCTTTTTCAAAACTCAATTCAAAGTTACACATTTTTTTCGATACCACAAAATTTTGCCTCATATTTGTGTTGTTGAAATCTATGCGAAAATCGTGCCAGTCCTATCAAGCTCACCCAATGTCCAACTTGTCAACTTGTCAATTTGTCAATTTGACAAGCTGACAGGTTGAAATTTTCGCCGGCAACCAAGAAAAGAATAAGCCGGCGGCTGCGCGCCGCCCCGAAGAGCAATCGCGTAGCCGCCAACAAAAGGTGGTGTGTTGTGTGTGTCTTTAGTAGATTAGCTGAAATTCAAAACAACGTGAGCTGGACCTCGCGGCGTGCCGGAGTCCCGAACATGATGTTGCGCTGCTCGGTCCAACCCTGCGAGGGGTTGCGAAGCGACAGCGTCAGCAACCCTACAGCATCTATATATATATTGCGGAGATATCTGACGATATCGCTCAGGGTTCTCATTCCGCTCAATCTAACGGAAGCTATCGTGCGACCGCTTTGGGTGAGTGTTGCGAAAATGATGTCGGATGCGTTTAATGTTGCCATAACTTTTTGTCTTTAAGTTTACGCAGCAAATTTACAACCAGCCATGGGCAACAACTCTGCCCACTATTGCTAAATAAACACAAACTGAATCGAAATCAACAAAAAATAGCCGTTCAGCATCAGTCGTAACTGATTCCGAACGGCCAATTCCGTCTTTCCGGGGGCTACTTCCCCCGAGAATTATCGAGCGTTGCTGCTCTCGAGGTCGTCGAGGATTGTGCGCAACTCTTTCTCTGTTGCGGTCAGGCGGCTGCGACCTTCGCGCAACAGCTCAGTGGCGCGACGTGTGAGGGCCGTAAGCTGGTCAATGTCGCACGAATCGCCTTGCATATTACGCAAAATCGCTTCAAGTTCAGCAACTACTTCGTTGTATTTCAATTCTGAAACCGGTTTGAATTTCATCTCTATCTATTATTTTACTGTTGATATTACTTTTCCATCTGCAAATATTGTCTCAATCTCCGTCGCGGCCGACAATGATGCGGCCGAAGTCACCGCACGTCCATTGATGCGGGTTATCGTGTAGCCGCGCTTCAGTGTGGCTACCGGCGAAAGCACGTCGAGCAACGCTTTCATCGAATTAAGCTGCTCTTGCTTCCGACGAATAACGTTGTCGATCGCAACCCGGATTGCCGCTTCCTTGCTGTCGAGGCGCGACTGTTGCGGGACGATGCAACGTGAAGCCGATGCCTCAAGAGCCAACCCGCATCGCTGTAATCGACCGGAAGTTACCGCCACTACCCCATCGGCAGCGGCCGGTATGCGTCCCTGAAGATATGCTATCTGCTCGAGCGCGCCGGCTAAGCGCTGATTTGCAGCTCGATGAATCGCAGCGGCGAGGTCGCGAACTCTATTGAGAGCGGCTTCGGCTTGGCTTATGAGCCATTCGGCAGCTGCCGTAGGCGTTTTTACGCGCATATTGGCAACATAGTCGAGCACCGTAACATCGCGTTCATGTCCGATGCCGACAATGACAGGCAGCGGGAACTGAGCGACATTATTGGCAAGGTCGTAGTCGTCGAACGAAACGAGGTCGCTCGTAGCTCCACCGCCGCGGATTATCACAACGCAGTCCCACCGATCTTGCTGAGCATTAATCTCATTAAGCGCCGCAATCACCGAGGGGGCGGTATTAACGCCCTGAAGTATAGCCGGGAACAATCGGACAACAAACTTCAGCCGCGAGGGGTTGTTGTAGAGCTGATTAATGAAGTCGCCATAACCTGCCGCACCGGCAGCCGAAACCACGGCTATGCGCAGCGTCGGCACCGCCCATTCCAACTCTTTGTTGGCGTTCTCGACGCCTTCGGCACGAAGTCGCAGGAGTATTTCGTTGCGACGGCGCTCGACGTCGCCGAGCGTAAACGACGGGTCGATATCACTGATTACAAACGAGATACCGTAGGCGACATGATAGTTGACCGCGCCGCACACCAAAACCTTCAGACCGTTACGGAGCTCGCTGCCGGTTGCAGCTCGGAATTTCGCACGGAGCCGCATTGCTGTCGTCGCCCAAATTATGCCGCGTATGCGCGACTGTATCGCTCCCGTCGATTCATTTTTCTCAATGAGCTCCATGTAGAGGTGACCGCCATTCGAGCGAAAATCGCTCAATTCGGCGCGTACCCAGACGTTAGTCAAATCCGGCGCCGACAGATGCCCGGTAATCCGCTTGTTGAGCTGCGAAAGCGTCAGTGATTGGAGTGGATTCATTGCTTGACGAACTTTGAACCGTTCCATTTATAGCTCAACGATCCCAGTATATAAGGCGACACCATCTGGTAGACGTCGGCCGAAACGAATTGGCTTGTGTTATTCGTCAGCGTCAGCACTTTATCTTCGGGGTTATAGCTGTATGAAACCAGCAGAAACGGAACGAATGCTTCAACATCGCCGCGATTCGAGCGCCCCGAAGCCGTCAGCCATTCGTCGAGCGTGGGCTTCGAGAATGCTCCGACGGTAAGATTTGAAGAGAAATCTTCGGAGTATAGCGTCAGGCGGCTGTCGGGAGCAGGAGTGGCCACGGTGACGATAAGCGCCACGATTGTGTCGCCTTTGGCAGTTGGCAAAAGCGAAATCTCGTAGGTCGAGGCGTCGGTCATCTGCGCTCTGAGTTGCGACGGAGTCAAAGCCGTCACTCGCGACTCACCGCCAAAAGCATTCTGCGATGGCGTTGCCATCCCACTGTTGAAATAGTCGATCATGTCGAGGCGCTTGTTGTGGTCGAGAAGCGGAAAAACCTCCTGAGGCGCGTCGGCAAACACCTGCGCAGCAGTCAGCTGAGCCGATGCCGGGAATGCGGCAAGCACTAATGCGGCCGAAGCCAAAGCTTTAATAATGTGTGAATTCATAGGCGCTTATTTTCTTTTTCGTGAAGTTTTGGTTGATTTTGCTTTCTTCGTGCCGCCGCGTCCGCGTTTGAGAAAATACTCATAGGTCGTCTCATCGTTTTCGGGCAGAGCGTCGTTATTATGTTTCTTGCGGGTCGAGGCGCGGGCATAATCTTTGTCGGGCTCGGCGATTTCGCTATAGATTCTTTTTCCGGCAAAATCGGCGCCGCTCAGGCCGGCAACCACTCTGCGCGCATCGCCTTTGGGGACATCGAAGAGCGAATAGCCCGGAAGCAGGTCGATGCGACCAACATTTACGCGCTTACCCTCCACAACATGGTTCAGCATATCTATCAGGTTGCCGGCAAAGAAACCGTCGGCCTTTCCGGCATTGACATAGATTCGGGCCATTCCGCGCTCGGCGGTGCGACGGTCCTTGTCGCGGTCGGTGCGTTGTCGCTGGTCGTCGCGTTCTTTCCGCTCTTTTCGGGGCTTTTCGTCGATAAAATCGATATTAGGCGCGTCGCGGTAATAATCCAACAGGCGGTTAAATTCGAGCGACAACACCCTCTTCAGCAGATCCTCCTGCGAAAGCCATCCGAGTTTACGGCTCACGCCGGGCAGATATTGATTAATCTGCTCGTCGTCGACCTTCACTTTTTCTATGCGATCGGCCAGATGATAGAGCTGTTTTTCGATTATATGTTGCGGAGTAGGCACCTCGCGACGTTCAAACGTCTTGCCGATTTTCTTCTCGATTTCGCGGAGCTTCCCTTTCTCGCGCGAATGGATAATAGCAACGGAGACACCGGTTTTCCCTGCGCGACCCGTACGGCCCGAACGATGGGTATAGACCGCCGTATCGTCGGGCAATCCGTAGTTTATCACGTGGGTAAGGTCGTCGACATCCAGTCCGCGGGCGGCCACGTCGGTGGCTACGAGAAGCGTTATCACGCGGTCGCGGAATTTCTTCATCGTTATGTTGCGTTGTTGCTGCGAAAGGTCGCCATGGAGCGCATCGGCGTTATAACCGTCCTGAATCAGCTTGTCGGCAATCTCCTGGGTGTCGCGGCGCGTGCGGCAGAATATAATAGCGTAGATATCGGGCGAGTCGTCGGCGATACGCTTCAGGGCCAAATATTTGTCGCGCGCATTCACCATATAATATATATGCCTTACGTTGGCCGCGCCCTCGTTGCGATTGCCGATGACAAACTCAACCGGGTCGTGCATATATTTCTTGGCTATCTTGGCGATTTCGTTCGGCATCGTAGCCGAGAACATCAGCATTTTGCGATTCGCAGGCACTCGCGACAGAATCTCGTCGATCGAATCCAGGAATCCCATATTGAGCATTTCGTCTGCCTCGTCGAGAATAACCGTGTGGACATCGTCGAGATTAACTACTCCTCGGTTTATCAGGTCAATAAGTCGTCCGGGAGTCGCTACAATAATCTGAACGCCTTCGCGTAGTGCACGTATCTGGCTCTCTATGCTCGAACCGCCATAGACCGGCAAAACCTTCACCATTGGCATATATTTCGAAAAATCAGCCAAGTCGGAGCCAATTTGCAGACAGAGCTCACGCGTGGGCGACAAGATCAAAGCCTGAGGTTGACGATTGGCAACGTCGATGCGTTGCAGCACAGGCAAACCGAACGCGGCCGTCTTACCGGTTCCGGTTTGAGCCAATGCAACGACGTCGGTATCTTCGTTAAGCAGATGAGGGATAACCTTTTCCTGCACGGGCATCGGGGTCTCGAACCCGAGCTCGGCTATCGCTTTCAAAAGCGGCTCGCTGACGCCAAGCTCCTCAAAACTCTTTTTTTCCAAATCGTCTGTATTCATCGTGAATTCATTTGAAATTATCTACAAAGTTAAAACAATCTTCCCGAAGTTTTGTCGAACTCTTCGAAACTTTTTATTTGTTCAAATTTCTTTTCATCTTTTGAGAAGGATTTCACTTTCGATTCCGTGTCGAACTCAAT
>CAYNSG010000177.1:0-4868 GCA_964399885.1 uncultured Bacteroides sp.
TAGAGCACCTGACTGTTAATCAGGGGGTCGTTGGTTCAAGCCCATCCTGAAGCGCGAAAAATAGTTGGATTAAGAATTGCTTCAGTAGCTCAGTTGGTTAGAGCACCTGACTGTTAATCAGGGGGTCGTTGGTTCAAGCCCATCCTGAAGCGCCAATAAGGAAAGACAACAAGGTTATGGGTTTCCATGCGTGAGCACAGAAGCCCATTTTTTTTGTGCCTATACAAAAACATGTAATGGGCCCCAAATCTTTAGGTAATGGTAAACGCAGAAACGCGCTTCGCGCTTGGCAGAATTCGCAAAAGACCGCAGAACTATTTATGAATCAGTAGGCAAAGGGGAATTAAAACGCAGAAGCGGTCGCTACGCACCCTTGAACAGAAATCGCGGGATTGCGAGGAGGAGGTGGAGGCGAGTGGGGAGCGTCAGTGAGCCTTTAGGGGCGATTGAGATCAGGGCATTGAAAAGGGGGCGATTGTCGATGGGCGATTTGCGAGACTTTGAGGCTATGTAGCGCAGCGCTTTGCGGCAATAGGGGAGCAGGAGGTTGCGGTCGATGCCGTAGGCTTCAGCCAATCGAATTCGCATACGGAAATCTGCAGCGGTGCGTTGAATCTGCCGTTCGGGGTCGGGATGGTGTGTTACGCCGGTGTCGGTTGAGTAATGGACGGTAGTGCTATTTATATAATAGGCGTGGCCATCGGAGAGAAGGGCGCAAATCAGCGGCATATCTTCGCAGCCGAAATCGGGTTTTTCAACCAATCCCGGATACTTGTCGATTAGCCGCATCGCATCGGCGCGGCGATAGGATGCCGCCGACAGAAAAATCGGAGGATTACCAATAGCAGTCAGTTGACGTTGCAGCATATTTTCGTCCTGCATCCCGGCGGGAATCTTATCGCTCAGATTCCATGAGCCGAAAACGATAGAAACTTCGGGACGAGTGCGGAGAATTTCGGCTTCCAAGCGAAGATTGCGACAGGATAGCCAATAGTCGTCGCCCGCGCAGTCGGTGATAAACTCACCGCGGGCTTGGCGCAGGCAGTCGAAATAGTTGCCGACAATGCCTTTCTGCTGAGTTTCGGGCATCAGGCGAATCGTCGCAGGAAATCTGTCGGCAAATTCTCGGCAAATGGCTCGCGTTGAATCGGTTGAGCTGTCGTCGCCAACGATAATCTCGGCGTCTAGCCCGGCGATTCGGTCAAGGACGCTTTGGATGGCGCGACCGATGGTCGCCTCCTGGTTGCGCGTGATGATTATGACGCTATACTCCATCGGCGAGGAGGTTGAAAAGTTCGTCGGTCCATTGTCTGCGGAGTTCGTCGGCATTAAAATCTGTCAGCCATTGCCGACGGGCAGCCTCGCGCATAGCGAGATAACGTGGGCGGCTGTCGAGCATGGGCATAATCCCTCTGACGAATTCCTCAGTCGTTGGGTCGTAGGGGAGGAGAAGCCCTGAATCGTCGTTGACGATTTCGCTGATTCCGCCGGCATCGTTGCCGATAATAGGTACAGAGTGCATCAAGGCTTCGCAGAGAGCTATAGGCGCGCCGCCTTCGGAGTCGGAGAGAAGCATCGCCCAATCGATGTCGCCACGGCTGTAGATTTCGTGGACCCGGTCGTTGGTCAGTGCTCCGAGAAGCTCGACGGTAAGGTTTTTCTCCGTAGATTCTCCGACGGCTTGGCGAAGCTGAGGGAGAAGAGAACCATCGCCAACCACTATCCAACGGACGGGAGTTGTGCGGCCGACAGCCAGGGCGCGGACCATCTGCCACATCTGCTCAACGCGCTTAGGCGGTTCCATTCGGCAAACTGTCAGAATGGTCAAGACGCCATCGTCGACGTGCGGCTTGTCGGCAGCCGAGCGGTCGGAGCAGCCAAGGTAACGCACACGGATCTCGTAGTCGCAGCCAAAGCTGCTGTTGAGCTCCTCGCGGCGGTGGTTGCTGACGGCATAAAGTCGCTTGACGCTTTGAGCGGCAAGCATTCTCATTTGGCGGGCACGCATTGGTAGTCCGGGGTAGAAAGCGCCATGATCGACAGCCACGGCTTTCAGTCCGGGCATGAAGGCCGCGAGAGTCGCGGCGAAATTATTCCAGTAGCTTATGTAGAGCGTTGATTGCAGGTCGAAATTACGCGAGCGAAACCAGCGGCGGAAAGTGGCAGCAAAAGCCTCGGCGCGAAGAGCAAACGTCAGCGACAACCGAGGCATTTTCTCGCTAAAAATCTTGCCATGTTTGAGCGCCGCCGGGAGGAAGGCGAGTCGAAGAGCTCGACTTCGGTTATACGGGTGGTCGAGCCAAAATCGGTCGACTTCGACATTTGGCGGATAAGCGACGGAGGCCACCGGGCGTTCGGAGTAGCAAGGGATGATAACGACACGGTCGAACCGCTCGGCAAGGGCTCGGATGTCGGGCTCGACAAAAACAGATTCCGTCAACCCTCCGAACGGATGGCGCGAAGTTACGATAATCGCGGTTGTCATCCAGCAAAAGCTGTGAGAAGAGCCGTGCTTATCAGCATGTAGATTAGCATGCCGATGATGTCGTTGGTGATGGAGATGAACGGGCCGGTGGCGAGCGCGGGGTCAATCTTGAGTTTCTCGAGTGTCAAGGGGACGAATGTGCCGAACACGGAGGCGAAAATCACTACCGACATCAGCGAGAGCGAGACGGCGATGGTTGTTGTCTGGTGGGCGGTTCCGAGTTTGAAGAAATTGTAGACGAACACGAGAAACGAGATGATGCAGCCGTTGATAAGTCCTACGCCAAGCTCTTTAATCAGCTGGCGCCCGGAATTCTTAATGTCGAGCGAACCGTTGGCCAAGCCCTGCACGACGATAGCCGACGATTGCGTTCCGACGTTACCGCCCGTACCGCCAATAAGCGGGATGAACAGTGCGAGCGTCGGGTCGACGGCAAACCCACTCTCGAAGTTGCCGAGAATGAGCGAGTTGCCGATGCCGCCGAGCATTCCGATGAGTAGCCATGGCAGTCGGGCCTTAGTTTGCGTGAAAAGAGTGTCGTCGGTTTCGACGTCGCTGGAGAGACCTGATGCCAATTGGTAGTCACGTTCGGTTGATTCGCGGACTTGGTCCATGACGTCGTCGACGGTTATTCGCCCTACGAGTCGTCCGATAGAGTCGACAACGGGCATTGCTACAAGGTCGTATTTCTCGAAGTCGAGCGCAACCTCATCGATTGGCGTATCGGCTTTTACGGAAGCTGGATTCTCCTCCATGACGTGTTTGATTTTCGAGACGGAGGGGTGGGTAAGGAGAGTTTTCAGCGGAAGGATGCCGCGGAGGCGATAGTCGTTGTCGACAACGTAGACATAATAGATTTCGTCCATCTCCTCAGCCTGCATTCGCATCTGTTTGATGCATTCGGGCATGCTCCAGTTCTCGTTGACGACAATCATCTCCGTGCCCATCAAGCCGCCGGCGGTGTCCTCGTCGTATTTTAGAAGGTCGATGATGTCGCCGGCTTGCTCAACGTCGTCGATGTGCGAGAGAATTTTGTCACGGTCCTCCTCGTCGAGTTCCTGGATGATGTCGACGGCGTCGTCGGTGTCGAGGTGGTCGATGAATTGCTTGGCAATCTCCTCGGCAGGCATGTTGCTGAGGAGTTTTCGGCGGTCGTCCTCATCGAGCTCCATGAGAACGTCGGCAGCCACGTCGTCGTCGAGCAGATGGTATAGAAATTCAGCTTGCTCGAGGTCGAGCTCCTGATAGAGTTCGGCAATGTCGGCAGGGTGGAGGTCGGCGAGTTCTTTTTTCGCTTGATCCTCGTCGCGCCGTTCGATTATGTCGCGAATATGCTCGATATATTCGTTGGTGAATTCTTTCATTACTATGGCTGTTTGCGTGATGAGGCGACGATGTCGGTCAGTTGGATGAATTGTTGGACGCTTAGCTGTTCGGGGCGCAGCTGCATTATGGGCAGGTCGGGAACTCCGGCGGGGAACATCGACTTGAGGGAGTTGCGGAGCGTTTTGCGGCGTTGGCCGAACGAGGTCTTGACGATTGTCTTAAACAGGCGTTCGTCGCAGGGAAGCGCGGTCACGTCGTTGCGCGTCAGTCGGATAACTCCGCTTTTCACCTTTGGCGGCGGGTTGAAAACCGAGGGCTCTACGGTGAAAAGATATTCGATGTCGTACCAGGCTTGGAGCAGAACGCTGAGGATTCCGCGCGCCTTCGTTCCGGGTTTGGCGGCAATTCTCTCGGCGACCTCCTTTTGGAGCATTCCCGAGCAGCAGACAACGCGGTCGCGATAGTCGAGAACGTGGAAGAAAATCTGCGAGGAGATGTTGTAGGGGTAGTTTCCGATTACGCAAAATTTGCCGTCGCCGGGGAAAATGGCGTTGAGGTCGGTCTGCAGAAAGTCGCAGTCGAGGATTCGTTCGCCGAGTTGTGGGAAGTTCTCGCGGAGATAAGCCACGCTCTCGCCGTCGATTTCGGCGACAGTCACGTCGTGGCCGGCGTCGAGCAGAAAGCGAGTCAGCACGCCCATTCCAGGGCCTACTTCGAGCACGGGTAGGGATTTGTAATCGTCGAGCGTCGCGGCAATACGCTGTGCGATGCCGAGATCGGTCAGAAAGTGTTGACCTAAAGCTTTCTTTGGTTTAACCTTTTGCATAATCGTTGAGTATCTTGCAAAGTTAACAACTTTCGGGCAATAAGTAGGTGTTCATTTTAATTTTTATGTAAATGTTTTCTATTTATATTTTCTTTGAGCGCCTTTTTGTTTGATTTACCGTTATTCATCAATTACATAGCTCGCTATGCGCTCTCTTCATAACGACAAATCAATTCAAAAAATGGGGCAGTAGCAAATTTCTGTGTTTGATGTAGACTAATAAAGGGGACA
>CAYNSG010000178.1:0-4865 GCA_964399885.1 uncultured Bacteroides sp.
TAATTAACCTAAATAACACAACTCACAATGCCAAAACGTATTTTAGCAAGTGTGTTTGCTGCCTGCCTTCTTCTCAATGGGGGGGGGTATATAGTTAATGCACAAACAGTTGCGTCGACGCAACAGCAGGCTGGAGCCTGCACCGGTATGGTGCTTGACTCCAACGGCGATCCTGTTGTAGGCGCTACGGTAAAGGTGGTTGGAACAACGGTCGGCACTATGACCGACATTGACGGCAACTTCGCGCTCGACGGCGTGAAAGTCGGCTCCACCATCAGCATCACAGCTATCGGCTATCAGTCCTCAACACAGAAATGGGACGGCCAGAAGCTGTATTTCACCCTCGCCGACGAGGACAACATACTCGATGAGGTTGTCGTCGTAGGTTACGGTGTTCAGAAAAAAGCCAATGTCACGGGCGCTGTGTCGTCGATGAACGCCGCAGCAATCGAGAACCGTTCGGTAGCCTCTATTTCAGCAGCTATGGCCGGCGAGATGCCGGGTGTCGTTGTCGTTCAGTCGACGGGCGCTCCCGGTTCGCAGACAGGCTCAATCACCATCCGCGGTAACAACACGGTGAACTCCGCAAGCCCCCTTGTGGTTGTCGACGGTGTTCCCGGCGCATCGATGAACAACATCGACCCTCAGGACGTAGAGTCGATTTCCGTGCTTAAAGATGCTGCATCGGCAGCCATCTACGGTGTGCAGGCTGCAAACGGTGTAATCCTTATCACCACCAAGAAAGGTAAACTCAACACAGCTCCGGTTATCAGCTACACCGGCACAGTTACCTTCAGTTCGCCGACAACTCGTCTCGACCCGGTTAACGCTCAGGAGTACACGATGCTCATGCGTGAGGCTATCCTCAACGACGACCCCAACGCAAACGTGTCGACCTACGACAACCGCTTAAAACAATATGAGGACGGAACGCTCGATCCCGAAGGCACAAACTGGTGGAAAGAGACCTTCAAGAGCTACGGCACTGAGACCGCACACACCGTGCAGATTGCCGGCGGTTCGAACAACACTACCTACATGGCTTCACTCGGCTACCTCTATCAGGGCGGTATTCTCTCGCAGAACAACTACAACCGCTACAACGGCCGTATGAACCTCGACACACAGATTAAGAAATGGATTTCGTTTGGCATGAACACCTCGTTCTACCGCGGCATCCAGAAAGACGGTTGGAACGGTGTTTCGGGTATCACCCAGCACGTTAACCGTCTGAACGCTACTCTTAACGTTCGCGACGAGAACGGCGAATTCATTGCTCCGGCTTCGATGCAGAACCCTGTTGCCGAAATCGACAACGCAACCGGTATCTACAAGAACAAAGCCGACCAGTTGATGACCAACTTCTACCTCAACATCACCCCGATTGAAGGCCTCAGCATCCGTCCGATGTTCTCATGGCGTCATGACGACACCGACCAGTACGGCTACAAGAAAATCCTTCTCTACGGCGGCAGCTACAACGGCGGCGACAACGGTACACGCGAAGGCTACCACCGCTACTACCGCTACGACTACATGACCTATCAGGCTGTTGCAAACTATAACAAAACCTTCGCTGAGAAACACAATCTCGGTCTTCTCGCCGGTTTTGAGTCGCAGCGCTACATGTATCGCTACAGCACCCTCAACCGCACAGGCGGTGGCGACAACGCTCTCGACCAGGTGCTCAGCTCACTCTCACAGGACGGTTGGTCGAACGACGACGGCGGTGTCGATCTGACCCGTCAGTCATGGTTCGGTCGTGTAACTTACGACTATGACAACCGCTACCTCTTCGAGGCTAACTTCCGTGCCGACGCTTCGTCGCGCTTCCCCAAGGACCACCGCTGGGGTTACTTCCCCGCAGTTTCGGCTGCATGGCGCATCTCGCAGGAGAGCTTCATGGAGAACACCCGCGACTGGCTCAACCAGTTGAAACTTCGTCTCGGTTGGGGCCGCACCGGTAACGAGGAAATCAGCGAATACTATCCCGCAGTTGCTACCTACTCTTACTCCAGCTTGCTCGTAGGCTCGAGCGTTTACGACGCCCTCTATGAGAGCCGCTACGTGAACCCCAACCTCCAGTGGGCAAACGTTACGAACCTTGAGCTCGGCGTTGAGACTTCGATGTTCGGCAACCGCTTCACATTCGAAGGTTCTGTTTATCGTCGTAAAACAAACGACATGCTCCTTAACCTCCCGATTCAGTCGGTTCTCGGCGTTAGCGCCCCGGCACAGAACGCCGGCTCGGTTGTCAACAAAGGTGTCGACGTCACTATCGGTTGGAACGACCGCATTGGTAAAGACTGGAGCTACAACGTTACTCTTAACATTGGCTACAACCACAACGAAATCACCAACCTCGAAGGCACTGAGGGTGGCGTGAACGGTGGTAACAACGACCTGCAGTGGTATATCGAAGGCGAAGCTATCGGCTCGTACTTCGGCTACATCTGCGATGGTATCTTCAAGGATGAGGCTGAGGTTGAAGCCGGCCCGCTCCGCACAGGCACTGAGAAACCCGGTAACCTCCGCTTCAAGGACTGGGCAAGTATCAACGAAGATGGCGAAGTCGTTCCCATTCCTGACGGAAAGATTACTACAGCCGACCGCGCCGTTATTGGTAAGACAATGCCTTCTTGGATGGGCGGTCTGAACATCGGCGTTAACTATCGCGACTTCGACCTCTCGATGCTCTGGCAGGGCGCTTTCGACTACGAGCGCTACATGACCGGTGAGGCTGCACAGGCATTCTACAATGGCGGCACAATGATGAAATGGCAGATGGAAGAGCGCTGGACTCCCGAGAACCCCAACGGAACATATCCGCGCCTCTACTCCAACTCGGCAAGCTCGCCCGACGTTGACTGCAACAACTCGTTCTGGTGTCAGGACGCAAGCTACGTTCGCCTGAAAAACCTCACGTTCGGCTATCGCATCCCGACTCGCCTTACGCAGAAAATCGGCTTGAACATGGTTCGCGTTTACTTCAACGGTGAGAACCTCCTGACCTTCTCGAACCTCTTCAAGAAAGGCATCGACCCCGAGGCTCCCGCAGGACGTGGCGCTTACTATGCTAACGTACGCAAACTGTCGCTCGGTCTTAAAGTTACATTATAAACTATTCACGCAACAATGAAAAACAAATATATCAGCATAATTGCATCGGTTGCGCTGGCTATCGGAGCAAGCTCGTGCGTGGATCTCGACACGGCTCCTCTCAACCAGAAGTCGAGCGCTACGATGTGGCAGACAACCCAGGATGCCGAGCAGGGAGTTTCGATTCTCTACGACATCCTCCCCAACACTATGTGGGGCACCGACGACGATGTCTATACCGACAATGCTGTCCATGGCATCAAATGGGCTGTCGGCAGCCAGGCTCACGGCATCTGGGATACTTCGGACTTCAGCTGGGGTACGGAGTACACCTACATCCGCTACGCCAACCTCGTGTTCCAGAACATCGACCAGGTTCAGGATTTGAGCGAGTCAGACCGCAACAATATCCTCGGCCAGGCCTACTTCTTCCGCGCATATATCTACTGGACGCTCATCAAACAGTTTGGCGACGTGCCCTATACCGATGTCCCTCTCGACCTTGAGGATCAGGAAGGCATTGTACGCACCGACTGGAAAGAGGTCTACGACCACGTTATGAGCGACTTCGACCAGGCTATCAACCTTCTGCCCGCAAACCCCGCCAACGGACGCGTGGGCAAAGCTATCGCCTACGGTATGAAAGGTCGCTGCGCCCTCTACTTCGCTAATCCCGAATGCCAGCACTATGTAGCCGACGGCTATCAGGTAGCAGCCAACTGCGCCAAAGCCATCATGGATATGGGCACATACAACCTCTTCGACGGCGACTATGCAGGAACCGCCAAGGACTACACCGGTAAATATGCCGAAATGTTCTGGGACCTCAACATCGACCAGAGCAAGGAGAGCCTGCTGACTGTCTACAACATCGCAAGCTTGGGCTTCGGCACATACTACATCGGCTTCGAATGCTTCCCGAAACTCGGTTGGGGCGGAACAAACCCGACTCAGAGCCTCGTTGACGCTTTCGAGGATTGCGAAGGTGCTCCCATTGCACAGTCGACAATCTACGACCCGCTCAAACCCAACGTAAACCGCGACCCGCGTCTGACGGTCAACGTTATCTTCTCGGGCGACGAGATGTATGGCGTAACAGTCAACACAACTCCTCTGCCTTCGTCGGGCGACCGCGCTCTCTACCCCGTAGGTTGCAGCGACGCTACTCTGACAGGCTATCAGACAAAGAAATGGCTCGACCCCAACACATATCCTGAAACTGATGGTTGGGACCACAACATTGCCGCATCTGTAATGCGCTACACCGAGGTTCTCCTGATGTATGCCGAGGCAATGAACGAGCTGTCTGACCGTCCGCAGGAAGCTTTCGACGCTGTCAACAAGGTTCGTGCTCGCGTAGGTATGCCCGCACTGCAGAAAACCGACGCATCGCTGCCCACATATTGCGGCTCGCAGGACGCTCTGCGTCAGCGCATCCGCAACGAATGGCGCGTTGAATTCTGCTTCGAGGGCGACCACCGCCAGTGGGACGCTCGCCGTTGGAACATCGCTACCGACGTTCTCAACGCTCCGCGCTACTCCTATAAGTACACCCTCCGCAAGGACGAGGCTAACGCTCTCGAAGGCGACGACGGCATGGTTTGCGACCTCTATGTAGGTACGGCCGACGAAATCACCAACCAGATTATCCGTTACGAGCCTCACAACTATCTATTCCCGATTCCTCAGGGTCAGATTGACCTCAATCCCAACCTGGGACAGAATCCGGGCTACTAATCGCTGACAATTATCAGATGATTATATAA
>CAYNSG010000179.1:0-4824 GCA_964399885.1 uncultured Bacteroides sp.
ATAAAAGAAATCTGCGACGGCAAAACTCGCGATAACTACACGTGTTGGCTCGTGCCGATCGATAAGGTAAAGATAAACTCTAAGGGAGTAAATTCTTCGATAATTCAAGCCGAGGTGCAAGAAGTTGAAGAGACTGAGGTCGCAGAATCGGAAGAAATTGTTGCTGAAAAACAAGAATCTCTTGTGCCAGAGGCTAAAAAAGTTGCGCCGAAAAAGCAAAAAACTATCTCAATTAAAATTCCGGTTCCGAGTGTTTCGCGCAAAGCTGTTCGTTGGGTTATTATTGGTATAGTAGCTCTGGCTGTAGTTTCCGGTATCGTTTATGCCGGCTACAAAGTCTTTTGGTCAAAACCGGAGACTGAAAAAGTTGAGAATATAAAACAGAAATCGCAAAACATTAAAAAGAAGGCGAATAAAGACGCGCAAAAACAACAGACCGACGAAAAAGAATAGTATTTAGAACAAAAGAATCCTGAATTTCGAGCAAGTAATTTGCTTAAATTAAAAATTACTTGTTAAATTTGCCGACGATAAATAATCATCGGAAGCTAATCTTTTGCTTCAAGAAAACACACACACGAAGAAAGTCAAATGGAAAAATCTGCTAACAAGACCAATCGGTTGGAGGGGTGGCAGCGGAAGCTGTTGGATCTGACTATGAGGAATGTGATGCTCAATCTGCGTCCGTCCAAAACAATCATCGCGCTCAATGAACACCGTCCGGAGGCTATCGTGGATCTTCTCCGCGAGAATCGTCTTGCCGAGATTATCGGTAAGAATAAGGAGGAGCGTCTGGAAATCCTCAAGACGCTCTATCGCGAGAGCCGCAACTCGCTGAACGAGAACGGCACGAACACGCTTTATGTTTCGCTCGGCACGCTGCGATGGTTTGAGCGCGATTCGGCTGAGCCTCGCGTGGCGCCGCTTATCTTCATCCCGCTGGAAATCGTGCGCCGCAAGGCTATGACGTTTGAGATCAGGATGCTCGATGAGGATCCGATGCTCAACGTGACGTTGCTCGAGATGCTCCGTCGCGATTATGGCGCGACTTTCCCCGAGCTGAATCCGCTTCCGATGGTGACGTTTGAGCCGGAAGCTCTCGGCGACGAAGAGAGTGAGCCTCATAATATATTCGATCAGAACGACGACTTCCCTGATTGGGAGCTGATTTTCCGCGTTCTGACGGAGCACGTCGATGCTATCAACGAGCACCAGCCCGAGGGGCGTAAGTGGCAGATGCCGATGCAGTCGTTTGTCGGTCTGTTTTCGTTCACGAAGTTCTTGATGTGGCACGATATAAACCAGCACGAGGAGCAAGTCCACGCTCACGACCTGCTGGGGAATCTCAGCGAGAACCGCCAGCTGCTCAGCACGCAGGTTGCGCTCTCGGCTGCGGATATAGAGAAGCAGTCGCCGCTCGACCTGATGCTTCCGATCGACTACGATTCGTCGCAGCTCGTGGCTGTAGCCGAAGCCGACCGCGGGTCGTCGTTCGTGCTCCACGGGCCTCCCGGAACCGGCAAGTCGCAGACCATCACCAATATCATCGCCAACGCGTTGTTCAAGGGTAAGCGAGTGCTTTTCGTGTCGGAAAAGAAAGCCGCTCTCGAGGTCGTGCAGTCGCGCTTGGCTGCACTCGGTCTTGACCCGTTCTGCCTCGAACTGCATAGCAACAAGGCGCAGAAGCGAAGCTTCTTCAACCAGTTGCGCGACGCCGAGATGGACCTTGTGAAATTCGTTCACGAGCGCGTTGATTTCCCGACGTCCTACAACGGCAAATCTCAGCGGTTGGCCGAATCGCTGGCGCGTCTGCGCGAGCTGACCGACGCCATCCACCAGGACCGCGAGAGCCGGATGTCGCTCTACGGATTCATCTCCGAGATGAGCAAGATCGAGGGCGAGATTCTGAATCTCACCGACTCCGAGTTGGCCTTCCTGACGCCCGACGATATCGCCGGGCTCGTCGAAACCATTCGCCAACTCGACACCGTTCAGCAGATTCTCGGCCGCCATCCCGCCGAGTCGCCTCTGTTGGGGCTTTATCCGTTTGAGAACACTATCGAGGCGCAGACGTCGCTGCAACAGACGCTCGCCAAGTTGCCGGCGGTGATTGCAAAGGTGCGCCGCAAAGCCAACGGCATTATCAACCGCTGGTTCATGAAGCGCACGCCCGAAGAAATTTTGGCGCAGCGCAACGAGTGGCAGCAGCTCGAAGCGTTGGCGGCGATGGGCATTGGCGACTCGATCGACGCCAAAGAGAGCGCGGTTATGCGCTGGAAAGATTCAACCGCCGGACTCCGAAAATGGCACCATTTCGTAGAGCGTGCCCACACGCTGCGTCAATCCTCGCCCTCGGCGCTGAGCTATTACCTTGAGGGCAAAACCGGACGCGCCGCGGCCGACGCTTTTGCCAAAGGCTTCTACGGCGGCAAAGCGCAGAAGGTTGTTGACGGCGACAACCGTCTGCGCAGTTTCAACGGGTTGCTCCACAAAACAACGCTCACATCATATCGCGAGGCCGACGCCGACTTCCGCCGGATAGCGACTCAGGTTCTCAACGAAGAGATGCTCAACCGACTCCGCAGCATTACGCTCAACGAAGAGGAGCAGAAAGAGCTCGCGCTGCTCGAACGCCGCATCTTCAATAAAGGCCGCGGAGTTTCGCTGCGCCAGATTGTCAACGATTCGCGCCACGTGCTCCACCGCCTCTTCCCCTGCATGCTGATGAGCCCGCTCTCCGTCGCACAGTTCCTCGACATGGAGCCGGGGCTCTTCGACCTCGTAATCTTCGACGAAGCCAGCCAGATGGAGACTCCCGACGCTATCGGAGCTATTGTCCGCGGGCGCCAGACAATCATCGTCGGCGACCCCAAACAGTTGCCGCCCACAACGTTCTTCACAGCCGGCGTCAACAGCAGCGACACGGAAGAAGAAAGCCAGGACGCCGACTCGATTCTCGAAGATGCGCTCGCTATCGGCATGCCCTCACTCTACCTGACGCGCCATTATCGCTCGCGCCACGAAAGCCTCATCGCCTTCAGCAACTATATGTTCTACGACGGCAGACTGCTGACATTCCCCTCGGTCAACGACTCAGAGCGCAAGGTGAGCCACATCGACCCAAACGGCGTCTACGACTACGGCAAGACGCGTACCAATCAGATTGAGGCTAAAGCTGTTGTCGACTACGTCGTTGGCCGTCTCGAAAAAGCACCTGAATCAATTGGCATCGTCACATTCTCCAAGGCCCAGAGCAATCTCATCGACGATCTGCTGACGACGGCCCTCTCGCGCAACAAAGCTGCTGCCGCCAACCTCGAGCGGAGCGGCGAACCGCTCTTCGTAAAGAACCTCGAATCGGTTCAGGGCGACGAGCGCGACATCATCATCTTCTCCGTAGGCTATGGACCCGACAAGGACGGAAAAGTTTCGCTCAACTTCGGTCCGCTCAACCAGCAGGGCGGTGAGCGCCGACTCAACGTGGCTGTTACGCGCGCAAAGAGCGAGATGGTAGTGTTCAGCTCCCTCAAGCCCGAGCATATCCCCGACGACGCCACGCTGCCCAAAGGTGTCGTGGCGCTTCGCGCATTCATCGCCTACGCTATCAACGGCCTGCTGCCCGAAATAGAAAACCGTGCGGCAAACGCCGACGACAATCTCGTGGAGCAAATCGCTTCACGTCTGCGACGCGCCGGATTGGAAGTGACCACCAACGTAGGCCGCAGCGATTTCCGCGTCGACATTGCCATCGCCGACCCGAACAACCCCGGAGCTTACTCGCTCGGATTGATTCTCGACGGACTCAACTATGCCGCTCTCCCAACCGTTCGCGACCGCGAAATCACCATCCCGACAGTTCTCGGCAATCTCGGCTGGCGAATCAACCGCCTCTGGGCGCTCGACTGGCTCGACAACCCCGACGCCGTAGTCGGCAACGTCACTGCCGCATTAACCCCTCGCGACTGAGGTAACTCAATCCGCCGTCAATAATCCTCGCCATGAGAGATCCTCGACAGGTCTCTTGTGGCGAGGTTTCGTTTTTGCGCGCAATACATTTCTTTCGTTGGGGTGCGTTGCCGGAAGCCGTTGCGGAGTAGCCTCGATTGGCGCCGTGCAGGATGCCCTCACCTAAACACCTCAATCGCAATTTGGCAGTAAGTAAGATGAGGGGACGGCCTTGCTCGAGGATGCAGAATGAAAATAGCGATTAACCAAGCGGGAATGATATATGAGTAAGAGGGGGAAATAGCCGGAATAGCCCTGATAGCAGGGATAGCAGCAATAAATTGTGTGGAGTGATGGGGAATCAGAGAACCCTGAGATCTCTGAGGACTCTGAGTTCTCTGAAGAAGACCGCGGCGGATGCTGGCGGGCAGGGTTGCGGGCGAGAGAAACGCAGAAGCGGTCGCGGGGCGACCTTGGGCAGAACCCGCAGGAAGGGACGCAGAATTTTTGAGGACGAAATTTTTGAGGGAGAGGGAATTGGAACGCAGAAGCGGTCGCGTTGCTCCCTGGAACAGAAGATGGGTGGGGGCTGTGAGGGTGGCAGTGTGAGGAGTCAGAGAACCCTGAGATCTCTGAGGACTCTGAGTCCTCTGAAGAGAGAGGCCGCGGTTGATGCGGGCGGCGCGGGGGGATTTGACGGCGAGGATTTGGGGTCGGAAGGGGTTGCAGCCGGGGCGGTAGGGTTTGAGGTGGGCTGAGTGGCGGTGGACGAGGTAGCGCGGCAGGGGGTTGTGGGCATAGGCGACGTAGCGCGAGGAGTGGTCGGTGGCGACGTCGAAGAAGTTGAGGGAGAATTGTGTTGACCAGCGGGCGGCGTTG
>CAYNSG010000180.1:0-4818 GCA_964399885.1 uncultured Bacteroides sp.
CGGATAAAGAAAGAGCTCGAGACAGTCGGAAACGTCGAAAAATTGTCAAAATATCTCCGATTTTGTTTGCAATTGAAAAATTTTAGCTACTTTTGCACATCGAAACGAAACCCGAAATGACTCGATTTTACGCATATTATTATTTTTACTTTTACTTCGCAAGAAATAAGAGCGGGATTATATGTGCATAAAGTTGCAGCAAACTGAAAATCGACACAACCTCATATCCAATCCCGCCGTTGAAGCAACGACGGGATTGTTTTTTAAGAACAGAGATGACACGTAAAGTCACAATACAAGGAGTAGCCGGTTGCTACCACGACGCCGCTGCCCGCCAGTATTTCGCCGGCGAGGAGGTGGAGCCCATAGAGTGCGACACTTTCGACGAGATGTTTGAGCGTCTCGACGCCGACGCCTCGCTTCTCGGCGTGATGGCTATCGAGAACACCATCGCCGGCGCGCTGCTGCCCAACCATGAGCTGCTGCGCAAAAGCCCGCTGACAATCGTCGGCGAGCACAAGATGAGAATATCCCACGTGCTTGCAGCCCTCCCCGGGCAGAAAATCGCGGAGCTAACCGAGGTGAACTCCCACCCGATGGCCCTGGCGCAGTGCGAGCAATACTTGCGCCACCACCCCAACCTGCGCAAGGTAGAGAAATTCGACACCGCCGGCTCGGCGCGCGAAATCGCCGAGCAGCAACTCGCCGGACATGCCGCCGTCTGCGGAGAGTTTGCCGCCGAGCTCTACGGCCTGGAGATTCTCGAGAAAGGGATTGAGACGAACAAACGCAACTTCACGCGCTTCCTGATTCTCGCCGACCCGCTGCTCGCCCCCGAGCTGCGCCCGCGCGAGGAGGAGCTCGACAAAGCGTCGATAGTGTTCACGCTCCCCCACACCCACGGCGCCCTCTCGAAAGTGCTGACGATTTTCAGTTTCTACGATATCAACCTCTCGAAGATTCAGTCGATGCCGATTATCGGCCGCGAATGGGAGTATCGCTTCTATGTCGACCTGACGTTTGCCAGCTACGTGCGCTATCATCAGGCCATCGAAGCCGTGCGCCCGCTTATCAACGATTTCAAATCATTAGGAGAATACAAAGAATCAACCCAGACAATATGAGCCTCAACATACAGCCGGCACGACGGATTGCCGACGTCAAAGAGTATTATTTCTCGCGCAAACTCAAAGAGATAGCCGCGCTCAACGCCCAAGGTCTCGACATCATCTCGCTCGGCATCGGCGGCCCCGACACTCCCCCATCGCCCGAGGTGATCGAAACCCTCGCCACCGAGGCTGCATCGCCCGCCAACCACAGCTATCAGCCCTACGTTGGCATCCCGCAGCTGCGTCAGGCTTTCGCCGACTGGTACGCGCGGTTCTATGGCGTCGACCTCGACCCCGCAACCGAGATTCAGCCCCTCATCGGCAGCAAGGAGGGTATTCTCCACATCTCGCTCGCATTCCTCAACCCCGGCGACGGAGTGCTCGTGCCGAATCCCGGCTACCCGACCTACACGTCAGTCAGCCGTCTCGCCGAGGCCGAAATCTTCAACTACGACCTGATGGAGGAGAATGGCTGGATGCCCGATTTCGAGGGTCTCGAGAGGCTGCCGCTCGACCGCATTAAGCTGATGTGGGTCAACTATCCCCACATGCCCACCGGCACCCCCGCCAACCTCGAGTTGTTCGAGAAAATCGTTCATTTCGGATGCCGCCACAACATCATCATAGCCCACGACAACCCCTACAGCTTCATCCTCAACGACCGCCCGCTGAGCATGCTGCAGATTCCCGGGGCGAAAGATATCGTCATCGAGATGAATTCGCTCAGTAAGAGCCACAACATGGCCGGCTGGCGCATAGCGATGCTTGCCTCCAATCAGCAGTTTGTGCAGTGGGTTCTGCGCGTGAAGTCGAACATCGACTCCGGGCAGTTCAAACCGATGATGCTCGCCGCCGCCAAGGCTCTCAGTGCGCCGCAGGAGTGGTACGACAATCTCAACCGCCTCTACTCGCGCCGCCGCCAAATAGCCGAGCAGATTATGACCGCTATCGGCTGCACGTTCGACCCCCGTCAGCGCGGACTCTTCCTCTGGGGGCGCATCGCCGACACGGAGCCGGGCAGCGAGGCCGTGGCCGACCGCGTGCTCAACGAGGCGCGGGTGTTCGTCACCCCCGGATTCATATTCGGCTCCAACGGCGACCGCTACATCCGCGTTTCGCTCTGCGCAACCGAGGAGAACATGCAGCGCGCCCTCGACCGAATCAACGCCATCAATCGCAAATAATAACAAACCACATATATGAAAGACTTACTCCCCATCGAGCTTGAGGGCATCGACCCCTCCAAACCGCTCATTATCGCCGGTCCCTGCAGCGCAGAAACCCGCGAACAGGTAATGAACACCGCCAACGAACTCGCCACCAACGGCATCAAGATTTTCCGCGCCGGCATCTGGAAACCGCGAACAAAACCCGGAGGCTTCGAGGGCGTGGGCGCTCCCGGTCTCGAATGGCTCAAAGAGGTGAAAGCCGACACGGGAATGTATACCGCAACGGAGGTTGCCACCCGCCAGCACGTCAAGGACGCTCTCGCCGCCGGAATCGACATCCTCTGGATTGGCGCCCGCACATCGGCCAATCCTTTCGCCATGCAGGAGATTGCCGACACCATCGCCGAAGAGAAAGCCACCGACGCCATCGTGCTCGTGAAAAACCCCGTCAACCCCGACCTCGAGCTATGGATTGGCGCCCTGCAGCGCATCTATAACGCCGGTGTGCGTCGGCTCGGAGCTATCCACCGTGGCTTCAGCACCTACGGCAAACATCTCTATCGCAACATGCCGCAATGGCACATCCCCATCGAGCTCCGCCTGCGCTTCCCTCAGCTGCCGATTATCGTCGACCCCTCGCACATCGGCGGCCGCCGCGAGCTCATCGCCCCGCTGTCGCAGCAGGCGCTCGACATGGGCTTCAACGGACTGATTATCGAGAGCCATTGCAACCCCGACGAGGCCTGGAGCGACGCCGCTCAGCAGCTGACACCCGAGATTCTCAACTTCGTGCTGAACACACTCGTGATCCGCGACACTCGCCAGTCGACCGAGAGCCTTACGCTCCTGCGCCAGCAGATCGACCGCATCGACAACGAGCTGCTCGAAGTGCTCTCGAAGCGCATGCGCGTCTCGCGCGAAATCGGCCAATACAAGAAGGAGCACCGCATGTCGGTTGTGCAGGCCGACCGCTACAACGACGTTATCCGCACCCGCGCCAAGCTCGGCGAAGAGATGGGCATGGGAGCCGAATTCATGAAAACAATCCTTCTGGCAATCCACGACGAGTCGGTCCGCCAGCAGATCGAAGTGCTTAACGACCGCGTAAAATAAGTCCCCGATGAGAATACTTATACTTGGAGCCGGCAAGATGGGGTCGTTTTTCAGCGACCTCCTCTCCTTCTCCCACGAAGTTGCCGTCTACGACCCCGACCCGAAGCGCCTGCGCTTCAGCTTCAACGCGTTGCGATTCGCCTCGCTCGACGAAGTCGATGAATTCCGCCCCGAGCTCGTAATCAACGCCGCAACCGTCAAATACACCCTCGACGCTTTCAACGCCGTTATGCCCCACATCCCCGAGGGCTGCATAATCTCCGACATCGCCTCGGTTAAAAACGGCCTGCCGGAATTCTACGCCACTTGCAGTCATCCGTTCGTCTCGACCCACCCGATGTTCGGCCCGACGTTTGCCTCGCTCTCCAACCTCGCCAACGAGAACGCCATCATCATCACCGAGGGCGACCACCTCGGGCGAGTGTTCTTCAAGGATCTCTACAACTCGCTCGGATTGCATATCGAAGAGTACACGTTCCGCGAGCACGACGAAACCATCGCCTACTCGCTCTCCATCCCGTTTGCGTCGACGCTCGTCTTTGCCTCGGTAATGAAGCACCAGGATGCCCCCGGCACAACGTTCAAACGCCACATGGCCATCGCCAAAGGGCTCATGTCGGAGGACGACTTCCTGCTCAGCGAAATCCTCTTCAACCCCGACACCCCCCGGCAGCTCGACAAAATCACCGACCAGCTCGAAGAGTTGAAAAAAATCGTAGCCGCCCGCGACACCCCCGCCATGAAGGCCTACCTCACCCGCGTCCGCGAAAACCTCAAATAATCTCTCCCCCCTCCCGCCCCCCCCAAAAAAAAATCTCAAATTGTCAATTTGCCAAACCGGCAAATTGACAATTTGATTTTATCATACCTCTATAGCTTAACCGAATAGCTCGGAATGGCTCCCTAAACGAACAAGTTTTACCACATTGACAGCCTCATCTACCCAGATAAGCAGATAGTCGCTCTGAATGTGGCACTCCATGTGCCCGGCATAGTTGCCACTGAGCATATGTGCGTGATATTGCGGTGGAATTTCTTCCCCTGTCTGCAAATAGTTGTTTATAAAATCATAAAGCTCGCGCAGTTTATTGGGCTGGTTGGCGTAGCGTTTCAGGTCTTTCTTGAATTGTCGACCGCTCTTATCTCTTTCATTTAACGCCCAATGAACTAAGGAACGAATCGTAGCTATCCATATCGACAGTCGTGAGGGTCGATTCATCTTGAGCCTCCTTCATTGCTGCCAATGTAGTTGCATTAGGCGTATTATATGCCACGTCCATAAGGATTGTTTCAACATAGTTGTTGAGGCTTCTGTTGTCGCGCTCTGCCAACTGCTTTAGACGGTCGACCAACTCGGTGCGCAACCGAAACATTGTCGATTTTCTATTTATTGCTGCTTCCATAGTGCTATCATTAATATTGCAAAG
>CAYNSG010000181.1:0-4788 GCA_964399885.1 uncultured Bacteroides sp.
GCCCAAAACAGAGGTTCAGGAAATTTAGGTACTTTTTTAAGAAAAATTCAGATTTCTCAAGGCGGCTTAATGTCTGGCGTGTGGTATCTGTGGATGAAATATCTACGAAATCAGAAGGGAAGAAAATAGTTCCTTTCGCCATTTCTTCTATTCGTTTTGTTATCTTGTTCTGAGATTCTGCCATCAGTCCTTAGTTTTAGAGTCACAAAATTACGGTAAATTTGTGACATGAACAAATTTGAGAACAATAAATTTGCCGAAATTTTCCAGCTCGCTGTGTAACCGTGTACAAAAATGTACACGAATCGCACTGTACACGTCACGCATATGTCTATAGGTAATATTCTACGTTATTCTGCAATTTCGCCAAAAAACACTGAAAATCAACTAATTTCAGTGTTTTGCGGTGATTTGCCATTTTGCTTGTGACCCCGGTGGGGTTGAGACAGTATGCTTTATAGCGTTGATAATCATCTTGATAGAGTGGTTGGCAGAACACCATTCACGCATCACTCACACTCCGGATTCAACGTTTTTCATCATTTGGACATAATGCAAAGCGTTGACGGCCAACAGGCTATCAACGCTTTCATAGCAACTTGATGTTACATTTGTGACCTCGGAGGGGCTCGAACCCTCGACCCACTGATTAAGAGTCAGTTGCTCTACCAACTGAGCTACGAAGTCGTTGCATTTTGGGGTTGGTGTTCCCGTTTTTGCGCTGCAAAGTTACGTTGCTTTTTCGTGTTGTGCAAATTTTTTTGCGTTGTTTTTTTGACGTTTTTTGCCGGCGGAGTCTAATTTGCTGTAGTGTAGGGGATTGCTTGTTATAAAATCGTGTGATGGTTGGCTATGGCGATGGCCGTGAGGATGAAGGCGAGTTCGCCGATGAGGAAGGTTGCGCCGCAGCAGTCGCCTGTGTAGCCATGGATTTTACGGTGGAGAACGTTGAATATGATGGCGGATGTGAGTATCGGGGCAATGCCGGCCAGTAGGACAGGGTAGCCGATGAGGGGAAGCACCCAGGCGGAGAGGAGCAGGGCGATAATCAGTGCAGTCGGGGTGAAGCGGCGGTAGATTGTTTGGTTTTTGGCTTGTTGGCGGGCGTAGGGGAGGACGTTGATGATTTGGGCTGCGCAGAATTTTGACCAGACGTCGGCGGCAAAGAGTATAAGGGCGGTCTCGGCTATGGGGATCTTGGCTGAGTCGACTGTGCCGACGAGGGTTATGTAGTAGAATATCAGGCCGATGACGCCATACGTGCCGATATGGGAGTCTTTCATGATTGCGAGGATTCGGTCGGGGGTTGTTGCGCCGCCGAATGCGTCGCAGAAGTCGGCGAGTCCGTCCTCGTGGAGTGCGCCGGTGAGCAGTGTTCGGGCTATGAGTGCTAAGGCGATGGCTACGAATGGCGAGAATGCCAATGAAGCGAGCCAGAAGGTTCCGGCGATGGTCGCTCCGGTGAGCCATCCGACCACGGGCCATAGTTCGACTACTCGGCTATAGTAGTGAGCGTTGGGCTGTGCTATGCGCCAGAGGGGCAGGCGAGTGAAGAAGATTAGTGCGGCGAGGAGGCGTTGCATCAGTCGAAGTATTTGGTGACGTCGACGTCGGCGAATGTGTCCATTCGGTTGATCATGTTGACGGCCGACTGCAGAATTGGGTAGGCGCAGACGGCTCCGGAGCCTTCGCCGAGGCGCAGGTCGAGATGGAGCAGGGGGCGGACGCCGAGGTGGTTGATGAGTAGTTTGTGGCCCGACTCGTCGCCTTGATGGCCGAACACGGCATAGTTGAGCACGGCTGGGTAGAGGCGCGAGGCGGCGAGCATGCAGTTGGTCATGATGAAACCGTCGACGATCGTGGTCATTCCGAGCTCGGCGGCGCGCAGCATGCCTCCGACGGCCATCACGAGCTCAAATCCGCCGAACCAGGCCATTTTTTCTTCTATCGAGTCGCCACCGGCGTAGTTGGCGATGGCGGCTGTAAGGACGTCGATTTTGTGGCGGATGCCGGGTTTGTCGAGCCCGGCGCCGGCGCCAATGCAGTCGGCGATGGGTATGCCGGTAAATAGGTGCATCCAGGCCGATGATGGCGAGGTGTTGCCGCTGCCCATCTCGCCGAAGCTGACAACGTTGCAGCCCGTGTTGTAGACATCGTCGACCACCGCGGCGCCGCTCTCGATGCACTCCTCAAACTGCTCGCGGGTCATTGCCGGACCATGGAGAAAGTTGCGGGTTCCGCGAGCCACTTTGCGGTCGATAATGCCATGCCCGGTGGGGATGTCGTAGTCGACTCCGGCATCGACGAGTATGAGCCGGAAACCGTGCTGCTCGCAGAGGAAGTTTATGCCGGCTCCGCCGCGTGAGAAGTGGGCGAGTTGTTGCCAGGTTACTTCTTTTGGCGAAACGCTGACGCCTTCGTCTAGAATACCATGGTCGGCGGCAAACAATATGTTGTGGGGTTTGCGCAGCTCGGGCGACAGTGTCTGCTGAATCAGGCAGATTTGACGGGCCAGCGATTCGAGGACTCCGAGCGAGCCTTTGGGCTTGGTCAGATTGTCGATGCGGTCGTTGATGGCACCGAGCATTTTGGCATCGGGAATGCGGATATCGAATTGCTTCATTTTATGGTGATTGGGATTCCGGAGACCATTAAAACTACGCTGTCGGCCCGCCGGGCGGCGATTCGGTTCACGTATCCTTGCAGGTCGGTGAAACGGCGCTGGGTGGCGTTGGGGCTGATGCCGCCCATTCCGATTTCGTTGGTGACTAATACAAAAGTGGCGTCGGCTGCTGTTGTTAGCTCAAACTCTACGTTGAAAGCTTTCAGCGAGGCCTGGACATCTTCGCCGGCGGCAAAGAAAATGTTTGTGGCCCAAAGTGTCAGGCAGTCGAGCAGCACGGTGCGGCCGGCGAGGTCGTGGCGCGAGGGGTGTAGCGGCTCCTCGATGTTGGTCCATTGCGGGCCGCGGCGCGCACGGTGGGCTTCGACTCGACGGCGCATCTCGTCGTCGCCGACGGTTGCCGTGGCGAGGTAGACGGGCGCAGGGTCGAGCGAAAGAGCTAACTGCTCGGCATATTCGCTTTTACCCGACCTCTGTCCGCCGGTTATGAGTATGATTTTTCGTGCCATCTAAACTCCTCAATGTTGGTTTTGAGAATCCCCATTGCCGTCGGCGATGCCCGCCGCGATGGGCTTCTCGGAAATTTTCTGCAAAGATAATCTATCCGCGTCCTTTTTCGCGCCTTTCTCGTGAAAAAACTGCGCAGGGCGAGTGGTGAAACTATTAGCAAGTGTCACTTTAAGGAGACAGATTGTGGCGGTTTGGCGACAAATTTGAAAAATAATGAAAAAAATATTGCAAAAAAACTTGGATTGTGGAAAATAAGCATTACCTTTGCCGACAGCTGACCCATTTGGGGATTATGACAAGTAACACAGTTTAGTCCTCTTTGAAAGTCATCTACACAATTAACAACCAACATTAATCCGGCGGAATAGAGATTCCAGCTATCGGAAATTTACTGAAAATTATTCGATTATGAGCTTTTGCTCTTATTCCCGCGTCTGAAACCGCCAATCAACACCCGTCCCCGAGGAATATTAAGCATCCTCATCTCCGCCCGGCTTTGGGACGGAGCCAAGGCAACTTATTTCGAGGACAGGCGCTTGGCGGTGCCTAAGGCAGGAAATAGGACGCGGAAGGTTCCGCCCCATTTTTATACACATCATTATGAACCAGATTTTTATCGGGAAACTTATCGAAGAGGAGCTTCGCAATCAAGATCGCTCTGTGGTCTGGTTGGCTGACAAACTGAACTGTAACCGCACCAACGTTTACAAAATCTTCCGCCGCCCCAGCATCGACACCGAGCTACTGCTGAGAATCAGCAACATACTCAAGAGAGACTTCTTCGATAGCTACACAGATCGCCTCGACCTGTAAGCCGACGCACCCCATGCTGTCCGCCCGACGCATGACCTCTCCCGTCCCTTCTCCCCGCTCCTGCCCAACCGGCTCCTTGAGATACATCACTATCCCCCCGAATACGCAACTATCTTTTTGCGCCCAAAATCTAATAGCCCTTTCGCCGATTTGCCAATGGTGTGTAGAAACCCATTGACTTGCCGCCAGCGTTTGCATTTTCTCAACTGCGATTCGCGAATAATGATTAACTTTGTCGCCCACGATTCCCAATCGATAGGTCATGCTCGATGAACCCATTGACGGATATTGTTGTAATCTAATAAACGACAATCAACAACCACCCATGCAAAGCGACAAAAGCTTACTCTACACCGCCACCGGCGACAAAGGAACAACATCGCTCGTAGGCGGCTCACGCGCCGCAAAAGACGATCCGCGCATCGAAGCCTACGGAACAGTCGACGAACTCAACTCTCACATCGGCCTGCTCAGCTCGATGCTCCCCGCCGACGACGCCTTCGACGCCATCCGCCGAATGCTCATCCGCGTGCAGCATCAGCTATTCAACATCGGCGCCGCCCTCGCAAATCCCGCCTCCGATGCCCCCGACCCCATCACGCCCGAAGAAATCAAACGCATAGAGCACGACATCGACACTGTCGACTTGCAGCTTCCCGCCCTCAGGCAATTCATTCTGCCCGGCGGCACCATGGCAGCATCGCAAGCCCACGTAGTCCGCACCGTTGCCCGACGCGCCGAACGACGCATCGTAGCCCTCAGCCGCCTTCACCCCGTGGCGCCAAATATCCTCATCTACATCAACCGCCTGAGCGACCTGCTATTCGCAATCGCACGATTTA
>CAYNSG010000182.1:0-4693 GCA_964399885.1 uncultured Bacteroides sp.
AGCAGCCAACTGAAAAAATATCGGTAAAGGAAGCTGTCGGATGGAAGAATGAAATTGAGAATCAATCCGTCGCAGAGATAATCTTCGAGTCCGCCGAGATTGTGGATGAACTTTGATGCCCAGGGCATTGACTGATATTGGCTGACTCCGCGGTCGACGAATTGAGCCGCATCGGCGATGGCGGCTATAGGGGTTGAACAGCTGTCGGCGGCCGCCATCTGGTAGGAGAACATTTCGGCCGGACGTTCTGTCGCGGCAAATTTGCCTGCGGCATCGGAAGCTCTCACCTGAAGCAACCGCAAGTTGTCGATGTAGGAAATGACAATGGTGGGAGTGGCGGTTGATGCGTAGGCAGCTTCGTAGCGGTCGAGTAAATCGTTGGCAAATGAGTTAGCCGAGAGTGGATTGACGCTATCGGCAAGGTGGATTACGTAGTTTCCGCCGCCTTCGAGCTGCAGCGCTGACAGCTCGCGACGGTCGGCGGCTGAGAGCGAGCCGTTCTCGTCGCAGATTTCCACTTTGGCAAGTGTCGAAGCGTCGTTGGCTTTTGAGTTAAAACCAACGAAAAAGCACGAGATGAATATGGCAGCGGCGAGGAGAAATTTCATTGCAGGTTGGGGTGGGTTGGGGGTTAGCGCTGGAAGGCGCGGGCGATGGAGCGTTTGTCGTCGCGCTCTTTGATGGCTTGGCGTTTGTCGTACTCTTTTTTGCCGCGTCCGATGCCGATAACCATCTTGGCGAGTCCGCGGTCGGAAATGAACACTTTGAGGGGCACGATGGTGAATCCGGCCTCCTTGCCGGCCTTTTCGAGCTTGTCGATTTCTTTGCGCGTCAGCAGCAGCTTGCGGTCGCGGCGTGCGGCGTGGTTGTTGTATGAGCCGTAGAAATACTCGCTGATGTTCATGTTTTTAACCCACACTTCGCCTTTCTCGACGAAGCAGAACGTGTCGACAAGGCTCGCTTTGCCCTGGCGGATTGATTTGATCTCGGTGCCGGTGAGCACCATTCCGGCGGTGAAAGTGTCGGTGATTTCGTAGTCGAAGCGTGCTCGACGGTTTTTGATGTTAACTTGATCGGCTTTCATAAGTAAATAGCTCTGTTAAATAAAGGTTTATGATATCATTTTGTTGAACAGGAATCCAAGAACGAATGTCAATGCTATCACAACAACGACGGTGAGAATCATGAATTTCTGTGTGTTGCGCTCGGGAATGTGCATATAGCTGCATCCGCGGAGCAGTATGTAGGCCACGTAGATAGCGAAGAACCAGATGATAGTCAGCGGAATCGGCAGGCAGTTGTAGACGAGATCCATCAGCGCCAGCAGCGATAGCCCGAATAGGATGAAGGTTTGGTTGCGCTGCGTCGAGACGGGGTAGTCGGTGAACCGGTGGCCATAGGCGTCGAAGACGTAGACGGCGATATGGTAGGTGATGAAGAATTTCACGAATTCAACGGCCATGAGCTGCAGAAGCACGGTCCAGAAGTGCTGCCCGGGGTGGTAAAGTCCGCCAAGAAGCACGGTCAGCGACGTCAGCAGCAGCAGTGGGTAGAAGCCGCCGAGCAGCAGCGAGCGCACGGGGCGGTCGGCGTCGGCGATGTCGCGCCATCCCTGCTCCGGGGCGAGAATTAGCTGAAACAGAAGTCGAAGAAACACAGTCGTTATCGAGTTTTGTTTATAGTTACTGTTTTTTTCTGACCGACCATCCGAAATGTCCGAGCGGTTGGCCTTGGGCGTAGTAGTGGCCGTGGGTGTAGTTGAGCAGGCGAGCTGCGGCGAGGTCGAACCGTCCGGTTTGCGGGTCGATGAGCTCGGGGTCGGGGAGAGTGTCGAGCACGTCGGCGATGAACATGTGGTGGCTTCCGAGCTCCATAATCTCCTTGACGCGGCATTCGATGGCGAGTGGCGACTCGGCGATGTAGGGAGCGCTGACGGCAACACCGCGCGCTTTAGTGAGCCCGGCGGCGGTCCATTTGTCGGAGTCGCGTCCGGAGGTGACGCCGCAGAGGTCGGTAGCGTGCGCCATGTCGGCCGTGGTCAGGTTGACGGTGAACTCCATGCGGCTGCGGATTATGTCGTAGCTGTACCGCTCGGGGCGCACCGAGATGTAGAGCATCGGCGGGTTGGTGCAGATAGTCCCTGTCCAGGCAACGGTGATGATGTTGGCGCTGTCGAAGTCGCCGCACGTCACGAGCACAGCGGGCAGGGGGTAGACCATCGTGCCCGGCTTCCAGACGGGTCGTTGGTCAGATGATTTGTGCATCGCGGCTCTGAACGGTTTTGCCGCAGTAGCAGCAGCGCAGCGTCACGTCGTCGGAGCGGTCAGTGACAACAAAGCGCGTTGCCATCGGCTCGTTGTTGGTGATACATTTGGGGTTGGCGCAGCGCACGATTCCGACGATGGTGTCGGCGAGCACCACGGGGCGCTTCTCGACGACAGCGAAGTCGCGGATGATGTTGATTTTTGCTCCGGGGGCAATGATGGCGATGCGGTTGAGCGTCTCCTCGGGGAAGTAGACGTCGGCCACCTTGATGATGCCCTTCTTGCCCATGCGCTTCGAGTCGAGGTTGTTGCCGATGGTGACGTGAGAATTAATCTGCTGTATTCCAAGGAGGTCGGCAACCTTGAAAAGCACGTTGTGGGGTATGTGGTCGATTACTGTTCCGTTGCGAAGGGCGGCAACAGCGAGTTCTTTTTTGGCGTCGCTCATTTTTCAGAATGTTTAAGAGGGTCAATGCCTAAAGCGCGGCAGATGATAGCCTGGCGTGCGAAAAGTCCGTTACGAGCCTGCTCGAAATAGTAGGCCTTGGGGTTGTCGTCGACGTCCTGGTCGATTTCGTTGATGCGTGGCAGCGGGTGGAGCACTCGGAGGTTGGGACGGGCGTTGGCGAGCATCGAGTTGCGGAGCGTGTAGAGGTTCTTGACTTTTTCATATTCCATGATGTCGGTGAAGCGCTCGCGCTGCACGCGGGTCATGTAGATGATGTCGGATGTGTTGATAACCTCGGGCGAGAATTCGGTGTGCTCGGTGTAGCGGATGCCGTTGGCGTCGCAGAACTCCTTGTATTCGCGGGGCATCTTGAGCTCCTCGCAAGCCACGAAACGGAACGTCGGGTTGAAGTAGCGCATAGCCATGAGCAGCGAGTGGACCGTGCGGCCATATTTGAGGTCGCCGACCATCGTGATTGTCAGGTTTTCGAGCGTACCCTGGGTTTTCTCGATTGAGTAGAGGTCGAGCATTGTCTGCGAGGGGTGTTGGTTGGCACCGTCGCCGGCGTTGATGATGGGAACGTCGGTTACTTCTGTGGCGTAGCGTGCGGCCCCTTCGAGATAGTGGCGCATGACGATGAGGTCGACGTAGTTGCTGACCATTTTGATGGTGTCTTTGAGCGTCTCGCCCTTGGCGGAGCTTGAGGTTGAGGCGTCGGAGAATCCGATTACTCGTCCGCCGAGTCGGTTGACGGCGGTCTCGAAGCTGAGACGGGTGCGGGTTGAGGGCTCGAAGAATAGCGTGGCAACGACTTTTCCGTCGAGAATCCGGCTGTTGGGGTTTTCTTCAAAATGGCGTGCAACGCGGATGAGCTGCAGGATTTCATCGCGTGAGATATCGTCGATAGAGACTAAACTGTTATTGTTCATGGCATGTGGTTGTTGAACAGGTGCAAAGTTACGGAATTGCGCGGGGGTTGTCAAGATTTTGCGTCGAAAAAAGTTTCGGGAGAGGGGAAGATGGCGGCGATTTTCGGGCGATTTTCGGGCAAAAAAGGTTTTCGGGGTGGCGGGCGGGGAGGGTAGGGAATAGGAGAGATTTAGGTCAGACGCGGATCTTGACCTGGCGGTCAAGGGGCGACGCGGATAGACGCGGATTAATCTTGGTGCAAGGTTTTTGGGGATGGGGGCGGATGGGTCGCGTGGCGACCCGGAACGGATGAGAGCGGCAGGGTGTTGCGGGCGGGTTTGCGGGCAAAGGGAATCGCAGAACTAAAAAGAACTCGCAGAACGGCGCAGAACTTGACTTTTATGAAGGGGGAACTCGCAAAAACGGTCGCGAAGCTCCCTTAGGCAAAACTCGCGGGAAGGCGGGCGCGCTGAGTGGTCGTCCGCCAGGACGACGATTTTCAAGTAGCCGGGTACGCCGGAGCTAAGCGGAGGCGTGCCCGGTTTAATCGGTTGGAATCCAATGCGTCTGGAAGACGCAGATTGAAGCTATTCCGGGAAAATGTTGTCATCAAAGGGTATGCCATTTTTCCGAAGAATGTTCTTGTACTCTGTCAAGAAATCTGTCGTAAGGTGATGTTCGCGTTGGTTTATTATGTAATCTTTGACATAATCGCGATCTTCAGGGCTAACAGTGAATCCTCCGAAGCCTTCGGTCCATCCGTTCCACAATGGGAAATGAGGGTTGACACGCATTAATTAATGCTACTTTCGCTTTTAGTTACTTTGATGATATCGGAGACGGCAAATTTCGGTGGGATATCGCAAAGAATATGCACATGGTCAGGCATGCCGCCTATACGCCGCACATAAACTTCACGTTCCGTCAAAAAATCGTATAGATATTTATACAATTCTCTTTCGTGTTCAAAATTTATTGCAGGCGTGCGACGGTATGTCGCGAAAATGATATGGAAAGAAAAAATGATAGTCCGTAATTATGCCTAAAAATATTTGGCAGAATGGACTGAAAT
>CAYNSG010000183.1:0-4669 GCA_964399885.1 uncultured Bacteroides sp.
TTAATTCCCAAATCAACTTACAGTTCTGCGCCTTTTTGCGAGTTCTGCCTAAGCGCGCAGCGCTTTTCTGCGTTTGCCCGCAAACCTGTGGGTTCGTGGGTTCTGCCAAGCGCGAAGCTCGTCTCCTTTGCCCGCAAACCTGCACATAAAAATCCCCCGTTCCGCTATCTGTTCCAGAGGCCGCGGGCGGTGCCGTTGATGATGCGGCGGCTTTGGATTGGGACCCAAAGGATTATTAAGGCGTTCATTGCTGTCATAGCCATCGCCACGCCTGCCATACCGAATCGGTGGCCCAGAACTGTCGAAAGCGGAACAAACGCCACAATCTGAACTATTGCGCAGATAAACTGAATCGTAATCTTGCCGCAGCCATTAATGACGTTGCAACAAACCAACGCAAGAGTCTGGAGCACAACGAATGCGCCAACCCAGAGGCTGATTCCCGGCGCTATTGTGATTTGGTCGCCAACCCATAGCCGGAAAAACCATGGCGCCACCAGAACCATAACGACAACCAGCGCCGTCGCCGCAAACCATATCGCCAACGTGCGCCGTGCTGCCGTGCGTATCCAGCCGTTGTCGCCGCGAACGTAAGCCTCGGTGTTTGCCGACCATAGCGGCGCCAACAGTATGTTGAAGCCGATGATTACAATCGATAAGTATTTCAGAATGAGTTCGAACCCGCCGGCCTCCACAGGACCGAACATTCGGCTGACTATCAGCGTCGGCGTCATGAACACAACCATATACGCCAGCTGAATAACCATGAATTTCCCCGCCACGGTTACCAGCGGCGAGAAATATGCGCGTTTTATATCCGTCAATTTGGGCGATAGCGAGGGTCGCCGCCGAAACGTTGCCGGAAGTGCTATCAGATAAGGCACTAATGGCATCAGCGACATCATCAGCGCTACGTGCATCAACGACCCGTAGCCCGTGAGCCGCAATGCGTAGACCCCGGCTATCGACAGAATGCCGCCGCAAAACAGCAGCAGCTCGCTGACTGCCGGCAGCTGCAACGCATTATAGATGCTCGATGTCAGCCGAAAAACCATCGCCACGCAGAAAAGCCCGGCCGAGATCAAGAATATTGCAGTGAAGTCGGGCACCATCTCTGCCGAAACGCCAAAAACCGAGTTCCAGTCAACAACCGCCGTCAGCAGCAGAATCGCCGCATAGATTCCTGCAGCAATGAGAGCCATCGAAAACAGCGCCGTTGCGATAAACGACCGCCCGCGGGCATAATCGCCCGATGCTACGGCCTCGGCCAGGCGGTTGCGCAGCCCGTTGCCTATCCCGAAATCAAGCTGATACGACCACGATACAACCGACCATAGCGTCAGCCAGACTCCGTAAAGATAGTCTGAGCCGAGATAGCCCAACGTCAGCGGAACGAGGAAAAACGTCGACAATAGATAGCCGCCGCGCAGCACAGCCGACCATGCAATGTTGCGCACAGCCAACCGCGAACGCGGATCCATCGATTCCCAATTCAAAATCCCTTTCATCGTTATAGAAACGCGCAACTGCGGCCATTATTGCATGATTCTTTCTTGCACGAAAATTTTTTTGTGGCGTTTCGCTTCGCGCGACCCGAAAAAGTATCGTAAATTTGTCGGTGATTTATACAACGAAATTATGGCAAAAGGAATGAACAAAGGCACCGTTTGTGTGCAGGGTGGCTGGCTGCCCGGAAACGGTGAGCCTCGCGTACTCCCGATTTATCAGAGCACTACCTTCAAATACTCGTCGTCCGAGCAAATGGCACGACTCTTCGACCTCGAAGAGAGCGGATATTTCTACACGCGTCTCGCCAACCCCACCAACGATGCCGTTGCTGCCAAGATTGCCGAGCTCGAAGGCGGTGTCGGTGCTATCCTGACCTCGTCGGGCCAGGCTGCCAACTTCTACGCCGTGTTCAACCTCTGCTCCGCCGGCGACCATTTCGTCTGCTCTTCAGCCATCTATGGTGGAACCTACAATCTTTTTGCCGTTACAATGAAGAAAATGGGTATCGACTGCACGTTCGTCAGCCCCGATGCTTCCGACGAGGAGATAAATGCTGCGTTTCGCGACAACACGAAGCTCCTTTTCGGCGAAACAATCTCAAATCCGAGCAACGACATTCTCGACATCGAGCGCTACGCCGCTATTGCCCACGCCCATGGCGTGCCCTTGGTCGTCGATAACACATTCGCCACGCCTATAAACTGCCGCCCGTTTGAATGGGGTGCCGACATTGTTACCCACTCGACTACGAAATATATGGACGGCCATGCTACGAGCGTAGGCGGCGCTATTGTCGATAGCGGTAATTTCGACTGGGAGGCCCACGCCGAGAAGTTCCCCGGACTTACTCAGCCCGACGATTCATACCATGGTCTGACCTACACCAAGGCGTTCGGCAAGCAGGCGTTTATCACCAAAGCTACGGCTCAGCTGATGCGCGACCTCGGCTCAATCCCGTCGCCCCACAACAGCTTCCTTCTCAACCTCGGACTCGAGACGCTCCATCTGCGCGTGCCGCGCCATTGCGAGAATGCGCTCGAAGTCGCGCTCTGGCTCGAGGAGCATCCGAAAGTGGCTTGGGTCAACTATGCCGGACTCCCCGGTAATAAATATCATAAGCTGGCACAGAAGCAGATGCCCAACGGCACGTGTGGCGTAATCTCATTCGGCTTGAAAGGCACTCGCGACGATGCAATCCAATTCATGGATCGGCTGAAATTCGTCAGCATCGTCACTCATGTTGCCGACGCACGCACGTGTGTGCTCCACCCCGCAAGCCATACCCACCGCCAGTTGACCGACGAACAGCTTCGCGAAGCCGGCGTGCCCGCCGATCTGATTCGTCTCTCCGTGGGCATTGAGGACGTCGACGACATCATCGCCGACCTCGCTCAAGCTCTCGACTAAGCCGTTACAGCTTACAACAACGCCTCTCCCCATGCTATCTCGCGAGTTCTGTTCAAGGGAGCAACGCGACCGCTTCTGCGTCTTAATTCGCTTGATTGATAGGTAGTTCTGCGATGTTTTGCGGGTTCTGCCAAGCGCGAAGCGCGTTTCTGCGTTTCTTTGCCTGCAACCTTGAGAGCTGCCTAACGTTCGCCCCAGCGAGAACGCAACGGATAGCGCGTTGTGTGGATCAGCAGCCTCAACGATGTGTTGTAGGTGAAGTAAGCCCACATCCAGTTGATAAGCACTGTTATCTTGTTGCGCATTCCCAAAAGCGATATCAGGTGGATAAACATCCACGTCAACCATGCCGGCCAGCCGTAGAGATGCACATGCTTCAAGTCGGCCACCGCAAGGTTGCGCCCAACCGTTGCCATTGAGCCTTTGTCGCGGTAGGCAAACGGTTTCGACGTCTGTCTATTGAGGTTATCTGCCAAGTTCTTAGCTTGTTGGATTGCCACCTGTGCCAACTGCGGATGCCCTTTCGGATAATCGTCGGTCGTCATCAGCGCTATGTCGCCGATGGCGTAGATGTCGTCGCGACCTTTCACTTTGTTCGTCTCGTCTACCTCGATTCGTTTGCCGTGGCCGAGCGGAAGTTCGCCGCCTGTGACATTGAACCCCACGGCCGTCACGCCCGCCGTCCAGATTACCATTTCAGAGTAAATCTCCGTACCGTCGTCGAGCCGCACAATGTTGTTGTCATACGACTGCATCATGTGCGACAGTTTGACGTCGACCATCAGCTCCTTGAGATAATCCATCGCCTTGCGCGAAGCCAAGGGCGACATCGTGCCGAGCAACTTGTCGGTACCCTCGAGGATGGTGATTTTAACTTCCTCTGGCGCAATCCCCGGATATTCGCGCTTTATGATGTCGCGCTTCATCTCGCCCAATGCGCCCGCAACTTCTACGCCGGTCGGGCCGCCGCCTATCACGGTGAAACTCAGCAACTGACGCCTGCGCTCGGCATCCTGTGTCAGCGATGCGCGTTCGAGTCGGTCGAGAACCTCGTCGCGAATACGCATGGCCTCCGAGGTCGACTTCATCGTGTAGACATACTTAATCAAGTCGGGGTTGCCGAAAAAGTTGTTGGTAGTTCCTGCCGACAGAACGAGGCGGTCGTAGTGTAACGTCTCAAACTGAGTGCGCAGCTCCTTTTTCTCAAGGTCGATTTCGCGCACTTCCCCCAAATGGAATCGAGCTCCCTTGGCGCGCTCTTTTCTCATCTCGCGGCGGAATGGAAACGAAATGCTGCCTGGATCAAGTCCGCTCGACGCTATCTGATAAAATAGCGGCGGAAAGCCGTGGAAATTATTGCGGTCTACGAGGATGATTTCAAACTTCTTCTTGTCGAGACGTTTAACCAAGTTGAGTCCGGCGAAACCTCCGCCTACAATAACTATACGCTCTTTTTTATCTTCTTTCCGGGTCATATTTCCATCCGTTTACGTGTTCAATATTAAGCTGTTCAAATTTAATTCAGATTATTTGAACCACTACGTATATTAAACGCGCTGCCCGATAAAATGGTTTTTCTAAAAGCGTTCGTAAATAATAAGTGCAAATGCTAAATACCGCCTCCACCTGCAGTTCCGCGAGTTCTGCCCAAGGTCGCGCAGCGACCGCATCTGCATTTTAATTCCCTTGATTAACAGGTGGTTCTGCGTCTATTTTGCGGGTTCTGCCAAGCGCGAAGCGCGTTTCTGCGTTT
>CAYNSG010000184.1:0-4667 GCA_964399885.1 uncultured Bacteroides sp.
TTGTTTTGGCGGAGTGCTTCGGTCATCATGGCTTTGACGTCGTCGGCGGTGATTGCGTTGATTACATCAACGTCGCCATTGAATGTGTCGGTTCCGTCGAGGCTCCAGCCGGCGATAGCGCTCAGCCAGTTGCCGTTGCGTTCCTTGGCCTCGGTCAGCGATTTAACCATATACTCTTTGACCATGCCGAGCTCGCTCGGAGTAATCTCGCGAGTCATCTCCTCCATCTGTTGGCGGATAATGTCGAGCACCTTCTCTTTCATCTCAGGTTTCATGGGGAATCCGGTCTGAATTGTGAACGCCTGGGGCGAACGGCGGGCGAGTGATGCCTGGGCGCCAATCGAGTAGACTGCGCCCTCTTTCTCGCGGACTATGTCGTTGAGTCGGCGCGAAAGAATCTGACCGGCAATCGAGGCTACTTTCTGATTTTTGGAGGTGAAAGGAATGTCGGCCCAGTCGAGCACGAGAGCAAGAGTCTGAGGCGTCTGCATGGCTGTCGTGTAGGTGTCGGTGCCGTTTCCGCCTTTAATATCGAAAGCGGTGTCGTAGGCCGGATTCTTATCGGCAGTGGCGGTGTTGGAGGGGAGTGTGGCTATATACTGCTCCACGAGCGGTTTGAGCGTTTCCGTGTCGACGTTTCCGACGAATACGAAAGTGAATTCGGCGGCATTAGCCGTCATAGCTTTGGAGATTTCGAGGATGCGGTTTTTGTCGGCTTTCTCAACGTTGGCCGAAGTAAGCTGGCCGACTCTGGGCGTGGAGAAGAGGCTCTCGTTAATCTTCGTCTGGAAGATGAACATCGGGTCGGCCTCCTGGTTGTGGAGAATGCTTACGTACGACTTTTTCAGCGCGTCGAATTCGTCGTCGGTGAAGTTGGGCGCGGTGAAGCTCATGTAGATGAGCTCGAAGAGCGTCGGGAGGTCCTTGGGCGTTGTGTTACCGCTGATTGAGCGCGACATAGGCGACCAAGCCATGCGGATACCTGCCTGTTTTCCGGCGAGATATTTCTGAACGTCCATGTTTGAATAGTCGCCGAGACCGTTCTGGCCGAGAACCTCTCCCATAAAGAGGATATCGTCGGCGTATTCGTCGCCAAACTTCGAGTAGCCGCCGTTGGCAACAGCGGTGAAGAGCACTTCGTCGTCCTTGAACTGTGTAGGCTTAACGATGACTGTTGCACCGTTGGAAAGCGTCCAGACTTCAGCATTCCATTGGTCGCTGTGTGTGGCTGAAACAATTGTGCCGGGTTTGGGCAGTTCGGGAATCAGGGGCTCGGATTTCACCTCTTCCTCATATTTCTCGATGGTTTCGCCGTCGACAGCAGCAAGGGCTGAAGCGAAATCGTTGTCGGTAGAATATGTCATTCCCTTGACTTCGGGGAGCATAGCGAGCAGCACGCGGTTGTCATCGCTGATAATCTCCTTAACGGCCTCGTTGATCTGGGCTAAAGAGATAGAGTTGGCAATGTTGAGTTCGAGCTGATACTCTGTTTCGATGTCGGGTATGGGAGTGTGGAGGATGAAGTTGTTGACATACTCCTGCACAAAGCCGTTGGTTTCTCTCTGGCGGCGGTTGTTGTAGGCGCGTTCAATCTGCGAGATGAACTCCTTGCGCGCGCGGTCGTACTCCGAAGGATTGAAACCGCCACGGACAGCGCGGAGCAGTTCGCGATAGGTGGCAGCAATGGCAGTAGGCAGGTCGCCATCCTTGGCCAGAGCTATGAGCGTAAGAGCGTCTTTTGTGTGGGCAATGAAGAAATTGCCAAACGAAGCCTGAGCGAAAGCAAACGGAGCATCGGGGCGCGCGGAGATGTCGGCCAGGCGAGTGTTAAGCATCGAGGATATCATATTCTCCACGTAGTTCTGCACATAGTAGAACGGTGTGTTTTTCAGCGAGTCGGGGAATGCTTCGCTCTTGAACATCAGCTCAACGATAGCGTTAGCCTGCTCGGGATCATGGCCGATGGCGTAGATGGTTCCTTTGTTGTCGGAAACGGGGAAATAGACTCTTTCGGCAGGATTCTCGGGCATCTCGATGTCGGAGAACATCGCCTTGATTTTTGACTCTATGAGGTCAACATCTATGTCGCCTACGACGATAATTCCCTGAAGGTCGGGACGATACCATTTCTCATAATAGTCGCGAAGGTCCTGATAGGGGAAGTTGTCGACAATATCCATTGTGCCGATAGGCAGACGCACGCCATATTTATCACCGGGATAAATTACGGGCAGCAGACGTTCGAGAATGCGCATCTGACCGACGTTGCTCCGGCGCCACTCTTCGTGGATAACGGCGCGCTCGGCGTCAATCTCCTCGGGGAGGAGCAACAGGTCGTTGGCCCAGTCGTGGAGCACGAGCAGACAGCTGTCCTGAACGCCTTCGCGGTCAACGGGAACGTTGCTGATGTTGTAGACTGTGCAGTCGAAGTCGGTGTAAGCGTTGAGGTTGGCTCCGAATTTAACGCCAATCGACTCGAGATAGTTGATGAGGTTTTTGTCGGGGAAGTTTGTAGTTCCGTTGAAGCACATGTGCTCAAGGAAGTGGGCCAGACCGCGCTGGTTTTCCTCCTCCTGCATAGAGCCGACCTTCTGGGCGATGTAGAAGTCGGCTTGTCCCTTGGGGTATTCGTTGTGACGAATGTAGTAGGTCAACCCGTTGTCGAGTCGGCCGATTCTGACATCGGGGTCGGTTGGCAACTGTGGAATCTGCTGCGCGCCGACTCCCGACGATGCCATCAACGCAACGACAGCGGCGGTGGCAATTCTCAGGAATTTTTTCATAATCGGTTTATGTTCTTAAGTAGTACTGTTCGAATTTGACTGCAAAAGTAGCAAAAACGGATAAACGGCGGCATTTTTTAGGGCATAAAAAAGAGGAGCGCTACGGCTGCAAGTTCTGCAACGGTTGCTCTCCTCCATTATGAGTGTGTCTTTCAGGGTATCATTTCCCGACCAACTCACTCGACGTAAGTAGCTTATTTGTCTGCGTCGGGGTTGAGCCGGATGTTAGAAGTTTTGGCTCCCTTGCTTTCAAATCTTACTCATCTAACGGTCTGCTTCACGAAGCGGTGAAGAAGTGTTTAGTGAGCGTTTCAACCTACGTTTGTATGATAGACAAAACCGGCGGCTCAAAAGTTGAGCCCGCCGGTCAGTTTTATGTTTCTGTATAGTCTATTGTGTTTTGTTAGAAGCTGTATTGAAGCATGCCGGTGATTCTGTTGACATGTCCGTGAACACGGCTCAAATCGGCACGGTTACCGTAGAGATATTCGAGACCGATACGGAGGTCGGGGACAATGTCGTAGAAGCCCGTGAATGATACGTATTGGCCGTAGCGATAGGCTGATGAGCCCAATGCCTGCTGCCCATAGACTCTAACCTGGCTATAGCTTGCGGCAAGGAATGCTGATGACGTGAGATTGAGTCGCATGCCGACCTCGAAGTTCATCATCTGCGGCGCTTTGAGTTTGCCGGTAACGCCATCGGGAATCAGGTCGTAGCCCTGGTCGGCGAGGTCGTTGGTGTAGCGAGCATAGCCGCGTCCGAGTGCACCCTGATAGAAAAGCGTGGCGCGATTCGAGAAGGCAATCATGCCGCTGAGCTGAGCTGCCCATGCCGTAACGAAATGGTTTTTCGAGTAGGTTATGTCTCTGTAGGAGAGGTTACGCAACAGACCGCTGAGACGGATGTGGCTTTTGCCGCCACGTCATTGATATTGAACGTAGGCGGGAATGTCGGGGAAGCGCTGCTTGATGGCTTCGGCCGATGAGTTGACGGTGTAGGATGCGTCGGGATTCTCGATGGAGATTGCTGCCGACCAGAAGCGGTTGAATTGCGGACGATACTGCAGCAAGATATTCTTGGCGTTCATTTCGCCTGCAGGCTCCTGGTCGTCGATGACAGGCGTACCGGCCGAGCCGTCAACGAATGTGCTTCGAGCCAAACCGGCGGTGACGTAGCCGAGGCTCAAGTAGGCCTGTTTGAGCTTAAGTCCGTAGCCGGTAGCGCCATTGCCGGAGAAGTTGGTCTGGACGTAGACCTGATAGTTCCCGAAGTGTTCGGTGGTGCCGACAAGTTGCATGAAGATTGTTGTATGGTTGGCCGAAGCTCCGAATTGGTTACGCTGCGCGGGGTTCATCGGAACGGGGATGTCGAACGGGATGAAGAGCGGGCCGTCGCCGATAGCTCCGCAGAAGTCGTAGGAGAGCGTCCCCTTGACGTATCCGCCTATACCGAAAGCAACTTTTCCTTCGCGGTCAAGGAAGAGGAAGCGCGGAGCCGAAGGGTCGCTGAAGTGGGCGTTGATGGGATTGTAGAGCACTCCGACGAGATGGCGTCCGTTGTCGGGGTTGCCGGTAGCTACTACCGCACGCTGCGGGATGAGGAACGTATCGGTTTCGACTTCGGGGACAAGCGCGGAGGCTTGCATGAAAGGCGCGATTGAGAGCAATCCGAGTGCAAAGCGATATAGTGTGTTCATGTGTGTTTATGTTGAAACTGGTTTGTTTTTGTTGAATCGAGTTGAAACTTGATGAATCGTGTTTAATCTTGTTATAGTGTTATAACAGATGTTTAGGGCTTTCGTTCTGTCGCGAATGAAAAAAGGCCGCAATTGCAGGCGAAATCCCTGAATTGCGGCCTTCTGTTGGGTTCTAAATAGTTTAT
>CAYNSG010000185.1:0-4666 GCA_964399885.1 uncultured Bacteroides sp.
ACCAGAGGCTACCTCACCTTCCGTCGCCACCGAACTCTTGAAGAGTTCTTCATCAAGCAGGAAGACAAAGACGGCAGAACTATGCCGGCACCGAAATTCAAGAAAGATAAACGAAGCAAGTAATCACTATTGCTACGAACCTATAAAAGGAGCGTTGTCGGAAGTCACCCCGGCAGCGTTCCTTTCTCAATTTTGATGAAAAAGCGGTAATGGGAGCAGTGAATTTTTTATCTCGTGTCAACGCCGTGTCAACCGAGAAAATTTTGGATGCCCAACCGAGGTGTGTTAAACATTGTTAAAGTTTTCAGATTTGATTCATTCAGCCCGATAAAATAGGGTAAAAATTAGCGTAAAATTGAGGTCGGTTGACATACGGTTGACACGGGCTGAATGCAAAAATCGCAAGTAGTTGGGAATTAACTACTTGCGATTGATATGGGTGCCCAGAACAGGAGTCGAACCTGCACGCCTCTCAGCACTCGCACCTGAAACGAGCGTGTCTACCATTTCACCACCTGGGCATTTGTTTGTTTGAGGTGGATGTCCACTCAGATGTTAAGTTTGTTTGAGGTGGATGTCCACTCAGATGTTGAGTTTGTCTGAGGGTGGATGTCGGCTCAAACGGCCGGGGTCTCTTCCCCGTTTCGTGCGGCAAAGTTACGCAAGTTTTTGCTTTTGCGCAAATTTTCCGGCAATTTATGTGCTAATTTTTTTGCGAAAGTTGCGCGGGGTGCGGTTAAATGGTTGTGTGTAAATGCTCAAGCTCGTGAACAAAGCCTCATCTCAAATCCTCCTCAACAAAAATTCAAATCCTCCCCGACTCAAATCCTCCTCAACGAAAACTCAAATTCTCCCCGACGCAAATTCTCCCCGACGCAAATCCTCCTCAGCGAGAAACTCAAATCCTCCTCAACAAAAATTCAAATCCTCCCCGACTTAAATCCTCCCAACGAAAACTCAAATCCTCCCTCGACTCAAATCAGCTCAGATATGTTTGATGATTTTGGCGGGGACGCCTCCTACTATCATGTTGGCGGGGACGTCTTTTGTGACGACGGCTCCGGCGGCGATGATGGCGTTGTCGCCAATCGTTACGCCGGCGGTGACCACGACGTTGGCACCTATCCATACGCCGTTGCCGATTCTGATTGGTGCGTGGTGGAGGTTTTGTCGTTTCGCGGGGTCGTGGTCGTGGTTGAGTGTGGCGAGCACGACGCAGTGGCCTATGAGGCATCCGTCGCCGATGAATATGCCGCCTTGGTCTTGGAAGTGGCAGCATGAGTTGATGAATACGCGTTTGCCTATGTGGGTGTTCCGCCCGAAGTCGGTGTAGAATGGTGGGAAGAGGTCGAATTCATCGTCCATCTCCTGGTCGATGATTTTTCCGAAGAGCGTGCGTATTTCGGCGGGGGAGTGGTATTGGCAGTTGAGCTGAAATTGCAGTCGCCGGGATATATCGCTCTGGCGACGCATGAATTGAATCATGTCGTCGCCTTCAAGCGGTTTCCCATCGGCAATCATTTGCAGGAAAATTTCAAGTGTCATTTGAGGTATTCGGTGTAGAATGCGGCTATTTCGTCGAACGGGATGATGTCGAGTTGGTCGTAGAGGTCGCAGTGTGATGCTCCTTTGACGGTTAGCATCTGTTTGTTTTCGCCTTTGAGCTTGGCGAAGGTGTCTTTGCCGAAGTAGTAGGAGTGGGCTGCGTCGCCGTGTACGATCAGCACGGCGTTTTGAAGCTCGTCGGCATACTCGAAGAATTTGAAGTTCAGGAAGGGGAGTGTCGAGGTGACGTTCCAGCCGTCGGTCGAGTTGCCGCTGCGGGGATGGAATCCGCGCGGGGTTTTATAGTAGGCGTGGTAGTCCTTGACGAATTGGGGGGCATCGTCGGGCAGGGGGTCGACAACGCCACCGGCGCGAGTGTAAGAGCCGGTGCGATAGTCTTCCGTGCGCTGTGCGGCCATTGCGGCGCGTTTGGCGTTGCGCTGTTCGGCCGAGTTTTCGCTGTAGAAATATCCGTTGGCCGAGACGCGGGTCATGTCGTACATCGTCGATGCCACGGTTGCTTTTATGCGCGGGTCGTTGATGGCGGCTTGGATGGCAATGCCGCCCCAGCCGCAAACGCCGAGGATGCCCACGCGGACGGTGTCGACGCCGGGATAGTTCATCAGAAAGTCGACGGCGGCCGAGAAGTCTTCAACATTGATGTCGGGCGATGCTACTCGGCGTGGCATTCCGCCGCTTTCGCCGGTGAACGAGGGGTCGAATGCTATAGTCAGGAAGCCGCGCTCTGCGAGCTGCTGGGCGTAGAGTCCGCTCGATTGCTCTTTGACGGCACCAAACGGGCCGCTGACGGCGATGGCCGCGAGCTTCTCGTGGGCGCCTTTGGGCGTGTACATATCGGCTGCGAGCGTGATTCCGTAGCGGTTAACGAATGTGATTTTCTTATGGTCAACTTTGTCGCTTTTGGGGAACACTTTGTCCCATTCCTGTGTGAGCTCCAGCTTTTCAGCGGGAGCGAGCGATTTGTTTGTGTTTGGATCTTTCATGTTCTGAGATGTTGCTATTACGGCACTAAATATCAGAGGCAGCGTTAATAATATTTTTTTCATACTACAAAGTAACAAACAAAGCCGCCGTCGGGATTTATACATTTCCGCGTTATGTTTACCAAAACTACAGATTGCGTTCGCCGCGTGGAGTAAATTGTGTAATTTCGCGTCATGGAAAATCCGACAATCAAACTCGACTCTATCGACGCCTATAATAAGTTATATGGTCTGCCGACGCTACATCCGTTGGTTACAGTCATCGACCTGAAGCAGGCCACCCGAAGCGTCAACCATCTGCGTATGGACTACGGCGTCTATGCTCTGTTTCTTAAAAACGGGGCGAAATGTTCCATAAAATATGGCCGTCGGCAATACGACTTTCAGGAGGGGACTGTTGTCAGTTTCTCGCCTGGCCAGGTGATTGATGTTGAGATGAACGAGGATGAGTTTGCCCCCGATGTCGTAGGGCTGATGTTCCATCCCGACTTAATCTACGGCACTCCGCTGGCCGAGAAGATTGGCGAGTTCAGGTTCTTTGACTACTCGGAGGTCGAGGCGCTTCATTTGTCGGCCGACGAGCGCGAGAAATTTCTCAACTGCCTCGATATGATTCGCCGCGAGCTGTCGCATCCGGTTGATAATCATTCGGCGGCGTTGCTGTCGGCCAACATCCAGGTGCTGTTGGAGTATATGCACCGGTTCTACGACCGCCAGTTTATCACGCGCCATAAAGCGAATTCCGATGTCGTTGCGCAATTCCACCGCGAACTGAAGATGTACTATAAGAACGAGGCTGCCAAAGGACTACCCACCGTAGGCTATTTTGCCGACAAAGCGTGCCTTACGCCAAACTATTTCAGCGACCTCGTCAGAAAAGAGACCGGGCTTACGCCAAAGGAGATGATTACGCGCCATGTCGTGGCACACGCCAAGCAACTCCTCGCGTGCAGCAGTGAGGATATCTCGCAGATAGCCTACGAGCTCGGCTTCGACTATCCGGCGCATTTCACTCGCACATTCAAGCGCGTTACCGGACTGACTCCGTCGGAATTCCGCCAGCAGTCGCCGTCGCTGTCGTAGACGATTAGGGGAACGACGTCCACTGATGCTCCTCTGCCTCAGGACGCGGCACGTCTTTCAACGCCAGGATTAGTCGCGCCAGGTTGTGGCTCAACGTGCGCATGGTCTGCAATCCCTCGGCATCTTTGGCCACATCGCCCGGTGCCAAGCCGTATGCGTTGTTCCAATACTGCGAGCTTGGCATCGGCATGTTGGTCATCTCGAAATACTTATTAAGGCGTTCGACAGTAGCCACCGAACCTCCGCGGCGGCAGATGCCCACGGCTGCTGCGGGCTTATACTGCAGGAATCTGCTTGCCGAGTAAAAAAGGCGGTCGAGCAAGGCGCAGACCGAGCCGTTCGGGCCGGCATAGTATGTCGGGCTCCCGACAACCAATCCATCGGCCGACTGAATCTTCTCGAACGCTTCCTGGTAAATGCCTGAGTTGAAAACGCACACTCCCGTTTCGCGACAACGATTGCAATTGATGCAGCCCGGCACGGGTTTCTTCCCAAGTTGAATAATCTCAGTCTCAATGCCGTCGGCGTTCAGCGCCTTCGCAACCTCGCTGAGGGCAATGAACGTGTTGCCATCGGCGTTAGGGCTTCCGTTGATGAGTAGAACTTTCATGATGTTGTTAGTTGTTAGCACAAAATTACAACAATCTCCGGCAACGGAAGGTTGTCGCCAAGAAAATTCTGCACCCCTCACAATATATTTTCGTATAGATTGATATAGATTCATCGCCCCTATTAGTCGCGGTTTAGATTTTTTTGCGTAATTTTGCCATATATTGGTATAGATACCAGCGCCAAAACTCTAAATTAATCAGTTCGCGAAACAAATTGTAATGGAAAATTTACGCAAACGGATATATCTAATTGTTACTCCGCACAATAACAACAACTCGAAAGATAGTCGAGTCTACGACTATTTTCAACTTGTTGCAATTGTGCTTAGTTTGATACCGTTAGCGTTTAGACAATACACACCTTTTTTTTCCGAGTTTTGAATTAGTTTGTACTATCAACCCTTGGGCTCCGCCACAGGCTTG
>CAYNSG010000186.1:0-4647 GCA_964399885.1 uncultured Bacteroides sp.
GGACGAATTCATCCATTTCACGCATTACGCGTCTAACGATTGCCTCGTCTTCAGATGATAACCTATGCCGCGGAAGCTTTTCATTTTCTTCAGCTTCTCTGATGAAATCCTCAGCTATTTGTCCGGTTAAGATTGGTACTTGTTTTATTGGAGTTGCCATAATTGTAGCGTTTTAGAATGCAAAGGTATGAAAATATAACAATTTACGCAACCTAAAAGCCTGCATTAACGCGCTTTTACAGGTCGATGTTGAAGAGCTGGCGGGAGGAGAAGATGAAGGGCTGCTCTTCGCGGCCTTTGGTGAGGTTTCGCAGCCAGAGAACGGCGTTTGAGGGGAGGGAGAAGCTGACGGCAAAGTCGTCGGCGGTTTTGCGTCCGAGCGACGTCCAGCCCGCGGGAGAGAAGTAGAACAGTTCGTAGGTTTGTCCGGGGACTACGAAGTTGTCGTCGTTGGAGGGCACTAAGAACAGCTCGGGGATTACGTCGGCTGCCGGGTTGCGGAAGATGAGGTCGCCGTTGGCTGTAGCTAATGGGTTGCCTGTCATAATGTTGCCGTCGGCGAGATAGCGGTATTTCTGTTTGATGGAATCGGGCCCGGCGATTTCGAGCGGCATCGTGTTGAGTGCGAGAGAGTCGCGGGCGGCGAGGAGCTCGCTGAGATTGGCGGCGGTTCCGGCGGGTTTGTAAAGTCGGATATAGCGCTCGGCTACATTGCCGCCGGGGATGCGATAGTAGTTGCCGGCGGTCGGGCTGTCGACGGTGTGGATTGTGCGCCAAGGTCCGGCGGGCGAGTTGGCTACCTGCACCTGCAAGCCCACGACCGACGCCAACCGCTCGCGCTGGTGGAAGCGGATGGGGAATTTCCGCGTCAGGCGTGCCCGGGTCATCTGCGTTGTGTCGGGCTCGAACACGCGGATGATCCCATCATCGTTGAGCATAAACGGCAGCGCGCAGGGCCGGTATTCTCCAAACTCACCGCGCACGATGGGGAAATATATGACCCGCGGCTCGATGTCGGTGAAGATGGCTTTCGTGCCGTCGCGAGTGGCGATGTCGATAGGGCGGTAGGTGCCCGAGGCAAACAGTCCGAGGTAGACATCGCCGGGCTGACTGCCCACCTCGACCTCTGCGCGGTTCGTGCCGAAATACTCGGCCGTCACATCCTTCAAGCGCGGGTTGAGCATCCAAGCGGGAGCGTCGGCGGCGTTGCGAAACCGCTCGGCGCGGCTGAAGTCGGGGCGAAACAGATTGCGGAACACTTTCCCTTTGCGGCGCAGGTCGTTGTGGAGGCTGTCGCGCGTTGGGAGAAACCGCTGATTGTCGAACATCCGGAAGCGTCGCTGATCGTTGTCGTAGACCACATTCCATTGGTGCGAGCCGCCGTTGTCGGGCGAGACGGGCATTATGTCGATGGCTACGGGAATGCCCATCGAGCGCATGGCGTAGAGCATGCGGTCGCAGTCGTCGCGGCAGTATCCGAGAGGCACGTCCAGCAGGCGCAGTGCCGAGCGGTGGGGCGTTGAAAGCTGGTCGTTGTAGGCCACGGCGCCGATATGTGCCGCCACAATTCGGGCGGCATCGACAGCGTTATCCAGCCCGGCAATCGCCGCCTCAAGCGAGTCGAGCTGGCGGTGGTAAGGCTCTCGCCATGTGGTTGTCGGCTCGTTGCCGATGCGGTATGGCAACAGCAGCTCGCCTACCTGCTCGGCAGTCAGCTCGCGGTTCCAAGGGCGCGAGTGCCATAGCCTCCAAGTGTCGTCGATATTTGCTGCGAGATAGTCGGCGGAGAGCACAGCCGCGTCGGTCGTCTTTGACAGCGGCATGGCTGCAAACGTCCGGGCACGCTCCAGTTCGTCTGTCACGAGCAGCGCCTCGCCTCGCGCCGCTATGCGCGAATAGATAGCCTCGACGGAGTCAATGCCGCGCGAGGTCATCGCGGTTTGTCCGGCCATAGCCTCGACGGTGTATTCCGCAAGCTCGCGGCGGCCGTCGTCGTAGAGCTCGAGAAGGCTCTGCAGCTCCGCGCGGTTATCGCCCGACTGGTCGAGGGCATACTCCCTCAGCTGCTCGCCCGAGTCGCGCGAGCAGCCCCACGTCAGCGCCACCGCCGCAATAGCTATCAAAACACCTCTCAGCATTAACTTTACTTTTTCAGTGCAAATTTACGGATTATTATTCAATAGATGCTTAACTTTGCAGAGCTATGCGACGGAAACTGCTGAAGATTGTCGATTGGATCATGGATGGGGTGATTATTGCCTTTTCCGTGGGCGTGGGGCTTTATGTAGCCTACGTGCTGATTCTCGTCTTTGTAATCGCTTCATTTACAATCCCGACTACGTCGATGTCGCCGACTATTATTCCCGGCGATCGAGTGACGGTCGACAAGTTCGTTACCGGTGCCCGACTGCTCGACATCCGTAGCGCGGCGGCGGGCGACTCCACGAAGGTTTGGCGCACGCTGCGTATGCGTCCGCTGCGTCGCGGCGACATCATGGTGTTCAACTTTCCCCATCGCGACTCGTGGGACACCATCACCATGCGCTGGAATCAATACTACATAAAGCGCTGCGTTGCTGTGCCCGGCGATACGTTCCGCATCGTTGATTTCAACTACATCGCCAACTCGGAAACCTTGCAGCGAAAAATCTCCGCCGAGCAACTCCGGCTATTGGCGCCCGACGACTCCACGGCTCGCGCCGAAAATATGCGCGGCTACATGGCCGATGTCGGCGACTCCCTTGACCGTTGGACTATCCGAGACTTCGGCCCCATCATTCTCCCGCGGCGAGGAATGACCATCGACATCGACGCCTCCAACATCCGCCGCTACCGCCAAATGATTGAGTGGGAAACGGGCAAGAAAATCGCCGTTACCGATAGCACGGTTGCTCTCGACGGCTCGCCCATCGACAGTTACAAATTCCGCGAAAACTACTATTTCATGGCGGGCGACAACTCGCTGCATTCAACCGACTCGCGCTATTGGGGACCGGTGCCCGAGCCGTTCATTGTCGGGCGCGCGTTGTTCATCTGGTGGTCGGAAGATAAAGAAACAGGCAAACTGAGATGGAACAGAATCTTCAAGGGGTTATGAGGCAGACTCTTAGGCTGACCACCAATCGAGTCGTGCTCGCCATCTCGCTGGCTATCTTGGCTTTCGGGCTGTTTGAAAGCGTCCTCGGCTGGCTGCAGCTATTGGGGTTGCAACCGAGCCGGCATCTGCGCTATCCGGCAACGGGTACGTTCTATAATCCCGGCCCGTTCTGCGGCTTTCTCGCAATCGTTGTCCCGGTAGCTATGGCGATGACTTACAATGGCAGCAGGCGGTGGATTCGCCTTCTCGCAGCCGTTTATCTGTTTGCTTCGCTGACTCTAATGCCCGCGTTGATGGGGCGCACGGGATGGATTGCCGCCGGCGTCGGCTACCTGATGGTTGCCGTGGGGCAAGGGCGGTTTAAGCGGCTATCGCCGAGACTGATGTGGCTCTTGGCCGTCGCCGTAATCGTGGCTGTTGGCGTTGCGATATGGCTGAAGCCAGCCTCGGCGTTGGGACGTCTGCTGATATGGCGCAACGGCGCGTCGGCGCTTGCCGCTGCCGGGCTTACGGGCGTTGGTTGGGATTGTGTGGCCGGCGCGTTGGGCGACGCTCAGGAGCGGTTTTTCGCCGCGCATCCCGACTCGGTGTTCATCGCCGTGGCCGGCTCGCCCTCATACGCTTTCAACGAATTTCTGCAAATCGGGATAGCCTTCGGCTGCCCGGCAATGGTTGGGTTTGTAATGCTCCTCACGGGCGGAATTATCCTCGCCTGGCGGTCGCGGCGCTACGGCATTGCCGGCAGCATTGCGGCTTTTGCGATAGTAGCGTGTGCAAGCTACCCGTTTCAGTTCGGCGAGATGGTTGTCCTCTTGGCAGCTCTTTTGGCCGCGTCAGTGGCGTCGTTCGATAGTTCCGGCCAATGGTTACGAGCGGCTCTCTGCACGGCAATCATTATCGCTGCTATCCCGGCCGCGAACGCCGTCGCCGCATACCGCCCATTAGCTCAGATAAGCTTTAATCGTGGCAAAGCACTTCGCGAGAGCGGCGAGTTTGAGCAATCGACCGCCGAACTAATGCAAGGCATGGCCTACAGCTCCGACCCGATGTTTCTCAACCTCATAGGGCGCAACTTTGCCGACACGGGCGATGCCGCCAACGCCGAGCTATGGCTACGGCGCTCAATCAACCGCCTCCCGGGGCGACTTTATCCTCACTACCTGCTCTGCAAGCTCTATGCCGCCGAGCAGTCGGCCGACACTGCTCGCCTTCGCACGGCCCTCCGCGAAGCCCTCTCGCTGCAGCCCAAAGTCCAATCGCCGGCCATCTCCGAGATGCGCTCCGAGCTCACCACCCTCGCCGACAGCCTATATCCCCAGCTCCCTGAACAGAGTACCCAGTTCTGAATAGGTGTAATCGCGCTCTCCATTCAAACGGCTTTTCTCAGATTTCAAAGCACTGTCAATGGCATTGGCTAAATTGCCTCCTTGTTTCTGAAATATGATAGTCCGTATTAGCGCCTAAGGATCGCGATGTTGCTGTTATACACCCTGCTCTTAAATAAAGAATCGCCCATAGCGCACCCTATACATTTCAGCCTGTAAGCTATC
>CAYNSG010000187.1:0-4636 GCA_964399885.1 uncultured Bacteroides sp.
CGTCCCAGCGGCTATTTTTTTGGTCTCCGTACCTGCTATCGCGGACGGCTGTACCGCTCACCTCAGCGCGCTCTGCCCAGGGTTAAGCACAAATCGAAGTCTCCGACTTCGGGAGTGGTAAGCTCAACCGGCAAAAGAGCAGCTAGCGGTGGGGGATCGCGGGACGGCGGGCTGGTGTCGGGGTTGGTGGTGGGGAGAACGCAGAACTGAAATAAACTCGCAAAACCTCGCAGAACTCCGGACCCGGGTGGGTTTGAACTCGCAAAAGCGGTCGCGATGCTCCCTTGGGCAGAACTCGCGGGACGGCGGGCGGGACGCCGACGGTGGATTTTTTTGGGAGTGTCGGGAAATAATGTTAAATTCGCAGACGGAATTAAGGAGCAAGCTTGATGAATCAAGATAGATCAAGATGAAACATGTTGAATCGAGATAAATCATGATGAAACAAGATGATTCATGTTGAATCGAGATGAGGCTTGATGAATCTTGATGCATCATGATGAAGCTTGAGGCTTGATTTGAAGCAACAGACGACGCTAATAGGATAACGACGCTATTGAGAGATTATGGCCGACAATGATTTTCTCGCGAAGCTTGAGGGCGTCGACAATCGTTTCCGGGAGCTATCGACGCTCATCACTGACCCGGATGTGATTGCCGACATGGGTCGCTACGTGAAACTGACGCGCGAATATAAGGAGCTGGAGCAGCTGACGGGGCTTATAAGCCGCTATCGTCAGGCTTTGGCCGATGCCGACGATGCGCGCCGGACGCTTCACGACGATTCTGACCCGGAGCTGCGCGCTTTGGCTCGTCAGCAGCTCGATGAGGCTCAGGCGGCGATGCCCGAGCTGGAACAGCAGATAAAGATGAGTCTCATTCCGCCCGACCCCGACGACCGCAAGAATGCCATCCTCGAAATCCGCGCCGGTACGGGCGGCGACGAGGCTGCGCTGTTTGCCGGCGACCTGTTCAAGATGTATGCGCGCTACTGCGAGCGCCGCGGCTGGCAGCTGAGTATAACCTCGGCGAGCGAGGGCGCGGTTGGCGGCTTTAAGGAGGTGATTGCCGCCGTGACGGGCGACGACGTCTACGGTACGCTCAAATATGAGAGCGGCGTTCACCGCGTGCAGCGCATTCCGGCTACGGAGACTCAGGGACGAGTGCACACGTCGGCCGCAACGGTAGCCGTGCTCCCCGAGGCCGAGACGTTCGACGTCGAGATCAACGAGGGCGACATACGCTGGGACACGTTCCGCAGCTCGGGCGCCGGCGGGCAGAACGTCAACAAGGTTGAGAGCGGTGTGCGTCTGCGCTATCCGTGGAAGAATCCGGTGACCGGCGAAGCCGAGGAGATACTCATCGAGTGCACCGAGACCCGCGACCAGCCCAAGAACAAAGAGCGCGCCCTGTCGCGACTGCGCACCTACATCTACGACCGCGAGCACGCGCGCTATCTCGACGAAATCACGTCGCGCCGCCGCTCGCTCGTGAGCACCGGCGACCGCTCGGCGAAGATACGCACCTACAACTTCCCGCAGGGGCGCATCACCGACCACCGCATAAACTACACCATATATAATCTGCAGTCGTTTCTCGAGGGAAACATCCAGGAGTGTATCGACAGGCTGACCGTAGCCGAGAACACCGCCCGCCTTGAAAACGCTGAGTTATAATCAACGCTATAATCAACAACGTTATAACCAACAACCCAGATAATGACCCGCCAAGAACTTTTCGCACAAATCTGCCGCAAGGGCACGATGCTCTGCGTCGGACTCGACACCGACATCAAGAAGATTCCCCAGCATCTGCTGCGCACGGAGAATCCCATTCTCGAATTCAACCGCGCAATCATCGACGCCACCGCCGACCATTGCATAGCCTACAAGCCCAACCTGGCATTCTACGAGAGCATGGGCGTTGAGGGCTGGAGCGCCTTCGAGCAGACCGTTGGGTATATCCGCGAGAAATATCCCAACCATTTCATCATCGCCGACGCCAAACGCGGCGACATCGGCAACACCTCGGAGCTCTATGCGTGCTCGTTCTTCGAGCACCTCGACGTCGACGCCATCACCGTAGCCCCCTACATGGGCCACGACAGCGTCACCCCCTTCCTCGGCCACGCCGGCAAGTGGGTTATTCTCCTGGCACTGACCTCCAACAAAGGCTCAGCCGACTTCCAGCTGACGCGCGACGCCGACGGAATGCCGCTGTTTGAGCGCGTGATGCGCACATCGGCCGAGTGGGCCGGTCCGGACGAGATGATGTATGTTGTCGGCGCAACCCAAGGCGCAATGTTTGAGGAGATTCGCCGCATAGCCCCCGAGAGTTTCCTGCTTGTGCCGGGCGTCGGCGCCCAAGGTGGCAGCCTTGAGGAAGTGTGCCGCTACGGGTTGAACGACCGCTGCGGACTGATCATCAACTCATCGCGCGGAATCATCTACGCCTCACAGGGCGAGGACTTCGCCGAGGCAGCAGGCAAAGCAGCGCACGAGCTGAGCGCACAGATGGCCGAAATTCTCGCGAAAGCCGGCTTCACTGCAGCTCGTTAAGAAACTTTTAACCGAGTTTAGATGCAGTCAGAGAAAAATTAATTATCTTTGCAACAACTTATAACCACATAAAGAAATGAATATCGACAATTACAACTTCGCCGGCAAAAAGGCAATCGTTCGCGTTGACTTCAATGTGCCCCTCGACGAGAACGGTAAAATCACCGACGACACCCGCATCCGCGGTGCCCTCCCCACCCTCAAGAAAATTCTCAACGACGGCGGTAGCCTGATTATCATGAGCCACATGGGCAAGCCCAAAGGCAAAGTGAACCCCAAATTCTCTCTTGCTCAGATTAAGGACGACGTGGCCAAAGCCCTGGGCACCGACGTGAAATTTGCTCCCGACTGCGCTAAGGCTGCCGACGCTGCTGCAGCTCTCAAGCCCGGCGAAGTGCTCTTGCTCGAAAACCTTCGTTTCTATCCCGAAGAGGAGGGCAAACCCGTGGGCATCGACAAAACCGACCTCGGCTACGAGGAAGCCAAGAAAGAGATGAAAGCTCGCCAGAAAGAGTTTGCAAAAACTCTCGCTTCATACGCCGACGTTTATGTCAACGACGCCTTCGGCACAGCTCACCGCAAACACGCTTCGACTGCCGTTATCGCCGACTACTTCGACAAGAACGACAAGATGCTCGGCTACCTGATGGAGAAAGAGGTTAAGGCCGTAGACAACATCCTTTCGGACATCAAACGTCCGTTCACCGCAATCATGGGTGGCTCGAAAGTGTCGACCAAAATCGGCATCATCGAAAACCTCATGGACAAGGTTGACAACCTCATCCTCTGCGGCGGCATGACCTACACCTTCGCCAAAGCTCAGGGCGGCAAGATTGGCAACTCGATCTGCGAAGACGACAAGCTCGACCTTGCACTCTCAATCATCGAGAAAGCCAAGCAGAAAGGTGTTAACCTCGTGCTCGGAACCGACTGCGTAGCTGCCGACTCGTTCAGCAACGACGCCAAGACAATGATCTGCCCCTCGAACGATATTCCCGACGGATGGGAAGGCCTCGATGCAGGTTCCGAGACCATCAAAGCCTTCCAGGCTGTGATTCTCCCCGCCAAGACTATCCTCTGGAACGGTCCTGCCGGAGTGTTTGAGTTCGACAACTTCACAGCCGGTAGCCGCGCAATCGCCGAGGCTATCGTTGAAGCAACCAAAAACGGCGCATTCTCGCTCGTTGGTGGTGGCGACTCAGTTGCCTGTGTCAACAAGTTCGGTCTGGCCGACCAGGTAAGCTACGTATCGACCGGTGGCGGCGCCCTTCTCGAAGCAATCGAGGGCAAAGTTCTTCCCGGCGTAGCAGCTGTGAAAGACTAAACGCATAGCGATACACCTTATATAATATAGCCGCAGTCAGGTTCGTCCGGGCTGCGGCTCTGTTTTTTGTCGTTTTGATTTTTTTGAGGAATATTTTTTTATTTTCATAAATATGATGTAAATTTGCAGATGCATCGTCTGCAGAGGTCGATAGGGCTTTGTGGCGGGTGTAAGACATTATGAAAGCGTTTATCGACGCTCTTTCTTGACTCGTTGAAACTTCGCAATTTCAAAGAATCAGTCGAGAATGGCGCAACGGTAGATGGCTTATGTGGATATGTATATATTTTAGCAATATAAGCTAGGATTGCATATTTGCGTGAGACCTCTGCAAGCCGTTGCTCGTTCTACTGATTCGGGCAATGCGAAGGCCTCAACGAGTGAGAGCGAGCAATGAGAATTGGCTCTCACGCTTTTTTTATTAAAGTTGCCTGACTGTGAGCCTAAGGCATTTTGTTAACCATATTAATACTAATTATATGGACAGTGCAATAAAGAATAGGTTCTTAAACCTGTATCGTATGGCCATAATTGATGGTCGAACTTTACAGTCCGAGTTGGATACGATGTACCAAATCGGTTTAGAAAAGTATGGTCTTTCACCGGATGAAATTAATCGGGCTGTTATTAGTCAAAACGAGATAGTGTATGTTCCGTTTACAATAACTGATAAGGTTCAATATTTGTATGAATTATTTCAAATTGCATGGGCTGATGGCGTAATTCAACCCGATGAAGAACTTTTTCTTAAAAG
>CAYNSG010000188.1:0-2128 GCA_964399885.1 uncultured Bacteroides sp.
CTGCAGAAGGGGCTTACCGGTTTTGCTGCCGGCGTCATGGTTGCCGCCTCGGTATGGTCGCTGTTGATACCGTCGATAGAGATGACGGGGCGCGAAGGGTTGGCGAGCATACTGCCGGCGTGCGTGGGGTTTATCGCCGGCATCCTTTTCTTGCTTTTTCTCGACGACATCGTCCCCCACCAACATATCGACAGCAACGAGAGCGAAGGTCCGCGCTCGCATCTGTCGCGCACGGCAAAGCTGGTGTTTACCGTAACGCTCCATAACATTCCGGAAGGGATGGCCGTCGGGGTCGCGCTCGCTGCCGCGCTCGAAGGCAGCAACTATATGCCTATGGCGGCTGCAATAGCGCTTTCGCTCGGCATCGCCATTCAGAACTTCCCCGAGGGGGCTATAGTCTCGATGCCTCTCTGCGCTGCCGGCAATTCGAAACGGAAATCGTTTGCGATGGGCGTTCTCAGCGGTGCCGTAGAGCCGCTTGGAGCGATTCTCACAATCCTCCTTGCTTCGGCGATAATGCCCGCACTCCCCTACCTGCTCGCTTTTGCCGCCGGCGCGATGATGTATGTCGTAGTCGAGGAACTTATCCCCGAGACTCAGGAGGGCGAACACTCCAACATCGGCACTCTCGGCTTTGCCGGCGGCTTCCTGCTGATGATGGTTCTCGACGTTCTGCTGGGCTGACATCAATCTTTTTTCTTATCTTTGCGCAACCAAACGCAGATTCTTATCGCAGTCATTATGGTCACGTTTCCAAACGCAAAAATCAACATCGGTCTGAACATCGTCGGCCGTCGCCCTGACGGCTACCATGATATCGTCACGCTTTTCTATCCCGTAGGCTGGTGCGACGTCCTCGAGATTGTTCCCGGCAAGGGCGACTCGACGACACTCACCACTACAGGGCGCGCCGTTGACTGCCCGCCGGAGAAAAATCTCGTAATGAAGGCCGTTGCGGCTATGGAATCTGCCGGACTGAAACTGCCGCCGCTCGACATCTACCTCCATAAGGTAATCCCCGACGGCGCCGGTCTGGGCGGAGGTTCAGCCGATGCTGCGTTCGCTGTCCGCACTATCAATGAGCTGCTCAGCCTCGGGCTTACCGACAACGAGATGGCTTCTATCGTAGCCCCCATCGGCGCCGACTGCCCGTTTTTCATCTACAATCGCCCGATGCTCGCAACCGGCACCGGCACTACCCTCGCCCCCTTCGACCTCTCGCTCGCCGGCCGAGGAATAGCGATTGTGAAGCCCGCAGTCAACGTGCCCACCCGCGAGGCTTACGCCGGCGTCACTCCCCGCCTACCGGAGGTCTACCTCCCCACGCTGCTGCAGAACAGGCCAATCGAGGAGTGGCAAGGAAAAGTTGTCAACGATTTCGAGCCGTCGATTTTTGCCAACCATGCGGCGATTGCCGAGATTAAGCGTCGGCTTGCCAAGCGGGGGGCAATCTACACGGCCATGTCGGGCTCAGGATCGGCAGTGTTCGGCATTTTTGAAAATGACAAATTGGCAGAGCAAGCCGTGGCAGACATCCGAGGGTGTGACATTTTCACCGGACGCCTCGACTGAATAGAACTTCCCGATGGTTTTTTGAACGATAACGACGGTTTTTTGTTATCTTTTTAGAGCTCCGATACGCGACCTCGCATATTGGCAAAATTTTTGTAAGTAACAATTAAAAACAATGAACTGTCATGAGCAAGAATCAAAATAAACCGGAAACGAATTCTGAAACCCGTCCCGAGGAAGCTGCCGAGGAGATTCTCGACAACGTTCCCGAAGCAGCCGAAGAGGATGAAACCGCCGAGGATATTGAGAACGCCGAGATGAGCGAAATCGACTCGCTCGCCAAAGAGCTTGCCGAAACGAAAGAGAAACTCGAAAAGGAGAAGAAAGAGTATCTCTTCCTGATGGCGGAGTTCGACAACTTCCGCAAACGCTCGCTCAAAGAAAAAAGCGAGATTCTTCGCAACGGTGCCGAAAGCGCCATGCACGGTTTGCTCCCGATTATCGATGATTTCGAGCGCGGACTCGAAGCCGCCGCCAAGAGCGACGATGCAGAGTCGGTGCGCCAAGGCATGGAGCTTATCTACCAGAAATTCATCAAATATCTCGAACAAAACGG
>CAYNSG010000188.1:2228-4608 GCA_964399885.1 uncultured Bacteroides sp.
CGTAACCCCGACAACAAGGAGGCCGAGGAGAAATTTAAGGAAGCAGCCGAGGCCTACGATGTGCTCTCCGACCCCGAAAAACGTCAGAAATACGACCAGTTTGGCCACAACATGGGTTCGCAAGGATTCCCGGGCGGCGGTGCCGGCGGTTTCTACTCTACGGGCGGCATGTCGATGGAAGATATTTTCTCGGCATTCGGCGACATTTTCGGAGGCCACACCCACTTCGACATGGGCGGCTTTGGCAGCGCGGCAGGCGGACATCCGCGTCGCCGCCAGCGTCGTGGCGACGACCTGCGCATCACCATAAAGCTTACCCTCGAAGATATCGAAAAAGGCATCAGCAAAACCCTCAAGCTGAAATCGTTCGTAAAAGATACCCACTGCAACGGCACCGGAGCAAAAGACGGAACATCGTTCACAACCTGCCCCACCTGTCACGGCACCGGCACCGTGACCCGCGCCCAGCAGACAATCTTCGGAATCAGCCAGAGCGCATCGGTTTGCCCCGAATGTAACGGCAACGGCAAGATTATCAACGAGCGTTGCCACTACTGCAACGGAACAGGCGTTGAGCATAAGGACCAAGTTGTTTCGTTCGACATCCCCGCCGGAGTTTCCGATGGCATGGTGCTCACCGTCAAGGGCAAAGGCAACGCGCCGATGCACGGCGGCGTCAACGGCGACCTGCTGGTAGTTATCGAGGAGGTGAAACATCCCGAACTTATCCGCGACGGTAACGATGTTGTCTACAACCTGATGCTCGACATCCCGACCGCCACGCTCGGCGGAACGGCCGAAGTGCCGACAATCGGCGGACGCGCCCGACTGAAAATAGCCCCCGGCACGCAGCCCGGCAAGATTCTGCGTCTGCGCGGCAAAGGCCTTCCCAACCCCGAAACCCACGAGAAAGGCGATGAACTCATCAACGTGATGGTCTACATCCCCGAATCGCTGACTGCCGAGGAGCGCACAGCTATCCAGAGCCTCGAAGGGAAGCCCAACATGAAGCCCTCGGAGAGCGTGAAGAACCGCATCTTCAGCAAGCTCCGCCACATTTTCGACTGACCTCCGAGCCTTGAGCAACACGCTTTGAGCTCTGTAAAAAATATTTTCTGAAAATGGCACCGAACTCTTCGCGACTTCGGTGCCATTTCTGTAACTTTGTGGGCAGAACTAACATTATCGCAAATGAAAAAACTCCTGACACTGTTGGTCGCCGGAGCGCTCATAGCCGGTTGCGCCAACAAATCGGCAACAGCCGATGCAGCCGAAACCGCGGCCGACTCAACTATCACCGTTCCGTTCTACAACGCTTTCTCCCACAACGACTACGCCCACGAGCGCCCGCTGCAGGAAGCTCTCGAGCTCGGTTTCAACTGCGTCGAGGCCGACTGCTATCTCGTTGACGGCCGGATGGTTGTTGCCCACGACCTCCCCGACGACACCGCCGAATATCGCTACCTCGAGTCGCTCTACCTTCAGCCGCTCTTCGACCGCATTCGCGCCAATGGCGGCAAAGTGTATGCCGACGCCGACCGCCCCTTCAAGCTGATGATAGACATCAAACGTCGCGGCGACGAATTCTATGCCGCACTCCTCCCGTTGCTCGAAGCCAATGCCGAGATGTTCTGCAGCGTCGACAGCGCCGGCAATATCCACGAAGGCCCGATTTTGCTCTTCTTCTCCGGAGCACGCCCCATGGAAACCCTCCCCACGCAGACGACAACCCGCTATGCGTTCCTCGACGGCAAGTTTGAGGACCTCGGCAAGAACATCCCCGCGTCGCTCATGCCCGTCGTGAGCAACGACTATCGCGAATATCTCTCGTGGGACGGCGAAGGAATCATGCCCGAAGAGCAAGTAGCCATCGTGCGCAACCTCGTTGAGCGCGCCCACGCCGAAGGCAAACAGATCCGCTTCTGGGGCGCTCCCGACACCGAAGCCTGGACGCGCCTGCAGCTCGCCGAAGGTGTCGACATCGTAGGCGTCGACGATCTCCCCGCCCTCGCCGCCATCCTCTCCGAGTAACTCCAATTCCAACTCCTCGCTCCTAACTCCTAACTCCTAACTCTTGTTAATTTCGCTCGGCGATTTCAACCTTTGCTATCCTGAAAATGTTTATCTTCCGAGACTCAAGACAATCTCTTCATAAAAACATAAAACTATGGATTGCAACAAAGAAAAACGTTCATATCACTTCAATATCACCGAAGTGGTTGATGGCAAGATTCAGGAAGTTATGGCCTTTAACTTCGGAGGTCATCACGACCTTGCCGCTCTTGCACAACTCGCCGAACAGAAACAGGGCATGACTGAGAAGCATGCTCGCGAACTCGTTGTCGGCATGCGTCTCCTACACCACGCTCTTAAGAAATAT
>CAYNSG010000189.1:0-4588 GCA_964399885.1 uncultured Bacteroides sp.
TGCAAGAAGCTGGAGTTTCTCGGCTCATCGTGCATCTATCCGCGACTCGCTCCGCAGCCTATGCCCGAATCATGCCTGCTCACATCTTCGCTCGAATCGACCAACGAGGCCTATGCCCTGGCCAAAATCAGCGGCTTGAAATACTGCGAATACCTCAACCGTCAGTATGGCACAGACTACATCAGCGTCATGCCCACAAATCTTTACGGCCCCAACGACAACTATCACCCCGAACACAGCCATGTGCTTCCGGCGCTTATCCGGCGATTTCATGAAGCTAAGATTCAAGGCGCTGAGGCGGTGACTTGCTGGGGCGACGGTTCGCCGCTTCGCGAGTTTCTCTATGTCGACGACCTTGCGAATCTCTGCGTTTTCTTGATGAATAACTATTCTGGCAACGAAACAGTCAATGCCGGAACCGGCAAGGAGATAACCATTCGTGAACTCGCTGAGCTTGTGGCTGCGACGGTTGGTTTCCAAGGCGAGATTCTCTGGGACACGAGCCGACCAAACGGCACACCCCGCAAACTACTCGACGTTTCGAAAGCCACGGCTCTCGGTTGGCGCTACTCTACGGAACTTCCCGAAGGAATAAAACTCGCCTATGCCGACTTCCTCTCAAACCCCATAAGAGCTGAGAGGTAACTACTTCTGCTCGTTCTGCTCATTCCACGCGCGGCAAGCTTCGGCCAACGCTTCATACCATTCCGCTCCGAAACGCTCTGTCAGCGGCTCGCGCATAAACTCGTACAATCTGATGCCCAGGCGTCGGCCGTTCGACTCGGCGCTGCGGCATATTTTCCAGCGATGATAGTTGACGGCGGTAAACGTCGGATACTCCGTAAGTCGCAGCGGGTAGAGATAGCATGAGATGGGCTTGCGCCACGAAGTGCGGCCTTCGCGATAAGCTTTGTCGATTGCACAGAGGCACACCCCCCCTTCGCCATAGCAGGTGAACACGCAGTTGCGACCGTCGACAATTTGCGTGACCAAGTCGCCTTCTTCGTCGACGTACGAGACTCCCTCCTCGGCTATGCGGCGACGGCACGCTGGGAGCAGATCGGCCTCGACGGTGGGGAGAACTTCCTCAAGCTTCTGTCGCTCCTCGAGAGTTATCGGCGCGCCGGCATCGCCCTCGATGCAACACTCTCCCAAACATTTTTCAAGGTCGCAGCAGAAATAACGCTCGGCGACATCGAGCGACACCAATACATTTCCTATTTCAAACATAGTCTCTTCGGTTGTCATAATTCAATCGTTGTAAATCCGGCAAGGCGGTCGTAGCGATCCCCTGCTCGGCGATAATAAACGCGGACGTTATAGCGGTTGCGAGTCGGATAATAATTTCCTTCGGTTAGTGCTGTCGAAACGGTTCTGTCGCTGCGCTTGCGGGCGACATACTGATAATTGTATGCGCCCTGTTTCAATAGCTTTTCGTAGACATACGCTCCTTCCGATGAGTCGTAACTCATCAAAGCGCTGTCGTCGAGTCGCCGCTCTGTCAAATCGCCCTCTAGATAGACGTCGTAGCCCTCCAACTCCGGCATAGTTAAAACAAACGTTGTCAGCAGATAATCTGCCTCGACATCGCTGCGCGAGGAGTTGTATTCGCGAATAGTCATGCGTCCATGCTGCGTCTCGTCGTAGGCGTAGCCCGATTCGTTTCTCGGCGCGTCCGGTCCGACAATCGCATAATAGATCTCGCCGTCATTCCCGATGCTGCCTACACCCATGCCGGGCCATTGAGTCGAAACCGTCTCCATACGCCGATATTCGTTGCCGGCCTCGAAAATAAGCTGAGGTAAATGGCGATAAAACAATTTTTGTCCCGAGACCATCGACGGCTGATTGACAACACGTTCCGTTTCCGGCTGCGAATTGCGGTCAATTACGATGCGGATATCGGCATAGGGGTTGGTAATCTCAGCTCGTGAGATTTCTGCCTCCAATTCAAGCTGCTGATGCGAGGCAAGATAATCAATGTCTGTGCGGAAATCTGCTTTACCGCCGACAACGATTTCCTCCGACGAAACGCCAAAGCGAGCCTGAAGCAAGGTCGCGTCCGGATTGTCCTCGTCAAACACTCGCAGCAAATAATTTCCGGGCAGCAATGGGCTCACCCCGTCGTCGGGCAGCCTCAGCTCGTAGTGAACATAATGAACGAGCGTCGCATGCGAGAATTCGCCGTTGGGCACCCGCCCTTCGTTCCATCCCAAAGCGAACTCCGACGGAAGCAAATCCGACGGCTGCCAGTCGGCCGTGCAATGCTGCAGCGAAAAGAGCAGATTGCGACGGTTGTCCGACAATTCATCGAACTTAACAACCAGCCGCTCGCCCGGCTCACCCGACAATATAGGCAATCGCTCCGGCCAGCCTTCCAGCTCTACTTGCAGCGTGGCAAAATCGGGGTGGAAAATCATTTGCCGAGTATCGGCCGCATGAATTTCCATTGCCACAATGGCCGAGAACAATGCTGTCAGAATCGCTCTCACCATTCAATTGGGGTTTTGCCAAGACGCCTGAGATAGTCGTTGGCCAGTGTGAAATGATGATTGCCGAAAAATCCGCGCGAGGCACTCAATGGCGACGGATGAGCCGACCGAAGAATCAGATGGCGTTGCGAATCAATCATCTCGGCTTTACGCCCGGCCGACGCGCCCCAAAGCATAAACACCACACCATTGCAACGCTCTGATATTAACCTTACAACCTCGTCGGTAAACCGCTCCCAGCCGCGTCCTTGATGCGATGCGGCCTCGCCGTCGCGAACCGTTAACGTAGCGTTGAGCAGCAACACACCCTGGCGTGCCCAGCGACTCAAATCGCCCGAAGCCGGCGCCGCCTTACCCGTCTCAGCCTCTATCTCCTTATAAATATTCGCCAACGATCGCGGAATCGCAATGCCGGGATTAACAGAAAAGCATAAACCATTAGCCATCCCCCGACCATGATAAGGATCCTGACCGAGAATGACAACCTTCACGTCCTCTACCGGACATGAGTCAAAGGCTGCAAATATCAGCGACGCCGGCGGATAAATCGTTCGTGAGGCATACTCTGCCCTGACGAAATCGGCCAACTCTGAAAAATATGGCTTCTCCCACTCAGCCGCCAACAGCCGCTTCCAGCTTTCGTTAATCCTAACATCCATAAGTTCTTGCTCCTTGTTGCGTTATGTTGCGTTATGTTGCGTTGTTTTGCATTATTATGGTTACTTCGAGCTCGCAATTTCGAATGATTGTTTCGCCATGTTGCACTTTTCTTTGCGATTCTTGCGAGCGTTCTTTGCTCATAATTTTGCAAAATTACGAAACAATCGCTAATTTTGCACACCGAAACGCACAGATTATCCCTCAGATTATCCTTTTCGGCGTTTCAAATGTCTCCGTAGTTCAATGGATAGAATTTTGGATTCCGGTTCCAACGATTGGGGTTCGACTCCCCACGGGGATACGAGGCGCGGGCGAGAGTTCGCGCCTTAATTGTTTGGAAACGTGGATAATTGGTGGGGCGACAGCAAGTTATATAGCGGCGTGCGAGTCAACGATTTTGTTTGTTTTTGTCGATATTTGTTGATAATTTTGTACCTCCGTATGTACCAATGAATGTACACGGCGACCGCCGTATGTACCGTGTACATACCAAACCCGTAAACTATAGCTGAAATGAAAGAAACAACCGTAACGATAACCTTCGACCGCCGTGGCAGGGCAACAGACATCAAGCCCGGAGCGGTCGACGTTGTAGTGAGCCAAGGGCGCGGGACACAGCGCGTCAAGTCGACCGGCGTACTGCTGACGAAAAAGCAATGGCGCGGCGGGCGTGTAGTCAACCACCCCGAAGCCAACCGACTCAACGCAAAGCTCGCGCAGATAGTTGCCGAGACTACCGCGCTGGTAAATAGCGAGGGGTTTGACATCAACACACTATGGCGAAAAGAGCGCAGCTCGCCCGACTTCCCGGGCTGGCTGGAGTCGGAAATCAGCAGCCGCGAGATGCGCCCGAACACTCGCAAGGGTCACATCTCGACGCTCGGCATCATACGCCTATGGGGCGGCATCAAGACACTGCGCGACCTCACGCTGCCGAAGATAGTGGCATTCGACGAATGGATGCGGGCGCGCTACGATAAGCAGAGCACCATTTGGAGTCATCACAAAATATTGCGGCTCTACATCAACCGGGCAATCGTCAAAGGGATAGTCGCGGATAATCCCTACAAGCGGTTTAAGGTAGCCAAGGGCGGCACGGACACTATCCGCTACCTGACGGATGAACAGCGCACGGCGATAGAACGGCTCGAACTCCGCGGCATGGCTGCCACTGCCCGCGATATGTTTCTGCTGGCGTGCTACACCGGACTAGCCTACTCCGACATCGTGAAGATAAACCCCGCCGACGTGCAGCATGAAAGCGGGCGCACCATGCTCATCGACCGCCGAGTCAAGACCGGCACCCAATATCGCCTGACACTGCTACCTCCCGCCATCGCTATCCTCGACCGCTACGGCTGGAACATGAACCGGCTGAGCAATCAAAAGCTCAACGCCTATCTTAAAGGCATCGGCGCGGCTGCCGGCGAACCTCG
>CAYNSG010000190.1:0-4574 GCA_964399885.1 uncultured Bacteroides sp.
TTATCTCGCCCATCTTTACAAGGATAGTTACAAGACTGGCGAATATATTCTTAATAAAGGGCATGCAACGGGTCTTGAAACGGCTGATTGTCGTATGGTCCGGAAACTGATAGGAGGAAAGCCATATCAGATGGGTGTCGCGACGCATGGCATCCTCCAATCCCCGGGTGGAATATATGTTGTTCATATATCCGAATATGATAACCTTGAGCAGCATGGACGGATTATACGGCGGCTGCCCATCAGATGCCGGAGAATAACTCGCATGGACTTCCTTCAGGTCGAGATGTTCCACAATCTCCGAAATTAGCCTGACCGGGGCGTCTCCGGGGATAAATTCGCCCAAATTGGGTGGAAATATCAGCGATTCGTTTGGTACGTAGGGTTTATACATTAACTTTGTCTTATCATTTATTTAGACACCATAAAGTTACGAAATTTTATGGACATAGAAAAGCCTCAGCTTGAGAAAGTTGAGGTTTTTTTTTGAGAGGGAAGTTCTGCAACCCCTCCGATTAAATCATAGGCGGCTTCAATCCGCGTCCTCCAGACGCGTTGGACTGCAACCACTTAACCGGGTACGCCTCCGCTTCGCTCCGGCGTGCCCGGCTACTATAAATCGTCGTCCTGGCGGACGACTAGCCCGCGAATATGCAACCTATAAGGGCGTAATCGTGCCAGGATTAGAAGCGGATGTCGCCGGGGGCGGTCAGGATATGGAATACGAGCGAATGGAGCAGGTCGTACTCGTTTTGGCGCGAGCCGATGCCTTTGGCGTTGGCGTCCATGCGGCGCAGCGCGGAGATGATTTCAATCGACTGGAAGGCGTTGTAGTTGCGCATGCCGGTCATGTAGCGTGCCAGCTGGATGTCCCATTTCAGGCCGAGGGCAGCTTTCAGTGAGCCAGGGCTCTTGTCGCGCGTGAATTGCGCTATGAGCAGGTCGGAGAAGAAGCTGAAAAGCGTAGCCACGGTAGCTATCGCCGAGTTGTTTTTCGGGTTGGCGCGGAAATAATCGACGATCTTGAACGCTTTCAGCGAGTCCTTTGCGGCTATGGCTTCGGCGAGCTCGAAGTTGTTGTAGTCTTTGCTGACGCCAATGTTGCGCTCGATGCTCTCGGGGGTGATTGTTGAGCCTTCGCCGAGAATCATTGCCAGCTTGGTGATTTCGTTGTAGAGGCGCGAGGCGTCGGTGCCGATGAAGTCGCGGAGCATCGCCACGCTTTTGCTCTCGATGTTCAGCCCGGCTTCGCGAGCTATGGCAACGATGGCGCTGTCGATGTTGCGCTCGTTGAGCTTTTTCGACTCGAACACTACGGCATCGGTTTTCTTCAGCGCCGCCATCAGGTCCTTGCCTTTGGCGACGGCGCCGCGACAGCAGACGACGAGGATTGTTGACTGCGTGGGCTTCTCGACATAGGCGTGGAGCTTGTTGAGCACGTCGACCTTCACCGCCTGTGCCTCCTTGAGGATTACCACCTGGCGCTCGGCCATCATCGGGAATTTGCGGCACACCTCGACAACCTGACCCATCTCAACCTGCGGCGCGTAGAGCGTGTACATGTTGAAATCGCGCTCACTTTCAGGCACTATCCCCTCGAAAATCTTCACCAACTCGTCGATGAAATAGCTCTCCTCGCCGTGGAGAAGATAGACCGGCGCATACTGCCGTTTCAGCAGCGACTGGCGCAGGGCGGCGTAGGTCAGGGATTGTGATTGAGATGCCATTGTTGCGGTTTTCTGATTTATTCCGTAAATTTACGCAATATTTCCAATATGGCAAAAACAGAGTCGAACGCCGATGCAATTGTCGCGCTGAATCTGCCGGTTCAGCAGGTTGAGTTGCGCCGCGAGGGGTCGACCGTTGAGGTATACGACCCGCTGCGGCGGCAGTGGCTCGTGCTTACGCCCGAGGAGTGGGTGCGCCAGAATTTCACGTCGTGGCTAATCTCGGATAAAGGCTACCCGCGGAGCCTGATGGCCAACGAGGTAGGGCTCCGGCTCAACGGGATGTTGCGCCGCTGCGACACTCTCGTCTACGACCGCACGCTCCGCCCCTTGATCGTTGCCGAATACAAGGCGCCCGACGTGGCGATAACCGCCGCGGTGTTCGACCAGGTTGCGCGCTACAACATGGTGCTTCGCGCACGGCTGCTGATTGTCAGCAACGGCCTGCGCCATTTCTGCTGCCGCTACACCGCCGACGGCTACGAATTCCTCCGCGACATCCCCAACTTCGCCGACCTCAGCTGAAAAAATCATCAAAATGTCAAATTGTCAAATTGACAAATTGTCAAGTTGACAAATTGAAGCAATCCCGGCGGGATATAACAGCGCCGGGAAGCGAACGAGTCGCTTCCCGGCGTGAGTTATGGTGCTTGTTTGTTGGGCTTACTCTGAGACTACTTCGAAAGGAATCTCTACGCTGACTTCCTTGTGGAGCTTGAGCACAGCGTTGTATTTACCAACTTCTTTGACGGGCTCTTTGATGTCGATAACCTTGCGGTCAACGTTGAAACCGAGTTTCTCGAGAGCCTCGGCAATCTGGATGCTGTTGACAGAGCCGAAGATTGTGCCGGTCGAGCTGGTCTTGGCGCCGATGGTGAGAGCAACGTCCTTGAGCGAAGCTGCAAGAGCCTCGGCGTCGGCTTTGAGCTGAGCGAGCTTGTGGGCGCGCTGACGCTGGTTTTCGGCGAGGATTTTGAGAGCCGAAGTGTTAGCGATAACGGCTTTTCCCTGGGGGATGAGGTAGTTGCGGCCATATCCGTCACGAACCTCAACAACGTCGTCCTTATATCCGAGGGCGGGAATGTCTTCTTTGAGTATGATCTTCATAATTCCTTGTTCGTTTAGAGGTTTATTTCATGAGGTCGGTAACGTAGGGGAGAAGAGCGAGGTGGCGTGCGCGCTTCACAGCCTGGGCAACGCGGCGCTGGAATTTCAGCGATGTTCCGGTGATGCGGCGGGGAAGGATTTTGCCCTGCTCGTTGAGGAATTTCTTGAGGAATTCCGGATCCTTGTAGTCGATATATTTGATGCCGCTACGTTTGAAACGGCAGTATTTTTTCTTTTTGACGTCTACCGACAGGGGTGTGAGGTAGCGTATTTCTGACTGAGGCTGTGCCATGGTTTAGTTCTCGTTGTTTGCGGGTTCAACTTCTGCTTCTTCTTTGGCTGCGGGAGCCTGAGCTACTTTGCCGGCGCGGATGTTGCGACGCTTTTCAGCGTACTGTGCGGCATACTTGTCGAGACGGAACACGAGGAAGCGGATAACGCGCTCGTCGCGGCGGAAAGCGGTCTCAAGTTTCTTGACGATTGTGGGGTCGCCGTCGAACTCGATGAGGCTGTAGAAGCCTGTCGATTTTTTCTGGATGGGGTAGGCAAGTTTGCGGAGACCCCAGAGTTCCTGGTTGACGATGGTTGCACCGTTGTCGGTGAGCACCTGTCCGAACTTTTCTACCGCTTCCTTCATCTGAACATCAGACAAAACGGGAGTTAAAATGAAAACGGTTTCGTACTTCATGTTTTGGTTGAAGATTTGTTAGTTTGTTAAAAAGCGGTGCAAAGTTACAACTTTTATTCCTAACAACAAACAAATCAGCCCAAATAATTTTCAGAGCGCACAAAGATGCAGGCTTGAGTTAACTCGCCTCAGACACACTCAGTGAAACACTACCAATTTCTTTGAAGCAACCTAATCACAAATTGCGCCGAATCTTGATTGGAGTTCTGCAAGACGAGCGATAAGGTTATCGAAGGGTAGTTTTTCACCGTAGATCATTGTTGACATCATGGACTCATAGTCGGCTCGCATCTTGTCAAGGATTTCACCGGTTGGACAGAATGATATTGTTTCCGGACGGTTAAGGTCGTAATTGACTCCTCCAACGTGATAGAAGCGACGACGATGCTCGATTATTTCGTGATAAAGGGGTACGTCTTCAAGTGCCATCGATGCGAACGGAGTGTCCATAAGTCGCTCCAAATCGTAGAGATGCCGACTCATGCGTTCGGTACGTGGGGCGCGTCGTTGATATTCTTCGTTAAGCAGAAATGCCTTCTCGAGGAAGGTGCGTGTAGGTGTAATCGTGGAAATGTCGGCAAATGTTTCGTCATCAATCTGAGGAAATGCGTCACCAACGAGAGATGAAATGCGTTTCATCTCAAATGGTTCCCTCATTGAGAGACAACTAATTTCCACCTTTACAACCGGGCGAACATAACTGTCGGAGGTCACTTTAACCGGATAGTGGATTTCGATTACGACCGGGTCGCTGTCATGGTCAATCGGCGAACCGTCTTTCTTTGTGGTAACAGGTACGACCTCACAGTCTCCGAGCGCAGACTCCTTGAGCCTCTCGCTCAACTCATCGACAAAATCACCGAGAATGTAATCACGATTGGCAATACGCAGATTCTTCACCTGATTATTGGTCTCAGCTTTGGCGCAATCCTTGCCAAGTTCATTAAGGTAGAAGTCTCGATAAAGAGCAATGTCTATATCCTCTGAAAAGCGGTCAATCAAATTCCACCCCTTGCTCAGGCTTGTCCCACCCTTGAAGAACATATATTTTG
>CAYNSG010000191.1:0-4561 GCA_964399885.1 uncultured Bacteroides sp.
CCGCATGATGGGTTGAAATCCGCAAAATGAATATAACCGGATAGGCATTCACTCATATTCATGCATTTTTTAGAACCCACCTTTATTGGTTGTGACTACGGTAATCACTGCCGAACCGTAGGCTTTCGCTGTAGCTACGCCCGTTGCCGGGTCGATTTCAACTACATCGGGGTTCGACGACGACCAAACGAATCCCGGGTCAGCCTCACCATTATGGGTGGCGGTGAACGTATAGCTGTGGTTATGTTCGATGCGGCTGTCAACCGGGCCATTGATTCTCAGCGATGTAACAGCTTGATTGGCTGTCACATGCACTTTCACCGTGACAATCTGGTTGGTGATATCGAGCGAGCGGAATTTGAGCTCGTGATTGCCGGCCGAAGCATAGCGAACATCCACACGATTTTTCGTCGGTAAGATATAATACGCCGTGCGAGCGTCGACCTCATAACGGGGCCGCCTCTCACGCGCCTGGTTTGAATTAACCATCCATTGCCCGTTGTCGCCGCTGCGATAAGCGTAGAGATAATGCTGTTCGGGTTCGCATGAAAGCGGAGCCGCCGTCAACTCAACAGAAGCTGAACGCTTCGAACCGACAGTAGCATAGATATCCTCGCCGCCATTAACCTCCAGACTGTAGGGATGTAGCTCCGTGGCGTCGTAGCCGGCTGCTATGTAAGCGGCTTCCGAACCTGCCGGAATCCAGTAGGCCGGGCTGGCAACTTGGTAGCCTTCGCCAACAACCGGGGGCTCGGTTGAAGCGAAAACCAACCGCGTTCGGGCGTAGATGTCGCAGTTGATACGTTTGACATTCTTGCCAAGGTGCAGCTCCTTAAGCGACTGGCAATCATGGAATGCCATGACGGGAATTTCTTCTACGCCATTGCCGATAATCATTCGTTCCATATTGCGGCATCCGTCGAACACGTTGCGTCCGAGCTTCGTAATGCAATCGGGCACAACCTCATAGGCCGTACCTTCGGGCACACCCAAAAATTCCGTGCAATCGAGGAATGCGTAATCGCCAATCTCATTTATGCTCTCGCCATAGGCTTGCTCGGCGGCAATCTCGCCAATGTTGAGAACGGTTATGTTGCTATAAGCAAACGCATAGTTACCGATTTTCGTCACCGGTTTCATGTCATAGACCGGTAGGCCCGAACCGTCGTTGAGCGCTCTGTTAATCGACAACGGAACGTCGAACGCGGTCATAAAACCTGAGGCTCCCTCATTGTTGGCGAGCATATACGATTCCATTCCAGCGCCATACATTATCTTGTTCTGTTGGCTGAACGCAATGCCGCTGAAGCCCGGATAACCAAAAGTATAATGGTTTTCAGCAACTTTGTTGGCTATGCTGCTGCCCCCATCGCCGTCGTCGAGCGACGCGCGGGGATAGGTAAGAGTCATCGAACCATCCTCGTTGGCAAAATACCAGAGGTCGGTTTCCTGAGCCCTTGCGTTCGTAATAGTGCCCCATTTTTCGGAGGAACTGTCATATATCGTACGGTTCTGCGCCACGAGCTGCGATGTGGTGAATTTAAGCGCCTCGCCCTTGGTGATGTTGATGATAAGTCCGCCTACAACTTTAGGTGTTGCCGGGTCGGCCGAGGTTGCATAAATCGTGACTTCGCCGGTTGCTTTAGCGGTCAGTAGGCCGTTCTGATCAACCGTTGCTATATCCTCGTCGGAAACCGACCAAATCAGGTCGGTCACAGAAGCCGGCTCATCTTTATTGACGCCGATAACGTTTGCGGTCAGTTGCGCAGTGTTGTCGATGCCGACTGCTGCCGAACCGGTGATGGAGATGAATTGCGCGGGGTTGCCGTCGACAACTTCCACATTCCATGTGTATGAAGCGTGGGTGACGTCGTTGGCTACAATCGTCAGCTGATACGTCCCCGGAGTGTCATATCTGACGTAGACGGTTCGCTCGGTTGCGTGGGGAGGCGTATTCGTATCGTTAATAGTCGCTACATTATTGTCGCTGAAATAGAGGCGATAGCCTACGTGAGTTATGCCGTCGGGGTTGTCGGGGTTCGACGCTACAAGGCTGGCGTTAGCTTTGTGAGCCGGTGCCAACTGGCTGTAACGGAGTGCCTCATAGACGAAGTAGTAGAGCGAGTTATCGCCCTCGGGAATCCACGGCGCCGATTTTATGTCGAACTCAATTTCATGGGCAACGCCGGTGTAGAATTTCAAGCTCTCCAGAGCGGGGACGACGCTGAACGTTTCGATATTGGCTGTTGAGAATGCTGCGGCGTAGGCGGCCTCATTCTCAGCGGGAACCCAGATTGTTGAAGCCGACAGCGCTGACACCGTCGGCGGAGTTGCGCCATGGAACGCTATGGCATCCAACCCTTCGAGCGCACACGAAATTCTCGCGACAATGCTGCCGATTGAAATCTGCTTCAGCGCGGTGCAACCTTCGAATGTCTCTTCTTTGATTTCCGTAACGCCATCGCCTATATCTATACGCGTGAGCGATGTGCAGCCTTTGAAAGCGCCCAGGCCAAGGCTCGTCACGGAGTTTGGCACAAGTTCGTAGGCCGACGCTACGCCGATGCCGGCGAGCGATGTTGCATTCTCGAATGCATAGTCGCCGATGGTCTCAATAGTTGAGGGCAGATGGATATAGGCTATGTTGCTTCCGGCAAAGTCGCGTTCGCCTATAGCTGTCACTGTGTACTCCTCGCCGTCGATTTCTACCGTTGCGGGCAGGCGTACGGCTGTAAAATGCGTGTCGTCGCCATAGAATCCTGTGAGCGCCGGAGTCCAAAAATGTTTAGTTGCGGCGGTCGGCGAATCCTCGCTTGCCAAACCGGGATAGGCGAAATTATATGCGCCGACGGTTGTTTGAGGCGCGATGATTGTCGCGGTTTTGTTCAAATCGTCCTTGCTTACCCACCACGCGAACTTCTCGGTTACTTCGGCCGAATTCTGCTGGTCGGTTCTGTGGGTCTGCGCAACTTCTACTACTGCTACTTCTTCGTTAATTGTTGCAACGACATAAACCGTGAACGTTGCCTCGACGGGCTCGGATGCCGAGTCGGTTGTCGTGGCTGTCACCGTGACTTCGCCCTCTTTCAGCGTCGTCAGATTGCCTTCGACATCAATTGTCGCTACGGATTCGTCGGAAACTTTCCTGCTGACGGTCTGGTCGTAAGCTTCGCTGTCGTCCTCGCCAAACACCGTTGCCGAGAGCTTCTGATTGCTGCCAACGGCTAAATATGATTTGCCGGCGATTTCGACTCGTGCCGGCATAGCACCGTCGACAACCTCTACGTCCCATGTGCGGGCAGCGCGAGTCAGGTCGTTGGTCATTACGGTCAGTAAGTATCGTCCCTCGGCTGTGTAGCGCAGCGTCACAGACGATTCCGTCGCTTGCGGTCCGTCGTTATAGTCGGCAATAGAAACTACCGAGTTGTCATCGAACAACAGGCGGAACGGCACGTGAGTAACCGGAACGGCAACGTCGTTGGTCGGCGCCGTCAGAATCGTCATCCCGACCGACATCTCGGTCTGAGCCTCAATCTGTTCGTCGCCGGTTATCGATGCTACCGACGGATAGAGGAAGTAATATAAGGTGTTATTCCCCGCCGGAACCCATTGCGCCGAGGTTATTTCGAAACTGATTGTACGGGGGCGGTCTTTGTAGAATCTAAGCTCCGGACCGTAGGTCGACTCGACGCTGAACGGCGAGAGCGCGACACCACTGAATGGAGTCGTGTAAGCCGAGCTGAACTCCGCAGGAATACCATATTTTCGTCACTGCCGCAAGATCGGCATCGGTAACATCGGGAGCCGTAGATGAATGAAAAGCTATTTCGCCGGAGAGTTTACATGAAATCTTCGCGACAGCCGAACCCAGCGAGATCTGAGACAGCGATGTGCAACCGTCGAATGTCTCCTCTTTCAGCTCTTCGACGCCGTTGCCAATGTCGATCCGTTTCAGAGCCGTACGGCCTTTGAATGCGCCCCGACCAAGCTCCGTGACTGAATTCGGCACGAGTTCATAGCCCGAAGCAACGTTGATGCCCACAAGAGATGTTGCATTCTCAAAGGCATAGTCGCCGATAGACGTAACGCTCGATGGAACATGGAGATAGGCTACATTGCTTTCGGCAAACGCGCGATTGCCGATGGCCGTTACGGTGTAGTCAGTATCGTCGATGGTCACTTTCTCGGGAAGCCGAACAGCCGAGAAATATAACGATTCGCCCGGAAGCCCTGCTATGGCGGGATTCCAGAGATACATTCCGTACTCGGCTATAGCGTTTACGCTCTGCCACCCGGCAAATTCAAATTGATATTTTCCGTCGGTCGGGGGTGCTACTATCGTTGCGGTCTTTTCAACCTCATCTACCGTAACCCACCAGGTAAACGATTCATTGACTTCGTTTTGACTTTCCTGCTGTTCTACCCTGCTCTGAAAGACTTCTACACTGACCGGCACAAGACTTTCCTCTCCCGACCCGGCGGCAGTCTGCGCCGAAAGCGGGAAAGCTAATGTGGCCGACAAAAGAAACCACTGCTTGATGCTCATCTTATTATAATCCTG
>CAYNSG010000192.1:0-4505 GCA_964399885.1 uncultured Bacteroides sp.
GAGAAAAAGCCCCGGGGCGACTGGCGGTCGGGCCCGGGGCTTTAGCGGTTATGGCTTAAATTGATTTATCAAGCTTTCTTGCCGGCTTTGGTTGAGCGGCGGGTTTCGGTAAGGTAAGCAACGGGGGTTGCCACGAAGATGGTGGCGAGAGTGCCGATGATTACACCAAAGATCATAGCGAATGTGAACGAGCGGATGGCATCGCCACCGAGGATGAAGATGCAGAGCAACACGAGGAGTGTCGATGCGGAGGTCATCACCGTACGTCCGAGGGTTGAGTTGATTGAGCTGTTGATTGTCTTGCAGAAGTCCTGCTTCGGATAGAGGGCGATGTTCTCACGCACGCGGTCGAACACAACCACGGTGTCGTTAATCTGATAACCGATAACCGTCAGGATAGCGGCGATAAACGATTGGTCGATTTCCATCGCGAAGGGGAAGGCGGCATAGAACAGCGAGTAGAAGCCGATGATTGTGAAGGCTGTGAACGCTACGGCTGCGAGGGCACCAAACGAGAAGGCGATGTTGTGGAATCGGATAAGGATGTAGAGGAACATTGCGAGCAGCGAGAGCAGAACGGCGATGATAGCTGCCGAACGCATATCGTTGGCAACCGTCGGGCCTACTTTCTGCGAGCTCATAATGCCGACGTTTTCGTTGGTTGTCGAGAAGTCGGTTATCGACATGTCGCCGATTTCATCTTTGAGACCGTTGTAGAGAATCGAGGTGATTTCGTCGTCGATGTTCTCTTCGTCGGAGTCGATTTTGTAGTTGGTCGAGATGCGCACTTTGGTGTCGTCGTCAATGGTGATTACCGACACCTGAGCGCCGTCGAAGAACGGGGCGAGCTGAGCCTGGAGTTCGTGGGTCTTCACGGGGTGATCAAACTGCACAACGTAGTTGCGGCCGCCCGAGAAGTCGATGCCTTGGCTAAGACCGCGCACGCAGAAGCTGATGAGCATCACGAGAATCACGATGCCGCAAACAACGAAGCTTACGCGACGTTTGCCGAGGAAGTCGATGTGGGTGTTGGTAAACATCTTGCGCGAGAGCGGCGTGGTGAACGTCAGCTTCTGGAAGGTCTTTGATTTCTCACCGATGATAAACACGAGGCGTGTCAAATAAACGGCAGTGAAGAACGAGCAGATGATACCGATAATAAGTGTCGTAGCGAATCCTTTGATGGGACCTGTGCCGAAGAGCAGCAGGATTACGCCGGTGATGATCGAAGTCAGGTTGGAGTCGAAGATAGCCGAGAAGGCGTTGCTGTAACCGTCGGCGATAGCCATGCGGGTCGATTTGCCTGCGCGGAGCTCCTCTTTGGTGCGCTCGAAGATAAGCACGTTAGCGTCGACGGCCATACCGAGGGCGAGCACGATACCGGCGATACCCGAGAGCGTGAGCACTGCTTGGAACGAGGCGAGGATGCCGAACGTGAAAAAGATGTTGAAAATCAAACCGAGGTTGGCAATCAGGCCGGGGATTACGCCGTAGAATGCCATCATGAAGAGCATCAGCAGCACGAGGGCGACGATAAACGACATGAAGCCGTCGTGGATAGCCTGTTCGCCGAGCGACGGGCCGATAACGGTGTCGGAGATGATGTCGACCTTAGCGGCCATCTTACCCGATTTGAGCACGTTGGCAAGGTCCTTAGCCTCGTCGGTTGTGAAGTTACCGGTAATTGATGAGCGTCCGCCTTCGATAACTGAGTTGACGCGGGGAGCCGAGTAAACCTGATTGTCGAGCACGATGGCAACCTGCTTCTCGATGTTGGCGGCCGTGATGCGTGCCCACTGGCGGGCTGCATCGGGCTTCATGTTCATCGAAACGTAGTTACCGCCCTGCATGTTGTCGAAGTCGGAAGTTGCCGAGGTTACAACGTCGCCGCTGAGAGCGGGCTTGCCGTTGGCGGTCTTGAGGGCTACGAGCGTGTAGAGGTCGATGCGACGTTTGCGGTTTGTGGCGCTGTCGAAAGTCTCGACTGTCTGAGGTTTAACTTCCCAAGCGAGACGGAGGTTGCCGGGGAGCAGACGGCGAGCTGCGGGCGAAGCTACAATCGAGTCGATGATTGCACGGTTAGCAGCCGTGGCGCTACCTACTTCGATAGCGTTGTAGGGGTTGCCCACCTGGAGGAAATAGTCGAACAGACCGCGGCCGTTGCCGGTGGTGTCGCGGCGCATGGTGTTGTCGAGCTCGGCCAGCTGTGCCTGGAATTCGTTGAGAGGCATGGTCTCATAGAATTCGAGGTTGGCCGACGATTTCAGAAGCTCGCGTACGCGGTCGTGTTCCTTCACGCCCGGGAGTTCAAGAAGAATCTGACCGTCCTTTTCAAGTTCCTGAATGTTGGGCGAAACAACGCCGAACTGGTCGATACGGTTGCGGAGCACGTTGGTCGAGCTGCTTACACGGTCCTTAACCTCCTGCTTGAGCGCACGCTCAACAGCTTCGGGCGAATCGCCGCGCTTCACCTGGTCCTTGAACACAACCGAGAGATCGCCCTGCGGGTCGAGCTTTTTGTATTCATTGCAGAATATGCTGACATAGTCGTTGCTGCGGGTTGCCTTGACGACAGAGTCGGAGTTGTGGATGGCTGTCTCGAAGTAGGGGTTGCCTTCGGCGTTGGCCATCGAACGAAGAATATCGGGAACCGACACCTGGAGGGTGACGTTCATACCTCCTTTGAGGTCCAGCCCCAGGCCTACGCCGAGTTTCTGCACATCGTTATAGGTGTAGCCGAGATATACGTTTTCTTTAGAAATTGAGTCTATGTAGCTCTTGTATGCCATGCGATAGGCTTCCGAGCGGCTTCCGGCATCGCCGGCCTCCGCGAGAGCATAGGCCTCAGCTTTCTTCTCGTGGTGATTGCTCACCAACGTGAAAGAAATGTAGAACAAACAGATAAGCACCAAGAAGATGGCTATCACGCCTGCCACAACGCTTCCTAATTTTCCTTTGCTTTGCATGTGGTAATTGAAAAAGTGATGTTATTGATTTATTTGATGAACTCATTTAGGCTTTTTTTATTCATATTTTTGAGGCTTTTTCAGGCGATTTTGCCATTTGAAGAGGGAGCGTAGCGAGCTACGTGACCGATGAAATTGACAAAAGCGACTGAAAAAGACCAAAAAGATGAATAAAAGAATAATCGCAGACAAACTCACCAACATTCGGCAAAAAGGCTGAATGAGTTCATCTGTTTTCAGTTTCAGTCGGCAAAGATACGAATTATTTGTGAATATGCGCAGATAATATTAACTTTGCATTAGCAAAAATCATTTTATTCACATTTCACAGCCTATCTGATGAAACATTTTATCTGCGGCATCCTCGCCGCCACGGCCGCTGCTACAGCTTTTGCAGCCCCGGTTCATCCCGACAGCACAGGCTTCAAATTCACCGATGTCAAAGTGGTGAAGACCAACCCGGTGCGCAACCAGGCCAGCTCCGGAACATGCTGGTGCTTCTCAAGTAACTCATTCTTCGAGAACGAAATCATCCGCAAACAAGGCGAAGCTCCCGACCTCTCGGAGATGTTCGTCGTTTGGCACACCTACGACGACAAGGGTGACAAATACATCCGCATGAACGGAAAAGTCAACTACTCGCAGGGCGGTTCAGGCTTCGACGTTCCCTATGTTTGGAACCTCTACGGAGCTGTGCCCGAGGAAGTTTATGCCGGACTCAACTACGGCGAAGACTCCCACAAACACTCTGAGCTCGAAGCCGCTCTGACAGGCTACCTCAACGGCGTGGGCCGCAAAGGCAACCGTCGCCTCTCAACAGCATGGCGCAACGGACTCAAAGGCATCCTCAACGCCTACTTCGGCGAAATGCCCGAAACCTTCACTTACAAAGGCAAAACCTACACCCCCAAATCGTTCGCCGAATCTCTGCCCATCAAGATGGACGACTATGTAGCCATCACATCGTTCACACACCACCCCTTCTACGAACCCTTCGCACTCGAAGTTTCCGACAACTGGGTGTTCGGACAGTACATGAACCTGCCCCTCGAAGAGATGAAAGCCGTTGTCGACAACGCCCTTGAAAACGGCTACTCTGTGCTCTGGGCTGCCGACGTCAGCGAAGGCGGATTCAAATGGAACCAAGGCTACGCCGTGCTCCCCGCAGAAACTAAAGAAGAAGACCTCGAAGGCACAGAACTCTCACGCTGGGTTGCCCTCTCGGCTGCCGAAAAGCAGAAAGAGCGCTACAACATCAAAGGCCTGGTAAAAGAAGAGAAAGTAACTCAGGAGATGCGCCAGTCGATGTTCGACCGCCAGGAAACAACCGACGACCACGGCATGGTTATCGTTGGCTACGCTACCGACCAGAACGGCAACCGCTACTACAAAGTGCAGAACTCATGGGGCGCTGACAACCACGTCTACAACGGCTACTTTTACGTTTCAGAGCCCTACTTCCTTGCCAAAACAATGGACGTCCTCGTAAACCGCGATGCCATCCCCGCCGACATTCAGAAGAAATTCAAAAAATAATAT
>CAYNSG010000193.1:0-4475 GCA_964399885.1 uncultured Bacteroides sp.
GAATATAAGCGGATAGGCATTCACTCATATTCATGTATTTTTTAGAACCCACCTTCAGAAATTTATCGGCGCTCGAGGCGGACGACGTTTTCGACATGCTGAGTGTGGGGGAACATGTCGACAGGCTGCACGGCTGTGACGCGATAGAGCGCGTCGAGAGCCGCAAGGTCGCGTGCCTGCGTTGCGGGGTTGCAGCTGACGTAGACTATACGCGCAGGGGCTGCGTTGAGAATAACCTTTATGACGTCGTCGTGCATGCCGGCGCGGGGCGGGTCGACAATCATCACGTCGGGCTTGCCATGCTCGGCGATAAACTCGTCGGTCAGCACGTCTTTCATGTCGCCGGCGTAAAATTCGGTGTTGTCGAGTCCGTTGACCGTGGCGTTCAGTCGGGCATCGGCGATTGCATCCTCGACGTATTCGATGCCGACAACGTGGCGCGCCCGGCGAGCAACGAAGTTGGCGATAGTGCCGGTGCCGGTGTAGAGGTCGTAGACGAGCTCCGAGCCGGTGAGTCCCGCAAAACCGCGGGCTACTTTGTAGAGCTCATAGGCCTGGCGCGAGTTTGTTTGATAGAACGATTTCGGGCCGACGCGGAAACGCAGTCCCTCCATCTCCTCTTCGATATGGGGCTTTCCCGACCAGAGGAGAATCTCTTGGTCGCCCATCGAGTCGTTGAGCTTCGTGTTGACAAGATACATCAGCGAGGTTATCTCGGGGAACGTGTCGCGCACGGCGTCCATCAGCAGCTTGATATTCTCGGGGTCGTCGGCACCGAACTGCATGACGGCCATGATGTCGCCCGTCGAGGCGATGCGCACCATGAGCGTTCGCAGCAGTCCCTGCTGGGCGCGCAGGTCGTAGAACGGCAGCCCGTGCTCAATGCCGAACTCCTTGATGAAGCGGCGCAGACGGTTTGAAAAATCGTCCTGGAGGTGACAGCGGTTGATGTCGAGCACCTTGTCGAACGCTCCGGGGATATGGAATCCGGCGGCGGCGCGGTCGGTGAATTCCACGCCGCTGCGAAGCTGCTCCCACGAGAGCCAGCGGCGATTGGAGAACGTGTACTCCATCTTGTTGCGATACTCCCAAATCTGCTGCGAGCCCAGCACGGGGGCGATTTCGGGGAGCTCAACCTTGGCGATGCGCTCGAGAGAGTCGCGCACCTGGCGGACTTTCCAGCGCAGCTGCACGTCGTAGGGCAGATGCTGCCAACGGCACCCTCCGCACACGCCGAAATGTTCGCAGCGAGGTTCGCAACGCTCGGCCGACGGCACGACAAGACGCTCTATGCGCCCCTCGGCGTAGCTGCGCTTGCGGCGCGTAAGCTGAATGTCGGCCACATCGCCCGGCGCGCCGTAGGGCACGAACACTACCATTTCACCAATTCTACCTATGGCGTTGCCCTCGGCAGCAACCGCCGTTATCTCAACCCCCTCGACGAGAGGCAATTTTTTTCGTTTGCGTGACATACGTAATTTTCTCAGACCCCCTCTACGGTAAAAATTTATAAACGGGGGCGAAACAGGCTGCAAAACTAATAATAAAACGCTAAATAGCGACAACGCTTGCTAAAAACATTCAAAAAAATTTCATGGCTGAAATTTATTGCCTAAATTTGCATTCCTCTCCATGAAAACACGACGCGCTCACTCAAACTTCTCGACCGAGTATGGGTGAGTAACGAGTTGGAAACAAAATAAAATTCAACAATAATCTTAAACATCAAGAGATGAAAAGAGTCTACACATTTGGCGACGGTAAGGCCGAGGGCAACGCTTCGATGCGTAACCTCCTTGGCGGTAAAGGCGCCAACCTCGCAGAGATGAATCTTCTCGGCATGCCCGTGCCTCCCGGATTCACTATCACCACAGAGGTCTGCACTGAGTACACCCAGTATGGCAAAGACGAAGTGGTTAAGCGCATAAAAGCCGACGTTGAGAAGGCTATTGAACACGTAGAAACCCTCACAGGCAAAAAATTCGACGATTCCTCGAACCCCCTGCTCGTTTCGGTTCGCTCAGGCGCCCGCGCCTCGATGCCCGGCATGATGGACACCGTCCTCAACCTCGGCATGAACGACGCTACAGTGGCTTCGCTCGCTGAAAAGAGCGGCAACCCCCGCTTCGCTTGGGACAGCTATCGTCGTTTCGTACAGATGTATGGCGACGTCGTGCTCGGCATGAAACCCAAGAGCAAAAACGATATCGACCCCTTCGAAGAGATCATGGACAAAGTTAAAGAAGAGAAAGGCGTGAAACTCGACACCGAGCTGACCGTCGACGACCTTCAGAAACTCGTGAAGCTCTTCAAAGCTGCCGTTAAGGACTTCACCGGCAAGGACTTCCCCAACAGCGCTTGGGAACAGCTCTGGGGCGGCATCTGCGCCGTGTTCGACAGCTGGATGAACGAACGCGCCATCCTCTATCGCCGAATGAACCAGATTCCCGAAGAATGGGGCACAGCCGTTAACGTTCAGGCTATGGTCTATGGTAACATGGGCAACAACTCCGCTACCGGCGTAGCATTCTCGCGCGACGCCGCTACCGGCGAAAACATCTTCAACGGCGAATATCTCATCAACGCTCAGGGCGAGGACGTCGTAGCCGGCATCCGCACCCCCCAGCAAATCACTGTAGAAGGCTCGCGCCGTTGGGCTGCCCTCCAGGGCATCAGCGAAGAAACCCGCGCCGAGAAATACCCCTCGCTCGAGGAATCTATGCCCACCTGCGCTGCCGAGCTCATCGCCATCGCACACCGCCTCGAAGACTACTACAAGGACATGCAGGATATGGAGTTCACAATCCAGGACGGCAAACTCTGGATGCTCCAGACACGTAACGGCAAACGCACAGGCGCCGCTATGGTTAAAATCGCCATGGACCTCCTTCGCGCCGGCGAAATCGACGAAAAAACCGTGCTCATGCGAATGGAACCCCAGAAGCTCGACGAGCTCCTTCACCCCGTGTTCGACAAAGCCGCTCTGAAGAAAGCCAAAGTCGTAGCAAAAGGTCTTCCCGCATCGCCCGGCGCCGCTACCGGTCAGATCGTATTCTCGGCCGACGACGCTGAAGCATGGGCTGAAAAGAAAAAGAAAGTGGTTCTCGTCCGCATCGAAACCTCGCCTGAGGACCTTCGCGGTATGGCCGTAGCACAAGGCATCCTGACTATGCGCGGCGGCATGACATCCCACGCAGCCGTTGTGGCTCGCGGTATGGGCAAATGCTGCGTATCGGGCGCAGGTGAAATCCTCATCGACTACAAAGCCAAAACACTCACAACCGGCGGCAAAACATTCAAAGAAGGCGACTGGATTTCGTTCAACGGCTCAACCGGCGAAGTTTACGAAGGCAACATCGCAACTGCCGAACCCGAACTCGGCGGCGACTTCGGCGCTATCATGAACCTCGCAGCAAAATACACCAAGACCCTCGTCCGCACCAACGCCGACTCGCCCCGCGATGCCAAACAGGCACGCCACTTCGGCGCACAGGGCATCGGTCTCTGCCGCACAGAGCACATGTTCTTCGAAGGCGACCGCATCAAAGCCGTTCGCGAGATGATTCTCTCGTCTGACCTCGAAGGACGCCGCACAGCCCTCGCAAAACTCCTCCCGATGCAGCGCGGCGACTTCGAAGGCATCTTCGAAGCTATGGACGGATTCGGCGTAACAATCCGCCTGCTCGATCCCCCGTTGCACGAATTCGTGCCTCATCAGACCGCAACTCAAAAAGAGCTCGCACAGGAGATGGGTCTGACACTCGAAGAAGTCAAAGCTAAAGTTGACAGCCTCGAAGAATTCAACCCCATGCTCGGTCACCGCGGATGCCGTCTCGGAATCACATACCCCGAAATCACCGAGATGCAGACCCGCGCAATCATCGAAGCCGCCCTCGCCGTCAAAGCACGCGGCATCGACGTTCACCCCGAAATCATGATACCCCTCGTAGGCTCGCTCAAAGAGATCCAGAACCAGGCCGATGTTATCAACATCACCGCCGGCAAAGTCTTTGAGGAACAGGGCACAAGCATCCCCTACAAAGTAGGCACCATGATCGAAGTTCCCCGCGCTGCCCTCGTAGCCGACCAGATCGCTACAGTAGCCGACTTCTTCTCGTTCGGTACCAACGACCTCACCCAGATGACCTTCGGTTTCTCGCGCGACGACGCTCCCAAATTCCTCAAATTCTACAAAGAACACGGAATCATCAAGACCGACCCGTTCGAAGTGCTCGACCAGGAAGGCGTAGGCCAGCTCGTACGCATGGGCGTTGAAAAAGGACGCTCAACCAACCCCGACCTCAAAGTAGGCATCTGCGGCGAGCACGGTGGCGAACCCTCATCGGTTAAGTTCTGCGCCAAACTCGGCATGAACTACGTCAGCTGCTCACCCTATCGTGTGCCCATCGCACGCGTCAGCGCGGCCCAAGCTGCAATAGAGGACTAAGAATTAAATAATCTTCAAAGCAGCGTAA
>CAYNSG010000194.1:0-4286 GCA_964399885.1 uncultured Bacteroides sp.
GAGTGAAAGAGGTTGTTTTTTGGTTACCTCGGGAAATTCGTGGTCGTAGTGATTCGCCAGCCTGATGTCGAGTCGGCTTCGACGAGCATCGCCTCTGCGCCGCTCCATTGCTCAATCATCTGCTGCGCTTCGGCCGGACGCATAGCCATGCAGGCTGTAGCGAGAGCATCGGCGGTCATGGCATCGCGGGCTATGACCGTCGCGCTCAGGACTGTGCTCGCCGCGGGGCGGCAGGTGAGGGGATTGATTGTATGCCCGATGCGCCCTTGCGGAGTGTCGCGATAGTTGCGGTAGTTGCCCGATGTAGCTATGCCGCAGTCTGTAATCTCTACTACCGCCATTCGGCTGTGGCTGACAGTCGAGTCGTTATCTATCGGTGCCTCGATCATGATGTGCCATGGTTCGTCGTGGCGGTTTTCGCCGCTCAGCGCAATCTCGCCGCCAATTTCTATCATATAGTCGTTGCAACCGTTGCGACGCAGCATATCCCCAATCAGGTCGCAGCCATACCCTTTCGTTATGGCGCTGAAATTAAACTCCGTAGCAGCAGTTTTCTTCACTATCGAGTCACCGACTATTCGGCAATCAGCAATACCGACGATATCTCTCACGGCCTCAATCTCCGCGTCGGTCGGTTCGCGACCGGCATCGCTGTAGCCGAAGCGCCAGAGATTAACCGCCGGAGCTACCGTCGGGTCGAACATTCCGCCGCTCGCCGCGTTTATCCGTTGTGAAGTTGTGAAAACCTGACGGAAAAGCGAATCGATCACCGCCGTTTCATTCCGGTTTATGAGACTTACGCGTGAATAGGGCTTGAACGGCGAGAGCGACATCTCAACATCGTTCATAACCGCCAATATCGAGTCGTCCATCTGCCGTTCGGCGCGATAGGTTATATGATAGGTCGTAGCCCAGATTTTACCCTGAGTTTCATGCCATTGACGGTTGTTTCCGCACGACGCCAACGCCAGCAAGCCAATGGCGACCAACAATGCTTTTCTTATGCCGTTCATGATTTTCATTGCTTCTATGCCACAAATTTACAATATTTTCTCTACTTTTGCGAAACAACCCAAATCAATGTTGTTTAACATGAAACAATCTTACTTATTCCTCGCTCCCGGCTTTGAAGAAATCGAAGCTTTAGCGACTGTTGATATCCTCCGCCGCGGCGGTCTCGACGTTAAAACCGTTGCAATAACCGCCGATGGCAGCCCTACCGTCACCGGCGCTCATGGCGTTCCTGTCGTAGCCGACCTCCTCCCCGCTGACGCCGACTTGCAAAATGCCGACTGGCTCATCTGCCCCGGAGGAATGCCCGGCGCAACTAACCTCGCAGCATGCCGTCCGCTGACCGATGCGCTCAAAGCTCAGGCAGCTCGCGGCGGACATATCGCTGCGATCTGCGCGTCGCCGGCCGTAGTGCTCGAACCGCTCGGAATCCTCGACGGCCGCGAAGCAACCTGTTACCCCGGCATGGCTCCTGAAAAAACCGAAGCTCATTTCACCGGCGAGCGAGTAGTCGTTGCCGACAACATCATCACCGGCAACGGCCCGGCGTCGACCTTCCTCTTCGCCATGGCCATCCTAACCGCGGCCCGAGGCGAAAAGACAGCCGCCGACGTCGCCGCCGGCATGCTCCTCTAATCCCCCGACAGCTCAACTAATAACTGAAATAGCCCGGTCATCCCGGGCTATTTCTGCTATTTAGCTATCCAGCTATTCCGCCTATATTTTGCTGGTTGTTTCCTCGAGCGGTTTGCGCGAGAAGTGATTCGGCAGCGGACCGGCATCCTCTGCCGCATACCCGAGGTCGAGCAGCATCAGTATCTCCTCGTTTTCGGGGAGTCCCAAAAGCTCATGCAATTTGCCGGGATAGAAGCAGTTGATCCAACACGAATCAACGTCGGCATCAGCGGCGGCGAGCATCAGATGGGTCGCTACAATCGACGCGTCCTCTATGCCCGACTGACGCGAGCCGTCGGGATATGTGTAGACATTCTCCTTGTCGAATGCCACGATGAGAACCGTCGTCGCGCCATAACGGCATGGCGTGCATTCGTCGATGGCTGCAAGCGCCTTGTCCGACTGCGCAACGTAGATATGCTGTTCCTGAAGGTTTTTCGCTGTCGGGGCGAGGCGACCGCCCTCAAGAATCCGGGCGATGGATGCGTCGTCGACTTTCTTGTCGCTATATTTTTTGCAAGAATAACGTTTCTTGGCGAGTGATATGAAATCCATCATGTAAATTATAAGTCAGTTGAATAGATAAGTCCGGGAGCGGCTTCGCGGCCGTCGGGGGTTGTGAATACAAACGTAAACATCCATTTCACGAGGCGCGTTTCGGGCGTTGAGAATCGACCGACGGGAAGTTTGATCATCACGTCGTTCCATCCTTTCTTGAGCTCAACCTTCAGCGGCTCGCGAGCGGCGAAGTTCTCGTTTCCGAGGCTGATTTCGTTGCGGCGCTCTTCGTGGCGGTTTGTCCATACCGGCGGCTCCACATCGTGGCCGTTAACAACGATACGGCTCTCGCGGAAGTCCCATTTCCCTGCCGGGGGAGTAACGTCGGGTTCTGAGCGGCTGTAGTTTTGGGTCTCGGCCTGGAGGCCAACAACCTGGTCGACGGGGGAGTAGACGCGGGTGAAAGCGTACGCCGTATGGAACGGTTTCGGGTCGGCGTAGAATGTCGGGATTATCTCGCCCCAGTAGTGACGCAGATGGATTCCGGCGCCGTTAACCGTGCGCGTCGTAAAGGTCGAGTCGCCATCGGTGTAGCTCTCCTTCATTCCCTCGGTTTCGGGCGGGAATATGGCCGTGAGATCTCCGTCGTTGGGGAAAGCCTCGGTGATGCGCCATTTCACGGGCGTCTGCGCCACGTAGGGCACGGGGCGGTTGGCCAACGATGTGGCTTTATGATGAAGCAGTCGGCGCTCGAAGTCGGCAAACTCTGCGAAATCTTCGGGCTCATCTTCAGTGAGGTTTGTTCCGAGGCGGTCGAAATATTCTTCGCCGCCGCCGCGCCATGTGCGGTCGGCGATAGCAAGCATCGCCGGATAGAAGTTGTTCTGGGCAATGTTGTCCTCGTCGTTGTCGACAAAGCGGTCGTTCCAAATGGCAATTTCAGCGCCGAGGATATCGGGAGTTCCCTCCTTGTGGCGATAGACGTTGCTGCGGAACAGCGCTACGAGGTCGCCATAGATGTCGAAGTGATTGAGATAGTGGAGCTTGGAGTCGACGGCGGGAATGCCGGGAATGGCTCTGCCGCGATAGCTCCACATCTGTGCGGCGTCGATTTCGCCGGGTTTATAGCGCCATCCGGGATTGAATGTCATCGCTTTTTTGCCCTTGTTTCTGACGTAGGCAACCATCTCGGGAACGAATGTCGAGTCGGTAAACTGAACTTCGTCGGTGCCGATATGCAGGTAGGGCTCTTCGGCAAACACTTCGCAAACTTCGTCAACAAGCTTTTTGATAGTCTCTTTGCCCTCTGGCGTCTGCATCGAGAATCCAAACGTCTTTTCAAATGCACGGCTATGGCCGGGCATGTCGACTTCGGGCAGGAACATCACGCCGCGGTCGCGGGCATATTTAGCAAGCTCGCGGGCTTCGTCGTGAGTATAAAAGAGTCCCGGTTGGCGCATCATGTTGGCCGAGTCGTTGAGCTGCGGGAATACTTTGCTCTCAAGACGCCACGCCTGATTTTCTGTGAAATGGAAATGGAATACGTTCATTTTGAACCGTGCCAGGTCGGCAATCTCTTTCTTGAGCTCATCGACCGATATGTAGCTTCTGCCGGTGTCCATCAAAAATCCGCGCCAGGCAAACGACGGCCAGTCGACGATTTTCACTTGCGGCAGCTCTACGCCTCCGCCCGATGCCGTTTCGCCCAATTGGCGAATGGTCTGTATTGCATAGCAAATGCCTTTGTCGCTTGTGGCTTCGATAGCTATCGCGGCGGGAGTGACGTCAATCGAGTAAGCTTCGTCGTTACCCTCCGGCGCGCCCGGAATGCTCTCAACAATTGTCGTAGTTACGGGCAATCCGGATTGGCTGACTTTCAACCCGTTCTCTTTCACCCACTCGGCGTAAACCGGGGGCAGCGACAGCGTGTCGAGCTTAACATTCGTAACTGTCAATGCCGACCCGGTTTCGGTTACGGTTTTGGGCTTTGGCAACAGATCGTTTATTCCGGCCGTAGCTGCTAAAGGCAGCAGCGCGGCGATTATGGCATAGATTTGTTTCATCTTGGCATAGATTGAACTCATTTAAACTTTTTATTTATT
>CAYNSG010000195.1:0-4249 GCA_964399885.1 uncultured Bacteroides sp.
CGGTCATCTTAGAAGAGTCGCCGCTTAATTTCAGCCACTTCTGCGGTAAACCGACAGATTGCTTCGGCACTGCAATGATTGGCGACAACGTGACCTCAAAATTCATCCTACACAACTCAATAGATAGGCCACTAACAATCAGAAAAATAGTGACATCATGCGATTGTGTGGAAGCGGTTGCCTCTGCAGATACAATCAAGCCGTCAGCCGATATGGTTATAAATCTGAGCTTCATTGCTGATGCTATCGGATGGTCGAAGAAGTATGCCGACGTTTACTTCAATGAACAAGAAAATCCTGAGCGTCTGACGCTCTATGGATATGTGTTAAAAAAATAATAATCAATCACTTCAAAAACAGCTCAAATGACAAGAACAATTCTTACTGTTGCTCTTGCAGCCATCTTTGGAGTCGGAGGCACAATCGCCTCACGAATCCAAACTGCCCCCGAAGAGGACGCCTCAGAGCTCGCCCTCAAAAACATCGAAGCCCTCGGCAACGAGGAGATGGGGTACGGCTGCGGTTATGCCGCATACGAGTGGGACAACTCATTCTGGCATGACACCAAGTTCTTCACAAAATGTAAGGCAGGATGCCCCGAAGGCTCGGGGACTGAGCCCAAGTACATTTTCTGTTAAATCAGAATGACCATAATCAATGTGCATCCATAGTCGGATAAACATTGATTATGGTTTTCACATTACATGAGATATCATATGTATAAATTGAATAAAGCAATAATTGTTGGGGCGGTTGGGTTGATGGCGGCTGCGTGCGGCACAAAAAACGAGACGGCGAGCGAGACTGAGGCTACGATGCTTCAGACGCGTGAAGCAGAGGCTATCGACGTTCTCTATCCGCTCGACGTTCAGCTCGTTGGCGATTCAAATCTCGTTGTTTATGAGGGCAAGAATCAGGCAGGATTCCTTCAGGTTTACAACCTCGACGGTGAGAAGATTGCCGAAATAGGAAATATTGGCGACGGGCCTGATGAATTTATCAATCCGCGCCTCCTCGAATCGCTCAACACGCCGAATGCGCTCTGCATCGGCGACCTTCGGCGAATCGTCTACTACGACATGGATTCAGCGCGCCGCGAAGGATATGCAGGTCGTGAGGCTATGGCTTTAGGCTCCGACTTCCGGCTTTACAATTACTTTCTTGTCAACAACGATTCCGTAGCAGTCATCGCGCAGACCGGCGAGCACCCGCTGACGCGCATCGACAAACGCACGGGCGAGGCGTCGTGGGTCGATTATTTCCCCGAAGTTGCTGATTTGTCGGCCGACCCGCTGGTGAAAAACATGGAACTGTTTGCTAACAGCGCCACATCGCGCGGCGACCGCATTGCGCTGGCCTACACGAACTTCAACATCGTTGCAATCCTCGACGCCGACGGCCGAGAGATAAAGACGGTGAAGCTCCCGGAGTGGGACTACAACGCCGGGCTGATTAGCATAGACAACAACCGTAACATCACGAGAGACGCCGATGCCCGCCTGTTTTTCACCAAAGTGAAATCCACGAAAGATTATATCTTCGCTCTTGGTTGGAACGAAACGAACGACAGCATGAAGGCCGGAACAGCCAAATCGTCGGTCTATCAAATCGATTGGGACGGCAACGTTGTCGGCAAATTTGATTTCGACCGCATGATATCAAACTTTGCCGTCGCACCCGACAACAAAATAGCCTACGCCGTCGGCATGGGCGACGATGGCGAGCTCCACGTATTCCATGTAGCCGAAGCCGCCGAATAACCGCCTGTCAGGGGTTGAATCAGATAAATTGAGGAATTTCAGGGTCGTCCTGGCGGACGACCCTGAGACCCGAGTCCCTGCTTGCTACGCATAGTCTTATAGTTTCCGGGGGGATTTGCGGGGGAATTGAGCAAAAATGCTTAACTTTGTGGCGCGGAGTTGAAAAACGCCGAGTCGGAGGGATATTTGTTCCGCCGGCGGCTTTTCAAAAAAACTTGCACTCCGCAGATGTCTAACGAAGAACTTAAGTCTTTGGATATAGATCCTTTACCGGCGGCTGATATGCTCGCCGCCATCCGGGGGAGCATCGCACTTACTCTCCCCGCTCAATTCACCTTCGGCCAGGGAATAGCTCTGGCGTGTGCCCTGTTAGCACTAATGATCTCGGGATTCGTTTCCGGCAGTGAGATTGCATATTTCTCGCTGACGCCGGAGCAGTGTGAGGAACTCGACGAGAACCCCTCGGAGTCGAGAGCAGTAGCTATGGTGCGCCAGCCCGAGAAGTTGCTGGCGACGATTCTGATTGCCAACAACTTGGTTAACGTCACGATTGTTGTGCTCTGCAACTATGCGCTCGGCCCCGTGTTTGAGGGGATGAGTGCGGTTGTCAGCTTCATCTTGCAGACGGTAATCCTGACGTTCCTAATCCTTCTGTTCGGCGAAATCCTGCCGAAGCTCGTTGCCAACGCCAAGCAGATGGCGTGGGTGCGCTTTTCGGTCGGGGGAGTCAGCGCGATGATGAAACTGCTCAGCCCGCTGTCGGCGCTGCTCGTGCGCAGCTCAACGATTGTCAACCGCGTGGTTTCGAAAAAAGAGCACGATGTGACGCCCGAGGAGCTCTCGCAGGCCCTGGAGATTACCGACGTAAAGACCGGCGACGAGAAGGAGATGCTCGAAGGGATTCTGCGCTTCGGCGACACCACAGCCTCGGAGATAATGACGCCCCGTGTAGACATGACCTGCCTCGACATAGCCGACAGCTTCGACGATGTTATGCGGGTAGTGGTTGAGAGCGGCTTCTCGCGACTGCCAGTTTGCAACGATTCGCAAGATGATATTAAAGGCGTGCTTTATTCGCGCGACCTGCTGCCATACGTTGGGCGTGAAGATGCCGACTTCGACTGGCACAAGCTCCTTCGCGAGCCGTATTTCGTGCCCGAGTCGCGCATGATCGACGACCTGCTCGAAGATTTCCGCCGCCGGCGCATCCACATGGCGATTGTCATCGACGAATTCGGCGGCACGCAGGGCATCGTCACGATGGAGGACGTGCTCGAGGAGATTGTGGGCGACATCAACGACGAATACGACGAAGAGGAGAAAACCTACCGCCGCTTGCCCGACGACACCTTTATATTTGAGGGCAAGACGCTGTTGGGCGACTTTTTCCGCGTCACGGGGCTCGACGAAGCCGACTATGAGGACGTCGCTGCCGACTCGGAGACTCTCGCCGGAATGTTGCTTACAATCAAGGGCGACTTCCCGAAAGAGAAAGAGCCGCTGGTCTACGGCCGCTGCCGCTTCTTGATTCTCGACATCACGGGCCATCGCATCTCGAGCGTGCGCGTCAAGGTGATGCATGAGAACCAAACCCCTACTGAGGGCGCCGGCAAATGATTCGACAACTGATTATAGTTCGGCTGATTATAGTTCTGATTGCGGTGTTGCTGCTCTGCGGCTGTCAGAGCCGCGAATCCGCACAGGTGCCCCGTCCTACGGCTTATCCGCGAGCCGCACTCTACGGCGCTGACTACCACGTGGTCGACTCCGGGCCGCTGCGGGTGGCGGTAAATAAAAATGCCGCGACGACCGCAAGTCATCCCGACAACCGCACGGCGCATATCTCAGTGCGCTATCCGCGCTACGCCGCCACGCTCCATATCACAGCAATCGCGCCACGAAGCGCCGCAGCAGCCGACTCGCTACTCGCCACGCGGCGGCAACGCATCGCACTCAATCTCGGCTCATCTACGGCGCGCGAAACCCGCTACGCCTCGGCATCGCGCCGCCTCGACGCCATCCTTTTTGAAGCGTCGACCGCCTGCCCCTCGCCGCTGCAGCTGATAGCTACGGCCAACGACGGCTCCGGCGAGATACTCTCGGCAACGCTTTTCTTCGACACCGCTTCGTTCAACACCGACTCATTGCGCCCCATCGTCAACGCCCTGCGTGCCGATATCCTCGCGATGCTCGACTCGCTCTGATGCCAAGGCTATCATCGCCCCCTCGACCGGAAAGAATGCCACATCGAACGTGCGGCGCTCCACGACGGCCTCGTTGCACGCGCTTACTGCTATCTGCCCTACGGTGAGGTCGGCAATCCCAGCAGCCTTAAAAACAGCCTCCTTGGCGGTCCACAGCTCAAGCAGCGACAGCCGGGGCGAGTCGTCCTCGTTGCGAAACTTCCGCTCAACGCGCTCGAGCTGAGCTCGCGGTGCCTCGATGTCGACACCCACGCGGCGATTGGCCACGGCTATGACAGCGTGCCC
>CAYNSG010000196.1:0-2676 GCA_964399885.1 uncultured Bacteroides sp.
GAATTAAAACGCAGAAGCGGTCGTTTCACTCCCTTAAACAGAACCCGCGGGATTGAAAGTGGGAGTGACGTTGTTAGACATATTGCAAATATTTTTGTTATATCTGCAGAAAGTCGCTAACTTTGTAGGAAAATGAATAAATTATGATTACTCTCAAAAGTTACACCCCGGAAGTCGCAACATATTGGAACCTCATTAAAGACGTAAAAGCCGAGGTTAAAGTCCGCTTGATATCAATGCTTTCCGAATCGCTACTCACATCGGCAAAACCAAGCGTTACGGCCGCCGACGGGCGCACCAGAGCGTTTGTCGACCGATTTTACGGCGCATGGCACAGCGACAAACCCGCTGAAGATATAATCGCAACCATAAATCGCGACAAGTCATCAGCAGCTCCCATCTCATTCGACTGACATGGAACGTTATTTGCTCGACACGAACATCTGCGTATTTATCATGCGCGGCAAGCACAATCTCGACAAAAAACTTTTGGACATCGGGATTGAGAACTGTTGTATATCGGAAATTACCGTAGCTGAGTTGCTTTACGGAGCCGAGTGTAGCGATCGACCGGATGAAATTCGCGAGATGGTTCGAGCATTTTGCGACAATTTGGAAGTGATTGGCATAGACAACGGCCTTGAAGAATTTGCTAAGCAGAAAGCGGCATTGCGGCGCAGTGGCACCATGATTGACGATTTCGACCTGCTGATTGCCTCGACGGCTATAGCCAATAACCTTATAGCCGTGACCGACAACACCAAACATTTCGAACGCCTCTCCGCCCTCACCCTCCAAAACTGGGTCGTCAGATAGCACACCCAACAGGCTTCGGGCAGCAACGACGAAGGCGAGGAGCGGCGGGGAGGTTTTTGGGCGAGAGGGGTTGGGGGTTTGGTTTCTTTTGCTTAATTTTGCGACATGTCAAAGATAACAGCAACGATACTCACGTTCAACGAAGAGCGGCATATCGGGCGATGCCTGGAGTCGCTGGTCGGCATTGCCGACGAGATTGTCGTGGTCGATTCGTTTTCGACCGATGCGACGGTTGCGATTTGCGAGCGGGCGGGCTGCCGCGTGACTCAGCGGCGAATGACTGGATATGGCGCCCAACGCCAGTATGCGACATCGCTTGCCACCCATTCCTACGTGCTTGCTTTGGATGCCGACGAGGAGCTTTCGCCGGCGTTGCGCAAATCGTTGCTGCGGCTTAAGGGCGAGGGGTTCACGCATCGCGGCTATGCTTTCGCGCGGCTGAACTTCTACTGCGGCGTAGCTGTGCGCCATTGCGGCTGGTATCCCGACTTGCAGGTGCGACTGTTCGACCGTCGCTATGCCAACTGGAATCTCAACGACGTTGAGGAGCGCGTGATTTTCCGCGATGCTGTCACTCCCTGCCGCGTAGACGGCGACATTCTTCACTATCGTGCCGACACGGCCGACGAATTTCGCCGCACGACCTCAAAACATGCCGAGCTGTTGGGGCGTTTAATATCTGCCGAGCGTCGCGACGTTGGCCTCGGGGTGCCTCATCTGATGGCTCTCCGCAGCTTTGCCAACTGCTATTTCGCTCAGGGCGGAATGCTCGACGGTCCGGTTGGTCGCGCAATCGCAATCGATCGTTTCCGATCGACGCTCCAAGCGTGGCGCCATGCCCGAAAATTAACAACGACTGATCATGAGTAACACTCTGAAGATATTCTGCAAGAACACCGGCCGATACGTTGATTTTGCCGGTGGCGAAACGCTGTTAGACGTCTACAACCGCATAGCCGACGAGATTCCGTTTAAGCCAATCTGCGCCCGCGTAAACTTCAAGACGGAGGATTTGCGGTTTCCTCTCTTCGCGCCGAAGCAGGTTGAATATCTCTCGATAGCGTCGCCGTCGGGTCAGCGCACCTACGTGCGTTCGCTCTGCATGGTGCTCTACAAGGCCGTTGCCGACTGCCTGCCATGCGCGTCACTGCGGATTGAGCACAGCATCTCGCGAGGCTACTACTGCCTGATTGAAGGCGCCGAAGTCAACGCCGAGGTCTGCGAGCGGCTGCGCACGCGAATGCGTGAGATTGTCGACGCCGACATTCCCTTTGAGCGCAAAGAGCGGCTGACGAGCGACGTTGTGCGCATCTTCGAGCGCCAGGGCTTGGACGACAAGGTGAAACTCCTGCGGTCGCTCCATGAGCTCTACACCGTCTACTATCGCCTCGACGACATCTGCGACAGCTACTACGGCCAGCTCGCGCCCTCGACCGGATGCTTGAAAGTGTTCGACCTCGTGCCCTACAAGGCCGGGCTGTTGCTGACGGCTTTCGACCCCGACAACATCGACTATCCTCCCGTGCCTATCAGCCAGGAGAAACTCTATAGCGCCTTCACCGACTATCTGGAATTCAACTCAATCGTTGGCGTACGGAATGTCGGCGAGCTGAACGAAACCGTTGAGCGGGGCGGCTCGCCGATGCTCATAAACGTCTCGGAGGCGTTGCACAACAAGCGGATAGCTACGATTTCCGACAATATCACTGCCCGCTATGCCGAGGGCGGCGCACGAATAGTGCTTGTTGCCGGGCCGTCGTCGAGCGGAAAGACAACGTTCACAAAACGCCTGGCTATCCAGCTAATCACCAACCTGCTCGAGCCCAAGATGATTTCGCTCGACGACTACTTCGTCGACCG
>CAYNSG010000196.1:2776-4209 GCA_964399885.1 uncultured Bacteroides sp.
GAGCTGACGGCGTCGATTCCCGCCGAGATGAAATATCGCATCTATATCTCCGCGCTGACAACCATCTCAATCGACGACCATAACTGGATTCCGACGACCGACAACCGACTGCTGCGGCGCATTATCCGCGACCATAAATATCGAGGCGCGTCGGCGGTCGACACCATCAAGCGCTGGCCGAGCGTTCGCCGCGGCGAAGAGCGTTGGATTTTCCCCTACCAGGAGAATGCCGACGCGATGTTCAATTCGTCGCTGCTGTTTGAGTTGGGCGTTATAAAAGACGAGGCTGAGGCGGCGTTGCGCACCGTGCCTCGCGACGTTGAGGAGTATGGCGAAGCGTCGCGCCTGCGGAAATTCCTGAGCTACTTCTGCTCAATCAGCAGCGAGTTCGTGCCGTCGACGTCGCTCATCCGCGAATTCCTCGGCGGCAGCTCCTTCACCTACTGATTCACGACACTCGCGGCTGCATCGCTGCGCAATCGGTCGGCATGCAACTTCAAAATGTCGGGATAAAGGTTAAGATGCAGCGTCTGAGGGGGATATTTATCTCCTTCAAACGTCACAACGATTTTGTAATCTCTTACCTCGATAGCACTGTCGGGCCGGAAATATATCCCGCTGATCATCTTCGGCGTCATCGCGTCGGTTGAAGGCATCGCGTCGAAATAAGAGTTGGGAAACTCAATTGTCTTAAACACAAGTGTATCCTCAGTGGCGTTCATAAACGTCGCACCATATTGCATGTAATCACCGTTACGTCGTGCGCCGACATCAGCAATTAGTACGGCATCATTGCGAGGGTCGATGAATTTTTTTCCGGTATCGAGCAGAGTTAATGGACCGGAAGCTACATTCGCTGAGTCGAAATCGGCCGCTGAAGCGGCAGTCGGCGAAGAAAATATAATCTTGACGCCATTAGCAATCTTCACGTTGGCTAATGAGTCGGCGGGTTGATTCAGCGAATCATTCTTTGTTCCACCGCATGCGCTAAGCAGTAGTAAATTTACTGCGAGAAAAGAGGCGGTATAGATATTCATTACTAAAGTTGAATATATCCGAATTGAGGCTCAGCATCTACATTGAGATATAGCCGATTGGTTGGTTTATGATATGCGATGAATATTACGCGATTATCCAGACGCATCGTCTTTAGGTAGTTACAGTCTGCGTCAAAAACGTGAATTTTACCGGCATCTTTATCGTTAGGGTCTCGATAGGTTGCGAATAATTTACCATCTCCATAGGTTATCGATCCGAAAGCGTCGTTTCTATTATCAAACGAATCATCGTAGTCGGAACCATAGACTGTAAGCAACAGATTCCCTTCGCGGTCAAATTTCTGTAGTCGGTCGTTATGCCGGTCAGCAACATAAAAAAATCCGATTTCGGGAACGAAAACCATGCTTCGTCCCGTGCTCGTCTCTTCGGGATTT
>CAYNSG010000197.1:0-4161 GCA_964399885.1 uncultured Bacteroides sp.
GGTAGAAACCAGCAGATTTACAGTCTGCCCCATTTGGCCACTCTGGTATTCGCCCTTAATTTGTCGTGCAAAGTTAGGTGTTTTTCGTGAATCCGACAAATTTTCAAAAGTTTTTTTCAAAATCGCTTCAAAATTTCCGGCATGTACCCATCATAATAACGCTAATTTTCAGGACTGCCGGCTGAATAGGCGAGATAGGCTGCGGCGATGTCGTCGAACGGTATCTGCAGAAGGTCCATTTGCTTAAAAACGTCGGGGAGGGTCGTCGCGAAAAATTCGCTGCGGAGCGTCGCGGCGATTCGCTCTTTAGCATCGGTGGCGACGAAGAATCCGAGGCCGCGGCGCGGCGAGATGATTTCGTGTTGCTGAAGGTAGTCGAACGCTTTGAGAACGGTGTGGGTGTTGACTGTCAGCTTTATAGCGAGCTCGCGCACGGATGGGATGCGCTCGTCGCCGCGCCAATCGTCGTTGAGGATTCTGGCGAAGCAGAAGTCGACAATCTGCCGGTAGATAGGCCGTTGGGGGTTGAAATCCATCATGCTTGGCGATATTTTACGCGACGATAGGTCAGATAGGTGCAGATGATGGTCACGAGTGCCAAAACCACGCCAATAACTACAATTTCGGGGCTAATCGTCGAGATTACATCCATTTTCAATTGCATCTGGTCGATGTTGGCCGCGTTTTCATCTATTTTGCTGAAGAAGTTGGATGTGAACAGTTTGACAGTGACGGTGATGGCGGTAACAACGCCCATGGCGACAACCGTCACAATAGTCCAGACGACGGGCATCAGTACGCGACGCCGTTTGTAGCTCACGACAGCAAGCAACGCTACCGATGCGGGCGCCAACGACTGGAATACGTTGGTTATGGTAGTGGCACGCGGCACAATCGATGATGTCTGCAGGAATGTGTTCTCTGTGATGAGTTTCGGGTCCATCCAGGTGGCCACTGAAGTCGAGAGCCACTGTGGAATCCATAGCAGCAAAGGGATTACGACGAGCGAGTAGACTATCATGAAGGCGGCTTTTTCGTCGCCGCGCAGCGGGAGTTCGGTTTCAATCGCGAGGTCGCTGCCGGACGTGAACACGAGCGACGACAGATAGAGCATCGCCGAGACGAGGAGCGACATCATTACGATTAATGGCAGCGCAATCGGTTTGTCGCTAAACAATAGGATGACTACAGAATTGAGCAGCGAGACTATTGGGTAGACGATAAGCTGAAGGCGCAGATTGGGCTGGAAGCAACGCCCAAAACTTATAGCGCGCCGAATTGAGAATTTATTGATTGATTCTGAATGGTTCATTTCAAGAGGTCGATTATGCGTTGGGCGTTTGGCGAGTTGAGAGCGGTGAAAAGCGCAATGGGGTCAAGGTCGGATTCTTCTTCGCCGTCGGAGGCGAGGATTGAGCGGAACATTCCGCCGTCGGGCATCGAGAACAATGCTGATTCCGGCGGCACGGGTGTGTGGGTGAATAGCAGTCGTGAAAGAATCTGCGGGCAATCGGCACTAAGAACCAGCTGATTGTTGCGCAGCATAATGATTCCGTCGATAATCGATTCGATGTCGGTCACGGTGTGGGTCGAAACGATAACCGTGCGCCCGGAATCGGCAGCAATCCAGCGCATGAGCATTTTTCGCATAGCTATGCGCGAGGTGATGTCGAGCCCGTTGGCGGGCTCGTCGAGCAGCAGCGTGCGGGTTCCGAGCGAGAGGGCGAGAGCGAGGAGCGCTTTGCGGCGGTTGCCAAGCGAGAGCATGTCGAGTCGCTCTGTGCCGTTCATACCAAATTCGGCAGCAGCCTCGCGGAGAAATTCGCCGTCGAATCCGGGATAGAAGTAGCCGAGCATCGACGACAGGCTGCGAATCGAGTGGCTGCCATAGTTGACCGTGTCGGGCAGCAAGAAAATCTGCTGCATGTCGGAGGGGTTGCGAAGGGAGATGTCGTTGCCGTCAACGAGGCATTTGCCGCGCTGTGGTGTCAGCAGTCCGGCGATTACGTGGAGTAGCGTCGTCTTGCCGGCTCCGTTCTTTCCGACGAGGAGATGAATGCCCGGGCCGATTGAGGCTGTCACGTCGTTGAGCGCCGTCAATGTTCCATTGTAAGAGTAAGTTACGTGTTCGAGTGTGATCATTTCGGAGATTGTTTTAGTGTTGTACATTGCTACAACACCGCAAAGGTAATCACAAAACACCTCTCCCACCAAATTTTTTTGAGATTTTTTTTGCGTGGCCGTAACCAAAGTTTCTATGGAATCGCCATCGCGATTTATCCGATTGCTGAAGATTGCTGAAATTCAGCGGATCAATGGCGGTCGAGCCAATCGAACACGTAGGAGTAAAGGGCGTTGCGCACGGGAGCGGCTGAAAGAAACAGGTCGTGCAAGCCGCCTTTTACACGCAGGAGCGTCACGTGCGGCCCGAGGCGTACGCCTTCTCTGACGATATCGTTGACGTCGAGCACGGCGTCGGCGCGTTGTGCTTCGGGCGTCCACTCGTCGCCCATATAGCTATTGAGGGAGCACATTAATAGTATTGGGATTTTGATTTCATCGGGGTGGGAGCGGACATAGCGTTGAGCTCGGTCGATGGCTCTCACCCAACCGGCGGTGACGTCGGGCGAATGGTGCATTTTCCAGGCGCGGTTAAAGTTCCATTCGCCGTGGAATAGCGAGTCGAGGCTCTGGCTGTAGACCGTGCCGCTGCCTTGGCTTATTTCGAGGTTGGGAAAGACGGCTCCGACGGCCGAAACCAACGGCACTAAGAATTCAATTTTACCGAGATTCCAGTCGAGGAATGGGCTATTGAGAATCAGAGCGTTGATAGGGGCTGCCGGATGTGTTTGCAAATAATATGTTGCTATCAAGCCGCCCGTCGAATGCCCCATGAGCGTCAGATTTTCGGCACCGTTGCGCTTTATCACGGCAATAGCCGAATCAATCGGGGCGGCATACTCGTTCAGACTGCGCACATCGAAAGGGCGGTCGCCGGGCAACAGCGAACGTCCGTAGCGTTGCAAGTCGACGGCGTAGAAATCATACCCTTCGGCTGCAAATCGGTCGGCCATTGAGCGCTGAAAGAAGTAGTCGTTGAAACCGTGGATATAAAGAACGGCTCGTCGGTTGGCAAACCGGTTGCTGACCACCGTGTCGCGCACAATCGTGCAACGCTGTTGGTTTCCGTCGACGGGTTGAAGCTCGATATAACGTTTTACGAACTCCCGGCCGAGCGAATCGGGCAACCATTGCTGTGCGTTGGCTGTAGCCGCGGTCGACACCGCAGCTACAGCAAGCACAATATTCCTAATAACGCGCTTCATTTATGTTCATCATCCAGTTTCCTCATCCGATATTTTTGCCGTCGGCAAAAGTGTTACCTACGCGTTTACCGAGAGCTATGTATCCGTTGTGAATGGGGTCGAAGGTGATGATGTTAATCTTTTCAACGTCGGGTTTGCCATCGTCGGCCAGGAAGCGCTCATCGCAAAGAATGTTGACGATTTCGGCGATGACGTAGCATCCGGTTTCCGATTCGCCCTGTTTCTCTTTTATTCGGCATTCGAAGGTCATGGGGAACACATCGAATACCGGTGCATTGACGTTTTCGCCCTTGACGAAGTTCCACCCCGCGCGGGCCACTTTGTCGTGCTGCTTCTTTCCGCTGACAATTCCGACATAATCAGCCTCCTTTTCGGTTTCGACTGTTGCGAAGGTCAATGTGAATTCGGGGCAGCGTTTGAGATTTTCGGTCGTAGCATGGCTGCCCAACGATATGGCGACTTCATTGAAGTCCCACTGCCCTACCCAGGCAGCATTCATTGCGTTTGGAGTTCCGTCGGCATCAAATGTGCCGATGATGGCAACCGGTTGGGGCAGCAGCCAGGCTTTTGGTTTGAAGTTTTTCATTTGAGTTATGAGATGTTGTTGAGACATAGAACTCATTCAAACTTTTTACCGAATGTTAAATGAGTTCATAGTTGAAACGAATCGCCGGAGTCAAAGTTCACAGCGGCGAATTCAAAATTATAAAATGTGTCGAAAAGAAGCGTCGCCATTAACATTTTTTACAGCAGCATCGCTGACATTTTCTGTCGCCGTCGTTGTTTTATCAACGGTGAGCGACCGGTCGAAACGTTGCTCTACACCAAACATAAA
>CAYNSG010000198.1:0-4154 GCA_964399885.1 uncultured Bacteroides sp.
TTTTTTTTAGAGTTTTTTTTTGCTGACCGCTTATGTTTTATTACTTTTGTCGCCAACTCCTCGCCACGACCTCCTAACTATTCACGATGCAACACCAAGATTCCCTGAACGCATACCTCCTCCAATCAATCCGCGACAACTGGGAGCGGATGGCACTCACCGACTTCAACGGCGCCGCATTCCAATATAAAGACGTGGCGCGCAAGATTGCGAAGCTTAATCTGCTGTTTCGCAGCTGCGGCATTGAGCCCGGCGAACGCGTGGCGCTCTGCGGCCGCAACTCCTCGCAGTGGGCCATGGCCTTCCTCGGCATCATCACCTACGGCGCCGTGGCTGTGCCGATTCTCCACGAGTTCAAGCCCGACAACATCCACCATCTCGTGACCCACAGCGAGGCGCGTCTGCTCTTCACTGACCCCGGAGTTTGGGAAAACATCGACGCCGAGCTGATGCCCGACCTCGAGGGCGTGTTGCAAATCAGCGACTACTCGCTGCTGATGTCGCGCTCCGATAAACTCAACGAGGCGCGCCACAACCTCAACCGATTCTTCGGCGAGGCATATCCCGAGCGATTCACCCCCGAGAGCCTCGAATTCGTCATGGGCAAGCCCGACGACGTGGCCCTCATCAACTACACCTCCGGCTCTACGGGATTCTCAAAGGGCGTAATGATTACCAACCGCAACCTCTGGAGCAACGTGCAGTATACAATCGACAAGCTCGACTTCCTCGCCCCCGGCGACGGCATCGTCTGCATGCTGCCGCTGGCCCACATGTATGGTCTGACCGTCGAGATGCTCCATCCGTTCGTGAAGGGCTGCCATATCAACTTCCTGACGCGCACCCCCTCGCCGCACATTATTATGGAGGCTTTTGCCACGGTTCATCCTAAGCTGATTGTGACCGTGCCGCTGATTATCGAGAAGATTATCCGCACGAAGGTGTTCCCGCTGCTCGAAAAGCCGATGATGAAGCTATTGTTGCATTTGCCGTTTGTCGACGACCGTCTGCTCGCCAAGGTGAAGGAGAAACTGACCGACACGTTCGGCGGCCAGCTTCGCGAGATTATTATAGGCGGCGCGGCGCTCAACAAGGACGTCGAGACGTTCCTGCGCCGCATCGACTTCCCGTTCACCGTGGGCTACGGAATGACCGAATGCGCCCCGCTGATCTCCTACGCCCCCTGGGATGTGGCCCGTCCAGGCTCGTGCGGCCGGCTGGTCGACCGCATGGAAGCACGCGTCGATTCGCCCGACCCTGCCAATGTGCCCGGCGTCATCAGCGTTCGCGGCGACAACGTGATGAAAGGTTACTACAAGAATCAGAAAGCCACCGACAAAGTGCTCTCTCCCGACGGCTGGATGAGCACCGGCGACATAGGCTGCATCGACAGTGACAACTTCATATATCTTCGCGGCCGCGACAAGAACATGATTCTCGGTTCGTCGGGTCAGAACATCTATCCCGAAGAGATTGAGCAGAAGCTCAACAATATGCCGTATGTTGCCGAATCGGTAGTGATCGACGGTGGCGGCGGTCGGCTCGTGGCGCTCATCTACCCCGACCTCGACAACGCCACGCTCCAGAAGCTAGACGCCTCGGAGCTCGAGCCGGTGATGACCGACAATATCGCCCAGTTGAACAAGGATCTGCCCGGCTATTCGCAAATCTCGCGCTTCGACCTTATGAGCGAAGAGTTTGAGAAAACCCCCAAGCGCTCCATCAAGCGCTATCTCTATCAGCGCTGATCACCATCAGAATGTCAATTTGTCAATTTGTCAATTTGTCAAATTGACATTTTGACTTTTTTGAGGGGATGGGTCGCCTCGGCGGCTTTGCGGGTTCTGTTTAAGGGAGCGGAGCGACCGCTTCTGCGTTTTAATTCAGGTCAACAAAATTCAAGGATAAAAGAATTCTGCGCGTTTTTGCGAGTTCTGCCAAGCGCGAAGCGCGTTTCTGCGATTCCTTTCGCCCGCAAATATGGTAGTTGCAGTGTGGACAAATTGACATTTTGGCGTTTCTACGTCCAATAAATGTTTGGCGGTTAGAGAAAAAAAACGTAACTTTGCGCCGCAATAAGTGAAAAGCTATATAAAGTCTAACTTATTAATTACAAACAACATCTTATTTATTAACTTATTAAATGGCTGAAGAAGTAAAAAACACAGCAGTCGAAGATTTTGACTGGGATGCCTACGAAAATGGTACGGTATCGCAGGAGAAATCGCGCGAAGAGCTGACCCGCACCTACGACGAGTCGCTCAACACCATCAAAGACAAAGAAGTAATCGAAGGCACCATCATCGCCCTCAACAAGCGTGAGGCTGTGGTCAACATCGGTTACAAGAGCGACGGCATCATCCCGATGAACGAGTTCCGCGACAACCCCGACATCAAGGTTGGCGACACCGTAGAAGTGTTCATCGAAAACCAGGAAGACAAGAAAGGCCAGCTCATCCTCTCACATCGCAAGGCCCGCGCAGCCCGCTCATGGGATCGCATCAACGAGGCTCTTGAGAAAGACGAAATCATCAAAGGCTTCATCAAATGTCGCACCAAAGGCGGCATGATTGTCGACGTTTTCGGCATCGAGGCCTTCCTCCCCGGCTCACAGATTGACGTTCGCCCCATCCGCGACTACGACATCTTCGTGGGCAAAACTATGGAATTCAAGGTTGTTAAAATCAACCAGGAGTTCAAGAACGTGGTTGTCAGCCACAAAGCTCTCATCGAGGCTGAGCTCGAGCAGCAGAAGCGCGAAATCATCGCCAAGCTCGAGAAAGGTCAGGTGCTCGAAGGCACTGTCAAGAACATCACCTCCTACGGTGTGTTCATCGACCTCGGCGGCGTCGATGGTCTTATCCACATCACCGACCTTTCGTGGGGTCGCGTAAGCCACCCCGAAGAGGTTGTTCATCTCGACCAGAAGCTCAACGTCGTTATCCTCGACTTCGACGACGAGAAGAAGCGCATCGCTCTCGGCCTCAAGCAGCTCCAGCCCCATCCATGGGACGCTCTTGACGCTGACCTCAAAGTGGGCGACAAGGTTAAAGGCCGCGTAGTTGTCATGACCGACTACGGCGCATTCGTTGAAATCGCCCCCGGCGTTGAGGGTCTCATCCACGTCAGCGAAATTTCGTGGAGCCAGCACCTCCGCTCAGCTCAGGACTTCATGAAGGTTGGCGACGAAATCGAGGCTGTTGTCCTCAATCTCGACCGCGAAGACCGCAAGATGAGCCTCGGCATCAAGCAGCTCAAACCCGATCCATGGGAAGACATCGAGGTTAAATACCCCGTTGGCAGCAAGCACACCGCTTGCGTTCGCAACTTCACCAACTTCGGCGTATTCGTTGAAATCGAAGAAGGCGTTGACGGCTTGATCCACATCTCCGACCTCTCGTGGACCAAGAAGGTGAAACACCCCAGCGAATTCACCCAGATTGGCGCTAACATCGACGTTCAGGTGCTCGAAATCGACAAAGAGAACCGTCGCCTCTCGCTCGGCCACAAACAGCTCGAGGAGAATCCTTGGAATGTATTCGAAACCGTGTTCACCGTAGGTTCTGTTCACGAAGGAACTATCGTTGAGAGGGTTGAGAAGGGCGCAGTTGTTGCTCTCCCCTATGGCGTTGAAGGCTTCGCAACTCCCAAACACCTCGTTAAAGAGGACGGAACATCAGCCCAGGTCGACGAAAAGCTCAACTTCAAGGTTATCGAGTTCAACAAAGATAGCAAACGCATCATCCTCAGCCACAGCCGCATCTTCGAAGACGAGGCTAAGGCAGAGCAGCGTCAGGAACGCAAAGCTAAACGCGCTGCCGGCAAACGCCAGCAGCAGGAGGAGCAGCCTATGATTCAGGCTTCCATCGAGAAAACCACTCTCGGCGACCTCGAAGCTCTCGCAGCCCTGAAAGAGAAACTTTCTGCAAAATAAGCAAAGTTTTTGAAGTTAATATAATTGTTGCGCTCCCCGCGTGATGCGGGGGGCGTTTTTTATATATATAGGCGTGGGGGGCGAATCAGGGGCCCGTCAGCAAGAAAAATGTCAATTTGACAAAATGTCAATTTGACAAAATGACAAATTGACATTTTTGAGGGATGGCGTCTCGGCAGGTTTGGTGGCGAAAGGAAGCGCGTTTATGCGTTTTATTTAG
>CAYNSG010000199.1:0-4069 GCA_964399885.1 uncultured Bacteroides sp.
CGCGATTTTTCAGCGGCTCAATCGACTGCTTGCCGCGTGCGTCAGAATAGGCGGTTATTTCGCCGCTTGCCGTGATGCTGCTGCCAGCCGTAATCGCCCCTGTCACGGCAAGGGTGCTTGACATCGTCACCGCCCCGCTGAAGTTGCCGAGGACGGAATAGACGTTGCTCCAACGGTATGACGACGTGCCAAGAGCGTAGGTGTTGTTTGCGGATGGCCTGATGCTCCCCACCCCGGTCATGTTGCCGCTGACGTTCGCCGTGCCGTTGAAACTCTGACCCCACAAGGTACGCGCCGTAGCCAGCGTTGAGGCGGTAAGGCTTCCGTTATGCACTCCGTCAACCATATCCGCGTTGAGGTTGGTGCAGACCGTGCCGTTGCTGACGGCCGCGTTGCCGCTCGCGTTGCCGAATGTGTACGTCCCTGCCGTGGGAACGCCTGCATTGAGGTAGATTGGCCGCGTCGCGCTTCCCACCGTTGCCGTGCCTATTTTCGTCACACTGCCATCTGTAAGTGCGGACGCAATAGCCACCTTTGCTCCGCCCGAATAAAGGCAGTTGTCAGTGCCGATGTAGCAGTTGGCGTTGGAGTACGTCTGCGGATTCGCCGCCTGACTCGTCGCCCCAATGAGGTACATTTTCGTCGCCGTCAGGTTGGTTGTCCCTGCCGTGTTCTTCGTGTCTGTGTTCGGATTGCTCGGCATCGTCACCTGCAACGATGTGCCGTAGACCGTGCCTATTGTCGACGTTGACCCCCAAGATAACGTCGGGTTGGAGTTGACTACGGAAATGGAGGTCAACGCCCCGAGGTCAGCCGCCGTCAGCGTCACCGCCGCGCTGCCGTCATAGCTTTTGCTGCCGAATGTAAGCGCGTAAGGTGATTTCAAAGAGGTAGGAATGTCCGTCAGCTTCGCGTAACCTAACAGAGCCGACTCAGTAAGATAGCCCTGCGACGTTACCCACGACTGCGTAGCATAGCCATTGTCCGTCAAGTAGCTCGCCAACTGCGACTCATCCAAGCCACCCGACGTGAGCTGCTCTGCCACCCACACGCCGTCGCGATACACCAAGCCGTAGCCGTCCTGCGCCCCGCTGACGTCCACCCCCGACAGAGAGCCAAGCGTCATCCCGCCCGCGCCGTCGCCCGACGCGTACGCCGTGATTTCCTGCTGACCGAGAACGTTGTAGCGCGTCGTGATTGATGTAGGGTCGTCGGCACAGAACTCCCACATGTTTCCGATTCGTGCGAGTCCGTCGATTAGCAATTGTTGTGTGCGCTGATAGGATTGCGCGAGCGAGTTGTTGATGTCGCCGAGTTGTGCAAGTAGGTTGATGTCCTTGTTGGCGTTCACCACCTCTTCGCGGAGCGTCTGAGTGTTTCCTTTGATGCGCTCGTTACCAATCGTAATTTCCTGCTCAAAGGAATAGTCGAGCTTCCGCGTCAGCTTTATTACTCGCGTTGTGTAGCTATAATCGCCGTTGGTATAAACAACCGTGCATCCGATAGACAGCTTCGGGTCTGAGTCGTGAAAAGCAATCGGGTTGGAGCTGAATGCGTAATTGTTAAGGTCAGCAGTGTAACGTTCCGCGATTTCCTTGCGTGCTTCGGCTTCAAGCTCCGCGTATGCAGTTGCGATATACTCCTGCGGCATTCGGATGTTGAAGAGGATAATCTCGTCGCCGTCGGTTGGCACGATTCCCGATTCTGCGGGGATGATGTAGCCCGATTCCTCGACAAACTTAATCTCGTAGTCGCCCGCGAGGACTTGAAATGCTTGACCGTCGGAATTGTTGATTATCTCGGCTTTCGGGTGATATATCAGCTCAAACTCGCGCCCGGTCAACGCTCCGCTCGTGAAATGCACCGATAGCGGCAGACCGCTGATGAGCATTCCGTCGGGATTGTCGGCAGAGTAGGTCGAATCGTTGAGCGTGAATCCCGGCGTTTGGAAATACCAGATGCAGTACATATCATAAACCGCGTTGCCCTGCGCATCCGTTCCGACTTGAATCTTGTTCTTGTTCTCGTCAAGGCGGTACATCATTCGCGGGCGCACGTTGGATGCCGTTAATCCGCTATGGGGATAGATGTCGTCGAACGTGAGGATTTTCGGGTAGACCGGCTCGCCGACGCCGCGCGAAAGGTCGATGAAGCCGCCGGGGAACTTTGCGGGGTCGAGTGTCAGCCGTCGGTTGACGAGGTTGTTGACATTCGCGCCGCGATAGTCCTGCGTGATGTTGCGCGTCGAGCCGAATACATAGAAGCGGTTGTGATAGTCCGCTTTGCTTTCCGTGACCGAGGGTACGCCGATGTTCGTATCGACGGTTAGGTTGACTGCTGTACCATACTGCGCCTTTCCGAGCTTTAGCTTGAGCTCTGTCTTGTCGGCAAGCCATTCGGTTTCAAACTCCTGCGCTATCGAGTTAAGGCTGCTGAGAATGTCGGTTGCTGAGAATGTTACGGTGACGTATTCGCCGAGCGACGCATCGACCTCAAACGTCCATGTTTCCCCGGTCTCGTTCTTTATCGCACTGCAGACAGCTTGCATGAAATTTGCGGCATTGTCGGTCAGCGTCCAATCGGGTTCGCGGGAGGTGATACTTCCGTCGTCAGCGTAGGTATAGAAGAAGAATGGCACTTTGCCCCACGACATCACTACGCTCTGAAATTGCGGCGTATATTCGTAGGTTGCTTCGTCTTTCTGCGTCGGCTCGTAGGGGTCGAGCAACGTCAGCCGCTCGCCGTCGTAGGGGTCGAGAATGTAAGCCCCGGCGGGAATTGCCTGCCGCACGGTGTCGACCCACGACAATTGCGCGTAGTCGGCTTGCATCAGCTCCTGCGTTCGCTCGGCGTTTTTGGTTATCAGCGGCTCGGCAAACGTTGACCCATCCGGGCAATATATCGTGATAGTAGCGTCGTTGTTCATGAGCGGTTAGCGGGGTTAGGTTCGTTAAGGCGGAGAGTAAAACTTGCTATTCCGCACATAAATTGCGAGAATTGCTGACATGATATATAATCTGTATGATAGACTACATTTGGCTGATATTTCGTCTTAATATCAAGCCGCCCTTCTGCAAGTTCGTTACAAAAAGAAGCATATCGGGTAAAGAACGCGGATTCGTTTGGTGCGGTTAGCTGAATCGGCAGCGAAATATCGCGCTCGTCTACCTTTACAATGCTTTGCCCCGCGATTACTGTTTTGCCATTAGTTAAACGGCTTTTATTCTCTGGAAGCTCTTTATTAGGCGACGGAGTCATGAGTGCAGATAATCCCTCAGTGCCTTTTAGGCTGATGCCCCATTCTTTATATGCGTCCTTATTGTTAATATACAATTCTTCAATTGGCATAATTACAAGTTTTTAGTATTAGTTACTATCTTGTCAAGTTTTTCGCCGAAGCTATTTATCTCTTTGGTGTATTTTACAATGTCAGAGAGGTGGATATTAGCAAGTGCGGATTGAGTTAAAATATCGCTGAGCAAAGAGTTTGAATCGGCATGAGCAACGGATATTGATTGTAAGAAAACAAGACCTTGGACTACCGTTTGAGCGATTCGCTCGTTGCTATCTTGCATCGCGGTCAATCTACCGTTAATCAGCGTGCCGGTATCCTCCGAAAGTTGCGTTGAGTAGCCGCCTGTCGACGATTGACTCTCGCTCGTTGTTTCCCAGCCCATTGCATCGCGCAATTGATTACGCTGCGTCAATGCGTCGTTGACAATAGCGTTCCAAGCGTCGCTCAACTGAGTCTGTTCGGCAAAATCAAGTGAGCCGTCGTTTTCTATTTGCGCAACGAAAGCATCATACCACTCTGCTAATCGGTCGTTAAACTCATTTTTCATCATCCCCTCGATAACCGCTTGTTGCAACATCTTTGAGAAGTTATCTGAAAAATCCTCGGAATCAGAACTCATATCGAGCAAAAGCGATTTGAAGTCGTCGCGGACGCTATCGAACGACACGTCTGTAAGCGTTTCTTTATATTGCTTTTCAAGCTCTACGAATTCTTTGCCGAAAGCGGGTCACATACAAATCCCTGTGTTGAAAATTTATGAATATGGATGTTTAA
>CAYNSG010000200.1:0-3043 GCA_964399885.1 uncultured Bacteroides sp.
CCCACCTCGGCGGCGACGACTTCGACCACGTGATCATCGACTGGCTCGCCGACGAGTTCCAGAAAGAGGAAGGCGTCGACCTCCGTCAGGACCCGATGGCTCTCCAGCGTCTGAAAGAGGCTGCCGAGAAAGCCAAGATTGAACTTTCGAGCGCCACGTCGACCGAAATCAATCTGCCTTACATCATGCCCGTCAACGGCATTCCGAAACACCTCGTCAAGACCCTCACCCGCGCTAAATTCGAACAGCTCGCCGACAAGCTCATCCAGGCCACAATCAAGCCTTGCGAACAGGCTCTGAAGGACGCCGGCATGACCGCTAAAGATATCGACGAAGTGATTCTCGTAGGCGGCTCGACCCGTATCCCTGCCATCCAGCAGGTAGTCGAGAAATTCTTCGGCAAAGCCCCGTCGAAAGGCGTTAACCCCGACGAAGTCGTAGCCGTCGGCGCTGCCATCCAGGGCGGCGTGCTCTCGGGCGACGTCAAGGATGTGCTCCTGCTCGACGTTGTGCCTCTGTCGGTAGGTATCGAAACCCTCGGCGGAGTGATGACCAAACTTATCGAGGCCAACACCACCATCCCGACGCGCAAGAGCGAAACATTCTCGACCGCAGCCGACAACCAGCCCTCGGTTGAAATCCACGTGCTCCAGGGCGAACGCCCCATGGCCAAGGACGACAAGACCCTCGGCAAATTCCACCTCGACGGAATCGCACCCGCACCGCGTGGCATCCCGCAGATCGAAGTAACCTTTGAGGTCGACGCCAACGGCATCCTCAACGTCTCGGCCAAGGATAAAGCAACAGGCAAAGAGCAGAGCATCCGCATCGAAGCCTCGTCCGGCCTCACCGACGCCGAAATCCAGCGCATGAAGGACGAAGCCGCTGCCAACGCTGCCGCCGACGCCAAAGAGAAAGAGCGCGCCGACAAGATCAACCAGGCCGACTCGCTCATCTTCCAGACCGAGAAACAGCTCAGCGAACTCGGCGACAAGATTCCCGCCGACGTCAAAGCGCCCATCGAGACCGCTCTCGCCAAACTGAAAGAGGCCCACAAGGCACAGGATATCCCCGGCATCGACGCCGCCATCAAGGACGTTGAGAACGCCTTCGGCGCCGCACAGCAGGCCATCCACAACGCCCAGGCACAGGCCCAGCAGGGTCCTGCCGGCGGCCAGCCTAACCCCGGCCCTCAGCCCGGCAACGGCGACAACGTGACCGACGTCGACTTCGAAGAAGTGAAGTAACCTAACCGCATAACCTAACAAGGGTTGCAGCCCACCCCGGCTGCAACCCTTTTTTCGCTCCTGATTTTTGATATATTCAAAACAATAGCTACATTTGCAAAAACTTTTGAATATGATTAAAACAACAGAGAATATTCCACGTCTGAAATATCTCGATAAGATTTTGAGATATGAAGGCAAAGGCGTGATAAAGGTGCTGACGGGGCAACGCCGCGTTGGAAAGAGCTTCATATTAAGTGCCGTTGAGGAGAAACTCCGTCGGTCATCGTCAAACGCCAATTCCATTCGCATCAATCTCGAGGACTTCGCTTTTTCTCATATAAAAACTGCTACGGACTTAAACGCCGAAATCATCAACCGCCTGTCAGACTCATCCATGAACTATATATTCATTGATGAAATTCAGGAAATTGAGGATTTCGACAAAGTTATTCGGTCGCTATGTCTCGACCTGCGCAACGACATCTATGTCACAGGAAGCAACTCATCGATGTTGTCCTCCGAAATCGCCTCACGGCTTGCAGGACGAAGTATAGAAATCAGAGTGCATCCTCTATGTTACGATGAATTCCTTATATTTCATTCACTCGAAGATTCAGATGAAAGCATCGACCGGTATTTAAGATTTGGAGGAATGCCATATTTAAGGAATCTGCCCCACCGCGAAACTTGGAATGAATATCTCACCGGGATTACCGACGCGTTGGTTTACCGCGACATCGTCAGCCGCCACTCTATCCGCAACAATGATTTCCTGCAAAGGTTACTCCTTTTCATGGCTGATAATACCGGACAGATTTTTACGGCAAAACGCATAGCCGACTATCTGAAATCGCAACGCGTATCGGGGACGGTAAACAGCGTACAGACCTATGCCGACTATATCTGTGACGCATTTATCGCCAACAAGGTGCGCCGATGGGATATCGAAGGAAAAAAATTCTTTGAAATCGGCGAAAAATATTATTTCGAAGATATCGGAATACGCAATTCCATCATAGGCTACCGACCGATGGATACCGGAGCGATTCTTGAGAATGCCGTCTATAACGCACTGGCTGCCGACAACTACAACATCAAAATCGGAGTGCTTCAAAAAAACAAAGAAATTGATTTTATTGCCGAAAAAGACGGCGAGCGAAAATACATTCAAGTAGCTGTAACCGTCAACGACAAAGCCACGGCTGACCGCGAGTTTGGCAACCTCGAATCGATCGACGACAACTACGAGAAGCTGGTTGTCACACTTCGCGATTCGGCGCCCAACACCCAACGCGGCATCAAAATGCTCTCGCTCCGCGACTTTTTGACGAAGCTATAGCCACCGCCTCTCTGCCGTCGGCCGGAGAGTTCTGCGGCCTTTTGCGGGTTCTGTTAATTTCTGCGTTTCCCTCAGCCTGCGGAGCCCGACACAGTGAGGGTAAGAAAACCCTCAGCCTGCAAACCCGCATAGCGGGCGTGAACTTTTCGCCGCCCCGACGCATTATATCATTAGCAATATCAACCAACAAAAAAACTACATATCATGATACGCTTGAACTGCAACCTCCTGATAGAAAAGGCCGAAAACCGCCAGCCCGTCATCGACCTCGCCACAGAGCTCGTTGAGCTCTCGCTGCGCGACCGTGGCTGCATCGACTACGACCTCTACGCATCGCTCACCGCCGACGACCGCCTGCTCATCTACGAGACCTGGCAAACCGAAGCCGACCTGCGCGCCCACATGGACTCCCCCCACTTTCGCCGCATCGTTCCCCGGCTCCAATCCCTCGCCACCCTCACCCTCGAGCAATTCA
>CAYNSG010000200.1:3053-4055 GCA_964399885.1 uncultured Bacteroides sp.
CTCTAACCCCCCCCCCCCCCCCCCCCCTCCCCCGCCCCAGGCGCACCTCTCCCCTCCCCTCCAAAGATTCAACCGCAAAGCGGGCCCGCCACCCTGGCGAGCCCGCTTTGCGTTCCGGTGCCGTGGCGCCGATTATTCGGTTTTGAAGGTGATGTCGTCCGTGCGGGGATGGACGAACTCGAATTCGAGCGTGCGGGCCAGGCCTTCGTCGAGCGTGTAGGGGGCGACGAAGCCCGACGAGTGGGCTTTCGTGGCGTCGAACTCGGTTGTGGCGCAGAATTTCTTGACGCGTACCGACGAGACGGTCAGTTTCTTGCCCGTCAGCTTGGCGAGGATGTCGAAGCAGTAGCCGCCGAGCATTCCGAGCCAGAGCGGGAAGTGGGTCGCGGGTATGTGTTTGTTCAGCACGCGGCTGACGTGGGCCACGAGTTGATTCATGTTGTTGTCTGGCTTATCAACGTAGTTGAACACGTTATAACCTTCGGTTACATTATCGATCATGAACTTGACGAACGCAACAATGTTGCCCACGTAGGCCATCGACTTGTGGTTTTCTCCCTTGCCGACCATCAGGAACTTGCCCGATGAAATTTGTTTCAGCAGATTGTAGACGTTGCCGCGGTTGCGCTCGCCAAACACTACGGTCGGGCGGATGATGTCGATATTCCAGTCGGGATGCGACTCGTACCAGCGCTGGAGCACCTGCTCGGCCTCCCATTTCGACTTGCCGTAGTGGTTGAACGGGTCGGCCGGATGCGACTCGTCGGGGTTATGCTTGTTCAGGCCGTAGACGGCTACGGACGAGAAGAAAACGATGCGGCGGATGCCGTTGCGCTCCATGGCGCGGAGCGTCACCTCCATGCCGCCGACGTTCGTATCGTAGTAGAGCGAAACGGGGGAGACATCGTCGCGATGCTGCGCCGCGAGGAGCACTACCACGTCGGCGCCCTTGAGCGCACGGTCCATCTGTTCCTGCTCGCGCACGTCGCCAATCTCCGTCAG
>CAYNSG010000201.1:0-3824 GCA_964399885.1 uncultured Bacteroides sp.
TATCAACTTGTCAAATTGTCAATTCGACAATTCGTCAAAATGTCAGCTTGTCAATTTGTCAAATTGTCAAATTGTCAAATTGACATCTTGAGCGCGCCGAAACTCAGCCCGCCACCAACCCTGCCCGCCCGCCGTCCCGCGAGTTCTGCCAAGGTCGCAACGCGACCGCTTCTGCGTTTCCCTCCGCCACCAACCCCGCCTCACCCCGCCGTCCCGCGAGTTCTGTTTAAGGGAGCAACGCGACCGTTTTTGCGTTTTAATTCAAGTCAACAAAACTCAGGAATAGAAAAGTTCTGCGCTGTTTTGCGAGTTCTGCCGAGCGCGAAGCGCGTTTCTGCGTTCCCTTCGCCACCAACCCTGCCCACCCTGAGTCTATTACCCCCCCCGGCCGAAAACTTATTTGAGCGGGTCAAGGTTTTTTCGTAACTTTGCCGCCGATATGGACAATAGCCGATATGGACAATAAATGCCTGCTCATAATCAACCCCATCAGCGGCACGAGCAACAAGCGCGGTCTCGACAAGCACGTCGCAAAAATCTTTGCCGACAAAGGCTTGGAGATTGAAACCGTCTGGACTACTGCTCGTGGCGACGCCACGCGCCATGCACGCCGCGCCGTTGATGAAGGTTTTCATTCGGTGTTGGCTGCCGGAGGCGACGGCACGGTCAACGAAACCGCCCGCGCACTCTGCGGCTCGAACGTCCGCCTCGGAATAATCCCCTGCGGCTCGGGCAACGGACTGGCGCGACACCTCGACATACCCATCGACATCGACTCTGCCCTCGACATCATCGCGGCCGACTGCCCCATTGCGTGCGACTATGGCACGGTCAACAACCTGCCGTTTTTCTGCACGTTCGGCGTAGGGTTCGACGCCGCTGTCAGCCACAAGTTTGCGCGCCAACGCCGCCGCGGCCCGCTGTCGTATCTCCACAGCACATTCCGCGAATTCGTGAAATACCATGCCGACGAGTACACAATCTCCTCCAACGGCCATGTGCTCACCGAGAAAGCGTTTCTCGTGGCGGTCTGCAACGCCTCGCAGTATGGCAACAACGCCTACATCGCCCCCCACGCCTCGATGACCGACGGCCTGCTCGACGTAATGATTATCCACCAAGGCAATCCGCTGACCACAGCTCTCGTGGGCGTCGACCTGTTGACGGGCTACATCGACCGCAACACGCTAATCCACACATTCCGCACCTCCGAGGCCACCATCACCCGCACCGACCGCGGACCGGCGCATATCGACGGCGAGCCAATCGAACTCCCCGACACCATTGAAGTTGCATGCCACCCGCAGCAACTCATTATATATACCAACCCCAACGAACGCCCCTTCCGCCCGATTCTTACGCCGCTCACCTCAATGGTGCGCGAAATCGGACTGGGAATGGGCCGATTATTCCATCACAAGTAACATGGCTTTACAATGCGGCATAGTTGGTTTGCCCAACGTCGGTAAATCGACATTATTCAACTGTCTGTCGAACGCCAAAGCGCAGTCGGCAAACTTCCCTTTCTGCACAATCGAACCTAATGTCGGCGTAATCACCGTGCCCGACGACCGCCTGACGCGGCTCGTCGAGCTATGCAACCCGCGCAGCGTCGTGCCCGCCACGGTTGAGATTGTCGACATCGCCGGACTCGTCAAGGGTGCCAGCAAGGGCGAAGGCCTGGGCAACAAGTTCCTCGCCAACATCCGCGAAACCGACGCCATTATCCACGTGCTACGCTGCTTCGACGACGACAACATCACCCACGTCGACGGCTCGGTCGACCCCGTGCGCGACAAGGAGATTATCGACTACGAGCTGATGGTCAAGGACCTCGAGACCGTTGAGAGCCGCATGGCCCGCACGCTCAAGCAGGCGCAGACCGGCGGCGACAAAACCGCCAAGATACAGTATGAAGTCCTGGCACGCTACAAAGAGGCTCTCGATGCCGGACGCCCCGCGCGTTCGGTGAAATTTGAGACGCCCGACGAACGCCGCTTTGCCCGCGAGCTATTCCTGCTCACCGACAAGCCCGTGCTCTACGTCTGCAACGTCGACGACGCTTCGGCCGCCACCGGAAACGCCTACGTCGATGCCGTCCGCAAGACCACCGAGGGCGAGGACGCACAGATTCTTATCGTCGCCGCCCAGACCGAGGCCGAGATTGCCGAGTTTGAGACGTTCGAAGAGCGCCAAGAGTTTCTCGAATCGATAGGACTGACCGAATCGGGAGTGTCGCGCCTTATCCGCGCCGCCTACTCACTGCTCGATTTGCAGACCTACTTCACCGCCGGCCCCGACGAGGTTCGCGCCTGGACGTTCATGCGCGGCAGCAAAGCCCCCAAATGCGCCGGAATCATCCACACCGACTTCGAGAAAGGCTTCATCCGCGCCGAAGTTATCAAGTACGACGACTATGTTACGCTCGGCTCCGAGGCAGCCGTCCGCGCCGCCGGCAAGATGGGCGTCGAAGGCAAAGAATACGTCGTGCAGGATGGCGACATCATGCACTTCCTCTTCAACGTCTAACCCCGCCCTCCCGTAAACCCAACCCTGCCGTCCCGCCAACCCACACTCACCCACCTTACCCTCCCCCCGCCGTCCCACAAGCTCTGCCAAGGTTGCAACGCGACCGCTTCTGCTTCGTGTGCGAACTATCAAATTGTCAAGATGTCAAATTGACAAATTGACAAACTGACAAGCTGACCGTCTGGGGCTTCCCCTCCCGAAGTCGGAGACTTCGTTTTGTGATTAACCCTGGGCAGAGCGCGCTGAGGTGAGCGGGTGAGCGCAGCGAAACTCAGCACGCGGCGCCTAGGGCGGCAGCAACTCACATGGGCGGCAGTCTCGGCGAGACGCCTTGTGGTATCCACCCATGTTCTGCGCTGTTTTGCGAGTTCTGCCAAGCGCGCAGCGCGTTTCTGCGTTTCTCCCGCCACCAACCCTGCCCACGCTGAGTTTATTTTCCCTCCGCCGCCAACCGTGCCCTCACCCGCCGTCCCGCGAGTTCTGCCCGAGGGAGCGACGCGACCGTTTTTGCGAGTTCCCTGTCTTAGTTGACTCGCGCTGATAGATTGTTCTGCGAGGTTTTGCGAGTTTATTTTAGTTCTGCGTTTCTAAACCTCCACCAACCCCCGCCACCAAACACGCCGAAAGAACCCGATTACTACGAAAATTTGGCGGCGACAGCTATTTTGATTAATTTTGCAGAAATTTGTGAATACAATTAGAATGGCTACAAATATCCTCGAACTTAGCGAACAGGAAATCGTGCGCCGCAACTCGCTCGCCGAGATGCGCGCTTTGGGCATCGAGCCTTATCCCGCCGCAGAATACAAGGTGAACGCTTTCACCACCGACATAATCAACGAGTTTAACGACAACGACCCGCAGCGCGACGTCAGCGTCGCCGGCCGACTGATGAGCCGACGCGTAATGGGCAAAGCTACATTCATCGAACTGCAGGACTCGCGCGGACGCATACAAGTCTACATCAGCCGCGACGATATCTGCCCCGGCGAGGACAAGACGCTCTATAACACCGTCGTCAAAAAGCTCCTCGACATCGGCGACTTCATCGGCGTAGAAGGCTACGTGTTCCGCACCCAGATGGGCGAAATCACGATTCACGCCCGCTCGCTGACGGTGCTCAGCAAGTCGCTCCGCCCGCTGCCTATCGTGAAGGTAAAGGACGGCGTCACCTACGACGCTTTCGACGACCCCGAGCTACGCTACCGCCGCCGCTACGTCGACCTCGTTGTCAACGACAAAGTGAAGGATATCTTCATCAAGCGCACGAAGGTCTACAACTCTATGCGCGAATT
>CAYNSG010000202.1:0-3811 GCA_964399885.1 uncultured Bacteroides sp.
TCGGCCATGCGCCGCTGCTCGCTCGCCGACCTCCGCCGCAACGCCCGCCTCACCACTGTCTAATTAACTCCAAATCTCCATATCATGATTAAAACATTGAACCGCAAACTATTGTTGGCCGCGACACTGTTGGCCGCATGGAGCGCTCAGGCATCAGCCGAAAGCGATGCGCCTGCTGCAGTCGGCATAGTCGGCGTCAGTCAAATCAACCCAACGACGGTTGAAGTAGCCTTGACAAATGGTAACCGTCTGACAGTTGATTTCTACGGGGAAAATATTTTCCGCCTCTTCCGTGACGATGAGGGCGGAATACTCCGCAACCCGGTGGCAACGCCTCCGGCCGACATCTTGGTTAACAATCCGCGACGCCCCGTAGGCAAAATCGACATCAACGACAATGATTCGACAATCGACATCGCTACTCAAGCCGTCAAGCTCTCGCTAAGCAAAACCGACGGTCGAATGAACGTCAACGATTTGCGCACAGGCAAAACCGTAATCACCGAGGCGCTGCCGCTGAAATTCGAAAAAGGAAAAACCGAGATGACTCTCACCGCTCGGCCAAACGAATATTATTATGGCGGAGGCGTGCAAAACGGCCGATTCTCTCATCGCGGCCATGCAATAAACATTGAGAACCAGAACAGTTGGACCGATGGCGGAGTGGCTTCGCCTACGCCTTTCTTCTGGTCGACCGAAGGCTACGGCATGATGTTCCATACGTTCAATAAAGGAAAATACGATTTCGCGGCCGAACGTCGCGACACTGTAGGACTGATGCACGAAACTCCCTATCTCGACGCTTTCGTAATGGTCGACGCCAAGCCTGAGATGATTTTAGGCAACTTCTATCAGCTGACCGGCAACCCCGTGCTGCTGCCGAAATTCGGATTCTATGAAGGACATCTCAACGCCTACAACCGCGACTTCTGGAAAGAAGACGAGAAAGGCCTTCTCTTCGAGGACGGCAAACGATATAAAGAGAGCCAACGCGACAACGGTGGCAGTAAAGAAAGCCTCAACGGCGAAAACGACAACTATCAATTCTCGGCCCGTGCGGTTGTCGACCGATATGCCAACCACGATATGCCGCTTGGATGGATTCTTCCCAACGATGGCTATGGTTCCGGCTATGGACAAACCGAGACACTTGATGGAAACATTGAAAACCTGCGGACCTTTGGCGACTATACGCGCTCAAAAGGCGTTGAAATCGGTCTATGGACACAGAGCGATCTTTATCCGAAAGCCGATGTTCCCGCTCTGCTGCAGCGCGACATAATCAAGGAAATTCGCGACGCCGGTGTGCGCGTTCTAAAAACCGACGTGGCTTGGGTAGGCGCCGGATACTCGTTCGGGCTGAACGGCATAGCCGACGTTGGCGAAATCATGCCTTACTATGGCAACGATGCCCGCCCGTTTATCATCTCGGTCGACGGTTGGGCCGGCACGCAGCGCTATGCAGGAATCTGGACCGGCGACCAAACCGGCGGCGAATGGGAGTATATCCGCTTCCACATCCCTACCTACATCGGCTCGGGTCTGTCCGGACAACCCAATATCACATCGGACATGGACGGCATCTTCGGCGGCAAGAACGAAGCGGTCAACATCCGCGATTTCCAATGGAAAACGTTCACCCCGATGCAGCTCAACATGGACGGCTGGGGAACTAACGAAAAATACCCCCATGCGCTTGGCGAACCCGCCGCATCAATCAACCGCAACTATCTCAAGCTCAAAACCGAGCTGCTGCCATACGCCTACACCTACGCTCGCGAGGCCGTAGACGGCAAACCGCTAATCCGGGCAATGTTTATCGACTATCCCAACGATTACACCTATAGTCCGGCGACACGCTATCAATTTCTCTACGGACCATCGTTTCTCGTAGCCCCAATCTATCAGGCAACAGCCGCAGACACGTTGGGCAACGACCGCCGCGACGGCATCTATCTGCCCGAGGGACGCTGGTTTGACTATTTCACCGGCGAGGGATATGATGGTGGCGTGGTTCTCAACGGATTTGACGCCCCTATCTGGAAACTTCCCGTATTCGTCAAGGCCGGCTCAATCATCCCGATGGTCAACCCCAACAACAACCCCTCGGAAATCGACAACCATCTACGCATATTTGAATTCTACCCCGAAGGTACAACAGAGTTCACGCAATACGACGATGACGGCACGACACAAAGCTATCTCGACGGCAAATCGTTTGTGACAACGACTGTGAAATCCGAGGTGCTTCCCAAAGAGATTCTTAAGATAGCCATCGAGCCCTCTAAAGGCGATTTCGACGGCTTCGTGACAGAGAAAGCAACTGAACTGATTGTCAACGTCAGCGCGGCACCCAAATCGGTCGAGGCAAAAGTCGCCGGCAAGAAGGTTGCTCTTCGCGCTGCGAACTCACTCGCCGAATTCAATGCTGCAACTAACGTCTACTTCTACAACCCCGCACCCGATCTCAACAGATTCTCAACTCCGGGCACTCCGGCTGCCGACGTCAGAATAACCAAGAACCCGCAGCTGATGGTTAAAATCGCTCCGGTCGACATCACGACTACACCCATCGAGCTTACCGTCAAAGGATTTGAATTCAACATCCCCGGCACCCGCACGGCCTCGCACGGCGTGCTGACGGCTCCTGAGGCCGGATTTGCCGATGATGCCATTGAGGCCTACTCGATTACGCCATCATGGCAACCGGTCGCCAATGCCGACTTCTACGAAATCGAATTCCGCGATATGCTCTACACTAACATCCGCTCGCTCAATCTGCCTTTCGACGGACTTGCCGCCGACACTCCCTATGAGCTGAAAGTTCGTGCGGTCAACGCCGACGGAGCCGGACCATGGACTACGCTGAACCCGACGACGAAGAGCAATCCGCTCGAATGGGCCATCAGAGGCTTGCACGGCGAAACCGACGTTGAGAATGAGCCATGGCTCGAAGTCAGCCGACTGTTTGACTTCGCCGAGAATGGCGACTACTGGCACACCCGCTACCAGCAGAAAGCTATTCCGATGAATCTCATCATCGACCTGCAGAGCGTCAACGATCTCGATAAGTTGCGCTATCTGCCGCGCACCGACGGCATGAACGGCAACATCCTGCGCGGCTCTGTTGCCGTCAGCCTCGACAAGCAGCATTGGACTGAGGTAGACTCATTCGCTTGGAACCGCGACAAGGAGGTTAAAGAATTCGTGTTTGCCGACCGTCCGAAGGCACGCTACGTTCGCCTGAACATCACAGAGGGCGTAGGCAACTATGCCTCCGGCCGCGAGCTCTACGTATTCAAGGTGCCCGGCACTGAGAGCTACCTCCCCGGCGACATAAACAACGACGGACGAATCGACAACAACGACCTCACGTCCTACACCAACTACAACGGTCTGCGCAAAGGCGACAGCGATTTCGAAGGCTACATCTCGGTTGGCGACATAAATCACAACGACCTTATCGATGCCTACGACATCTCAGTCGTAGCAACTCGTCTCGACGGCGGTGTTGAACCCGACGACTATGCCGCTCCGCTCAACGGCGAAATCAGTGTTGAACTACCCAAGGGAATTATAGCCAAGGGCGACACCGCTTCGGTTGTCGTAACCGCCAAGAATCTCAGCGGATTGAATGCCATAAGCTTCTCACTGCCCTACGACAGCAAGATGTGGAAGTTTGCCGGCATCGAAGCCGTCAACACAGGCGCGATGGTCGATTTGACAAACGACCGACGCCACACCAACGGCACTCAGGTTCTCTACCCCACGTTTGTTAACGTAGGCCAACAGAGCGACGTCGCAACCGAAG
>CAYNSG010000203.1:0-3724 GCA_964399885.1 uncultured Bacteroides sp.
GAGCGGCGCTCTTGCCGCTTTTGCGACTGCAAAGGTATGCAGAATTTTCTATTGCACCAAATCTTTTCGAAAAAAATCTGCAAAATTTTTTGGATTTGATGCCGATTTGACGTCGTTTGCGCTTCCGGGGTTAGTTTTTCACCCGGTTAGCAGCCTTTCACACCGCCTTTCACACCACCTTTCACACCGCCGCCAAGGCTGAAGATGTTGGCGTCGTAGGTGACGGTTTTGCGTTCTTGCTCGCGTTTGCGCTTCAGCGCGAGTTTGACGAGGCGGTCCATCAGGCCGCTGAACGTGATTCCAGTTGCTTCCCAGAGGTAGAACGACAGCGAGCCGGGGATGGTGTTGATTTCGTTGACGTAGATCTCTCCGTTGTCGGCATCCATGATGACGTCGACGCGGCTGACGCCGTGGCACGACAACACGCGGAAAGTCTCGCCGGCGAGGAAGCGAATGCGCTCGCTGACGTCGTCGGGCAGGTCGGCGGGGATTCGTTTCTGCGAGGCCTGCATCCCTTTAGTGCCTTTTGTTCCGCCCATATATTTGTCGGTGTACGAGAGTATTTCGCCGCTCTTGATGGGCTCTTCGCAAACCGAGGTCTGATAGTCGTCGCAGTCGCCGAGCACGCTGCAATTAATCTCTTTGAGATTGTCGACCATGTGTTCAACGATGATGCGTGCCGAGTAGTTGCAAGCGTCGCCGATGCACTCGCGCAGACGCTCGCGGTTGGCGGCACGTCCGATGCCTACGCTCGAGCCGAGGTTGGCGGGTTTGACGATAACAGGGTAGCCGAGCGTTGACTCGATACGGTCGATAAGCTCGTTCTCTTTGGCAAACCATTCTTTATCGGTGAACCAAAGGAAGTCGACAACCGGAATGTCGCAGCAGCGGAGAATCATCTTCATCGTGATTTTATCCATGCCGTTGGCCGAAGCGAGGGTGTTGCAGCCGGCGTAGGGGATGCCAATTAGTTCGAGTAGGCCTTCGAGGGTGCCGTCCTCGCCATTGGCGCCGTGCATCACGGGGATTACAACGTCGAGCTTCGAGGCTACGGCCGAGCCGAACATAGGCTTTTTGGCCAGATAGAGGTTGTAGTTGCCATAGACGGGCTGCATGTAGACTTCGCGGCATTTTTCGGCCAGTCCGGCGGGGTTGCGGTAGTTGGCAACCTCAAACAGGGCGTCGCCGGTCAGCCATTTGCCCTCTTTGGTGATATATATAGGCGTGACATCGTAGACGTTGCGGTCGATAGCGTGCATTGCCTGCGATGCGGATATTACTGAGATTTCGTGTTCGGTCGAGCGTCCGCCGAAGAATACTCCAATGTTGGTTTTCATAAATTATCCCAAAAGTTAGTTATTTGAATGTATCGGGAAGGTCGTTTTCGTAGAGAACGGTGTCGTCGGGTTTCACCATTGTCTGCAGCGTCTGCTGGGCGATGGCGAAGGTGTCGGCGAGGATTATTCCGCTGTCGGGCATTCCGCCGTCGGCGAGGCCGGCGAGGATAGCGTCGCGGTTATATTGGCCGACGACGATAGCCACGTCGGCACTCTTAGCGATTTTGGCTCCGAACTCGCGGTTGAGCTCCTCCTGACGGCTGCCGAGCTCAATCATTCCGGGGGTGATGATTATGCGGCGGCCGCCGGTCATTGTGGCGAGCACATCGAGAGCCATAGCCGAGCCTGTCGGGTTAGAGTTGAATGCGTCGTCGATGATAGTTACGCCGCCGGGCGTGCGCTTGATGCTGAGGCGGTGCTCAACCTGGCGGATGTCGGCGACGGCGTAGCGTATCTTCTCTTCGCTGACTCCGTAATGGAGCGCCATGACGACGGCTGCAAGAAGATTCGAGATGTTGCATTCGCCTACCAGGCGCGTGTGGAGTCGCATCTCTGTGCCCGGGCCGTTGATGGTGAACTCCGTGCCGGTAGCGGAGTAGACGATATCGGTAGCGGTCCATTCGGCGCCGTCGACTGATGAGATACCATAGTGGATGGTGGCGACATTCGCCACGGGGCGCGAGGCGGCGTAGGGGAAGTCGTTGTTGACAACGGCGAACCCCTCGGCGGGGAGTGAGTCGACCAGTTCGAACTTCGTGCGCTGAACGTTCTCGATTGTTTTGAACGATTCGAGGTGTTGCTCGCCGACGGCTGTAATGATGGCAGCCTCGGGGTGGACGAGGTCGCAGATATCCTTGATGTCGCCCGGCTGTTTGGCGCCCATCTCTACGATGAAAATCTCGTCGTAGGGTTTGAGATATTCGCGGACGGTTCGGATTACCCCCATCGTAGTGTTGTAGCTGCCCGGAGTCATTGTCACCGAGAAGCTCTCCGAAAGGATGCGGTGGAGATAATGTTTCGTGCTGGTTTTGCCGTAGCTGCCTGTGATTCCTATGATTTTCAGGCCGGGCATCGAGGCGAGGATGCGCTCGGCATCGTGGCGATAACGGGCGTTGATTGATTTCTCGACGGGAGTGAGAATCCCGACGGCGAGAATCAGCAGTATGTGCGATGCGCAGTAGAGTCCGGTGAGAGTGACCGTTGCGGCAAAGATTCGGGCGAGGGTGTCGTCGGCAACGGCGAAGATCACTATGGCGGCGACGACGATGATTGCCAGAAGCACGCTGACGCCGCAGATACGTTTGGCGCGTGCGGTCCAGACGAGCGGCTTCTTATATTTGGCGCGGCTGATCACCACGAAGTTGCCGCCGGCAAAGGCTGCCATCAGCGCCATGCCCCAGCTTTCGGTGCCGAACGTTACGAGCGCCGCCAGGAATACGCACATTCCGAGCATGCGGGCGATTGAAGTTGTGTCGGCCGACGTGCGCAGCCAGCGCATGTAGCGTTCCGGACGGTATGAATTTTGCTGCATCATCATCAGGTCGCGCTTAAACTCGGCAGCGAGGTTGAGCGCAACGATGATCATAATGAGCGTGTAGATCAGTTGTATCATGATGATTTCAAAAAGCTATTGATGACGGCGGCAAACTGCCGGGGATTGTCGAGGAAACTGTAGTGGCCGCAGCCGGGAAAGCTTACCAACCCGGCGTCGGGGATGAGCTTCTCCATCTTGCGGGCATCGGCGATGGGGGTAGCCGTGTCGTTCTCGCCCCAGATGAGCAGCGTAGGCGCCTTTATCGAGGGCATGAAGCCGCAGAGGTCCTCGTTGACCGTCCGGCTCATGATTGCGCGCATTCGCGGCGAAGCCGACGCGTAGTCCGACGAGCCACGCCGGCGGCGCATATTTTCGATAATCTCCTCGGCTTTCGACCGGCTGAACAGCAGCTGCACGAGGCGTTTGGCGATTTTGAACTGACGTTGGCGCAGGCGGAATTTCAGCGAGCGGCGAGGCTTCACGCCCGCGGCATCGATAAGAATCAACTTGTCGACATCATTGCGCGAAGCATACATTATAGCCACTCTGCCGCCAAACGAATGGCCGGCGAGCGACGGCTTCTCCAGCCCCAGCTGCCGCACGAAAGCCTCAATCATGCGCGTATAGTCGTCGACGCCCCAAACCGTTGATGGTTCGGGCGACTTGCCGAAGCCGGGCAGGTCGATATTGTAGACCGTGTGGGTCTGAGCCGCAGCCGCGGCAACCGACGCCACCGTAGAGTGGTCGCAGCCCCAACCATGCATGAGAATCAAAGGCTTACCGCTGCCGGTGACATCATAATTGATGCTTATTCCGTTAATGTCAACAGTTCGTTCCATTTCAACCGACAAAA
>CAYNSG010000204.1:0-3654 GCA_964399885.1 uncultured Bacteroides sp.
GGCTGGTTGGTCATCACCTCGGCTTTCTTGCTGTGGAGCGGTATGCTGACGAGCGTGCGCTTGTCGGCGCGGGTAAAGTAGGCTTTCTCGAAGTCGCCCTCCATGATTTTGGTTTTGCGGAGGAATCCGGTCTTGATTATCTGGTTGTCCTGCAGCTCTTTCTTGGCGCCGATGGCGAAGTAGCAGGTGTTGAGCTCGTCGGTGAGCTGTGTGGCTTCCCGGCGGGCGGTTTCGCGCTCTTCGGTGACGGCGGTTACGGTTGTGCTCAGCGAGTCAACCTTGGCGCCGAGCGATGCAATCTGCACTCCGGCGGCGGTGAGCTTCGTGTTGAGTTCGGCAATTTCCGACTCCTGGATTGAGATTTGCTGTTTGAGCGTCTCGATAGTCTTTACGAGCGTGGCATTCTTGTTGCCCGACTCTTTGAGCTTCTGCTCGAGCTGGGCGAGGCGTTCGCGGCGCTGCTGAAGGGCCTGGCGGATGGCTATCATGTCGTTGCGGAGGTCGGCGCGGCCCGAGCGGGTGTCGCCGTTAAGTCCGGGCGTGGCGATAATCTGCTCCATATCTTTGATTTGGGTCATGCCGTCGGAGATTTCGTTGATGAGCGCAAAGAGCGAGTCCTGTGTGGCGAGGGTTGCCTGCAGCTCGGTGTTCAACTGTGCTGACTGCTGTTCGGCCTGTTCAAGCTTTTCCTTTGATGTGCACGCGGTCGCGGCTGCGAGGGCAGCGATCGATGCGAGGTAGAGGATCTTTTTCATAAGTAAATGTGTTGAAACGTTTTCTGATTTAGTTACTAATCTTCGTTGCAATATTTATTGCGGTGGGGCTTATCGCTTTGTCGCGGTTCAAAACCGCCCAAACATATAACGATTTCGCCGCGCGGAGGGTTCAGAGTGAAGTGATTTATGATTTCGTCGAGCGTGCCGCGCACGGTTGTCTCGTGGAGCTTGGAGATTTCGCGGCTGACGGAAGCCGGTCGGTCGCCGCCACACACTTCGGCGAGCTGGCCGAGGGTCTTGACGAGTCGCAGCGGCGATTCGTAGATGATTGTCGTGCGGGTTTCGGCGGCGATTTCTGCCAGGCGCGTTGCGCGGCCTTTTTTCTGGGGCAGGAATCCCTCGAAGCAAAAACGCTCGCAGGGCAGACCGCTGCTGACGAGGGCGGGCACGAAAGCCGTGGCTCCGGGTAGCGTGATGACCTCGACGCACAGGCGGCGACATTCGCGCGAGAGCATGAACCCCGGGTCGGAGATGCCTGGCGTGCCGGCGTCGGTCACGAGCGCCATATCCTCGCCGGCGGCTATGCGCTCGGCCAGGGCGGCGGCTGTGGCGTGCTCGTTGTGCATGTGGTGAGCTGCAAGAGGGGTCGTGATGTCGAAATGGCGCAGGATGACGCTGCTCGTGCGGGTGTCCTCGGCGAGAACCACGCTGACCTTGCGCAGCGTCTCAATGGCGCGCGGAGTCATGTCGTCGAGATTGCCTACTGGCGTGGGGACGATATAGAGCGTGCCCATCACTTGCCGGCTGTGACGGAGGCGAGAAATGCCGCTACCGTCGGGTCATTGGGGTCGAAGCAGAGGTCGTCGGTGACATACTCCTCAACTTCGCGGGCTGTGGAGAATGAGGCGATGGCGCAGAGGGCGTCGTCGAACGCCGTCTCGTCGCCGTCGAAAAGCTCGTTGCGGAACAGAAACTTGTCGTTGAGCGTGAATGTCGGCTTGCTGTCGGCGATGGTTTTCGCGGGCTGCATCCCGGCATCCTCCTCGCCCTCGAAGAGCGCGTTGTCGGCAATGGCCTCGTCGTTGGCCTCCTCGACGGCAGCCATCACTTCGGGAGTTTCCTGCTCGGCCACGGCTTCGGCCTGAGCCTCGGCAGCGCTCATCTCCTGCTCGGCAGCAGCCTCGGGGTCGGCAGCGGCTACGGCAGGAGCTGCGGGATTCGCAGGCATCTCCTGAGCGGCCGGCTCGATGCCCGCCAGCTCTGAGAGCGAGGCAATCTTGCCGCGCAGAATCTCCATCACTCCGGGGTGAACGAGGTCGCCCCGCCGTTGAATCAACAGAATCAGTCCCTCGATTTCGAGCGCGAGCGACAGCATCCGGTCTGTGTCCGGCGAACTTTTCATTTTCTCTATCATTTGCGTTTGTTTGATGTCTTTTTGGCTGGTGCTTTAGTAGCTTTCTTAGCGGTCGACTTTTTGGCGGTCGACTTCTTGGCCGTGGCGGCTTTTGGCGCGGGACGCTTGTAGTCAGGCGCAAACGTCTGCAGCAGCGTGTTTTCAATCTCGGTTTTCAGCCGAGCGCGACCACACGTGAAGTTGTTGACCATCACGACGACTACGTGCGTGGGTAGTCCGTCGTCGCCGAGCAGATAGCCGGCATAGCTCTGCACGCCCTTCATGCTGCCGGTTTTGAACGCCACGCGTCCCTGCAACGGCGTGTCGCGCAGGAAGCTTTTCATCGTGCCCTCCATGCCGGCGCGAGGAAAGAGGCTCACGTAGTCGGCGGCCTTGAAATGCGACGCCATCCACGTGAACACTTCGGCAAGAAATTTCGGCGTCAGGCGGTCGTTGCGCGAGAGTCCGCTGCCATCCTCAACCACGATGTTGTCCGTGGCGATGTCGCGCATCTCCCACATATCGATTTCGCTGCGGGCGGCCTGGCTGCGGCTGCTGCCGGGCGAGAGGCTGCGGAGCATAGCCTCGGCCATCATGTTGTCGCTGCGGAACATCAGGCTGCGCAACACCTCGATTAGCTCCGGCGAGCGGTGGGTGTAGACGAGCGTCTCCTCGCCCGAACCCTCGACGACCGACGCGCCCACCCTCACTCCGGCGCGCTGCAGCGCCTCGACAACGGCGTAGCGCATCGCCTTGGCGGGATAAGGAGTCGAAAGCGTCATGCTCTCACCCTGCTTGCGGGCTGTGCCTTTGGTCTTGATAATCTCCGTGTTGCGGTCGCGGTCAACTGTCAGTGCCCCTTTGCCGGGCGTATGGCTCACGACAAGGTCGGGCACGTGGGGCTTCGTGCGGTTGCCGGGCACGGAGAGAATAAACGTGTTGTCGAAGAAGTTGGCGCCATGGTGGGCGGTGCCGTAGGGCCAGACGATATCCTCGTCGACCCACCCCGTGGGGACGCCATCGTCGGGCACGAGGTCCTCGTCGATAACCACCGTACCGGCAATCTCGCTAATTCCGGCTGCAACGACTGCCGCGGCAATGCTGTCGGCAAAGCCTGCAACGCCCGCGAAATGCTTCGACTCAATCGTAGGGTCGCCCACGCAGCGCACCACGAGGTTGCCCCGCGCCACGCCCTTGTCGATGCGCCCGTCAACGACAATCTCCGTCTCGAAGCGGTCGGTTGCCGAGCGCTGCGTCAACGCCGAAGCCGACGTCAGCGACTTCATGATGCTCGCCGGAACCAGCGGCGTCGACGAGTTGACGTCGAACAACACCTTACCCGTGGCCAGCTCAGCGACATACATGCCAACCTTCGTCGACTGCGCCCCGGGGATATTCAGCGGGCTGGTGGTAGCCCCGGCGACAGCTGCTACAAACAGCATCGCCAACATTATAATTCGTAAGCGGATATATCTTGTTTTTGTCATATTTGGTTCGAATTTCTATGCAAATTTACATCAAAATCCCATAAAATCGGACTCCAAC
>CAYNSG010000205.1:0-3620 GCA_964399885.1 uncultured Bacteroides sp.
GCTTGCATTTAGCCGCGTTCTGTTGTAATTTTACGCTCTCAATCGGCGCCCACAGGCCCGACTGCCGAACAAATCATCTGTAACTCATTGTGTTTATGTCACGTTTCCTGATAATCCTCGCCGTGTTGCTCGCCTCTGTCGCACAGCCCGCTGCCTCGCAATCGAAAATCAACCCCGCAGGACGGCGCATCCTACAGACCGCCATCGCCGACAGCCGAGCCGGAGTCTCTACCCCCGGCGGATTGGAACTCAACTCGCGAATAGTCGCTCTTATCGGCCTCGACAAGGGCTCCGACCCCTACGCTCTCGAAGCCGACGACCCCGAGCTACGCGTGCTCGCTACGCGCGCCAATATGTCCCTCATCGAGCTGCCACTCGGCCACGTCGACAACCTCGCCCTGCGACCCGCCGTCAAGGCTGTTTCGTTTGGCAACAAGGCTGAACCCTACCTCAACAAGGCGCGCCCCGCATCGCAGGCCAACCTCCTCATCAACGGCTCGTCCGACGAGCTGCTCAACAACAAAAACTACCGCGGCAAGGGCGTTATCGTCGGCATGATGGATACCGGATTCGACCCCAACCACATCAATTTCATCGCCTCCGACGGCTCAAACCGCGTTGAGCGCATCTGGCTCATGAGCCTCGGCAGCGACAACGAAGCCACATACTCGGAATACGCCTCCCCCACGGCTATCGCCAACTTCACCACCGACAGCAAGAGCGGTACCCACGCCACCCACGTTGCCGGAATCGCCGCCGGCGGCTACAACGGCACCGGAAGAGTTGCCGTCGAGCAGTCGGGCTCCGGAAATTGCCTCATCTACGACGACCGCAAGGTGCCCTACTACGGCATCGCCTCGCAGGCATCGCTCGCCGTAGGCTGCGGCACGCTCAACAACGAGTGCATCCTCCTCGCCGCCGAGAAGGTGATTGAATACGCCAAAGCGCAGGGCAAACCCGCCGTGTTCAACCTCTCCTTAGGCTCTACGATGGGTCCCCACGACGGCTCCGACCTTTTTAGCCAATATCTCGCAGAGCTCGGCAAAGATATGGTTATCTGCATCGCGGCCGGCAACGACGGCGACCTCGGCGTCTCGCTGCAGCACACGTTCTCCTCCTCAGCCCCAAAGCTCCAGACATTCGTGCCCATCACCGACACGGGCGTTGTCGAGACCTGGGGCAATAACTCCACGGCGTTCAACGTCGCTTTCGCCATCTACAACACGAACACCAACACCATCGTCATGCAGCAGTCAATCCCCTCAGGCGATGATGAGATGGGGCTCACTTCCCAGCAGAAAGCCGACAACGGCTACACCTACGACGCTACGTTCGCCAAGGCTTTCACCTCGTCGCAAGTCTACATATCGTGCGGCGTCGACGAGACAAACAACCGCTACAACACCTATATATATTATAACCTGACCGCCAACAACCAGAGCAACCTCGTGCCGGGCCTCATCTACACCGGTCCCGACGGCGTCGAAATCAACAGCTGGATCTTCACCAACCCCTCCGAGTCGTTCACCTCGCGCGGCATCTCCGGCTGGACCGACGGAAACCCCTCGCAGTCGATCAACGGCATGGCTTGCGGCGACAACATCATCGTCGTCGGCAGCTACGTGTCGCGCAACCAGTGGCCGACACTCTCGGGCTATGTCTACGCCTACAGCTCGGCCGCGACCCTCGTCGACCACGTCAGCGAGTTCTCCTCCTACGGCACCACCTTCGCCGGACGCGCGCTCCCCGACTTCTGCGCTCCCGGCCAGGGCATCGTCTCCAGCATCAGCACCTACTATGCCGCCGACCTCGACAACAAGGAGCTCGGCACAATGTCGGCCTCGGCCGTCAGCTCCGTCAACAACAAGGAGCGCACCAACTACTGGCAGGTGTCGCAAGGCACGTCGATGTCCACACCCTACGTCACCGGCGTCGTTGCACAGCTGCTCGAGGCTGCCGGAACGCAGCTGACTGTCAACCGCGTCAAGGAGGTGATGACTGCCCACATGATGCCCCACGTGTCGACCGACGCTAAGGAGTCGCAGCAATGGGGCGGCGGACGCATCTCGGCCTACGAGGCTATGCTCGCCCTGCTCGGCAAACCGTCGGCTATCGCCAACGTTGGCGCCGATGCCGACCGCCGTCTTCTCGTTGACGTGCTCCCCGGCTCGCTGCGCGTGGCGCTCCCCGGCGAGAAGTCGCTGACCGTCACGCTGCTCACCGTTGCCGGCGCGGCTGTCAAAACCGTCTCTACTTCCGGTCAAGAAATCGAGCTTGCTACCGAATCGCTCGCCCCCGGCATCTACATCGTCAGCGCCCGCGGTGCTTCCGGACAGCAAGCAACTAAAACCATATCAATCAACTAGTACTAATTAAATCCTAACTCACAATGGCAAACTGGTTTGAATGCAAAGTAAGATACGATAAAATGATGGAAAACGGCGTTGTCAAGAAGGTCAACGAGCCTTATCTTGTCGACGCGCTCACGTTCACCGAGGCCGAAGCCCGCATCATTGAGGAGCAGACACCCTACATCTCGGGCGAGTTCTCCGTCAGCGCCGTTAAGCGCACTAAAATCTCCGAAATTTTCTGGGACGACACCGCCGACAAGTGGTATCTCGTCAAGGTGGCTTTCATCACTATCGACGAGAAAACTGCCGCCGAAAAGAAAACCTCGACGCTCATCCTCACCGCCGGCAGCGACTTCAAGAACGCCTACGACAATTTCATGGAGGGCATGAAAGGCACCATGGCCGACTTCGAAATCCAGTCGATCGTCGAGACTCCCCTGATGGATGTCTACAAAGCCAAACTCGGCACCACCACAAAACCCGAGTGAGATGGACTCCGACTCCATAGCTTCGCGACTTCGCGCCGTCAGGTCAACGCTGCCCGCCGGCGTGAAGCTCGTCGCCGTCTCGAAATTCCACCCCGCCGAAGCTATCGCCGAGGCCTATGCCGCCGGGCAGCGCTTGTTCGGCGAAAGTCGCCAGCAGGAGCTGACGGCCAAAGTTGCCGCATTGCCCGCCGACATCGTCTGGCATTTCATCGGCCACCTACAGACCAACAAGGTGCGCCAGGTTGTCGCAGCCGCCAACGTTATTCAGAGCGTCGATTCGCTCAAACTCCTCCGCGCCATTAGCGCCGAGGCTGTCCGCGCCGGCCGTACGGTCGACGTCATGCTCCAGGTCCATGTTGCCCGCGAGGAGACAAAGTTCGGCTTCCTCCCCGAGGAGCTTCCCGAGGCTGCCGCCGAAGCGCTGCAGCTCGACGGCGTGCGACTAATAGGCGTCATGGGCATGGCGTCGAACACCGACGACTGCGAGCGCGTGGCCGACGATTTCCGCCGCATCCGCGCCGCTTTCGACTCTCTCGCCGCCTCCGTCATGGCCGGCCGCGACGAGTTCACGGAAGTCAGCATGGGCATGAGCCATGATCACTCAATAGCCTGCGCCTGCGGCTCAACCATGGTCCGCATCGGCACCGACATCTTCGGCCCCCGCTAACTTCCCGCCCCCTCAAGATTCCCCAAGATTCATCAGGATTCATCAGGATTTCCCAGGATTCATCAGGATTCATCATGATTTATCAAGCTTCAACCTGATTTATCATGATTTATC
>CAYNSG010000206.1:0-3595 GCA_964399885.1 uncultured Bacteroides sp.
TCGAGAAAATCTTCGGCAAACGCCCCTGGACATCGCGCACCGACGAGATTCTCGCAGCCAACGCCGCCCTCCCTGCAGCACCCGAAGCTCCCGCCGAAGAGAAATCCTCAGAGAACTCAGAGAACTCTGGATCCGCTGAAAAATCTACTTCCACTCCTCCACCCTACAAAGGCTAATCCCAACCGACATAAAAAAATCTGCGCCCTCGGCCGAGAGCGCAGATTTTTTATTAGTTGAAATGTCGATTACTTCTTGATCTCTTTGAGAAGCTCGTCGACAGCGGCTTTAAGCTGACGGTCCTCGCCCTTGACAACCGTTGCCGGGTCGTTGAGAATCAGGATGTCGGGCTCAAGCTGATGGTTTTCGAGATAGTAGCCTTCGGCGGTGCGGAAGCCGGTTACCGGAATACCGAACACGAGCGACGGGTCCTGAAGCGTTACCCAGTTGACCGAGCTCATAGTGCCCGGCACGGGAGCGCCTACAATCTTGCCCAGACCGAGATGCTGGTAAACCCAGGGCGTGCCGTGGGCGTTCGAATAGTTCGCCTCGCTCGTCAGCATTGCCGACGGCTTGTTCCAGCGGCGCGAAGGCATATCGGTAGTCTCTACACCGTGAACGTCCTGCGTCAGATATTTCTTGCCCGAGAACATCACCTCGATATCCTCGTGCAGACGTCCGCCGCCGTTGTAGCGAGTGTCGATAATCACAGCGTCGCGGTCGATATATTCGCCGAGAACCTTGGCATACATCTTGCGGAAGCTGTCGTCGCCCATCGACTGCAGATGAACGTAGCCGATGCGGCCGCCCGAGAGCGAGTCGGTCAATTCTTCCTGCCGGCGCACCCAGCGGTTGTAGAGCAGCGAGTTAAGCGTGCCCGACGAAATCGGCAGCACTACGTCGTCCCATGTCCGGCCCGTCTTCGGGTCCTTGATGCTGACGAGGGTCTTTTTGCCGGCAATGTCGTTGAAAAGCTCGGTCGGATCCTCACCGGCAGCAATCTTCACGCCGTTGATGGCCGTAACAACGCGGCCGGGGGCGGCATTGAGAGCCGAGTGGTCGAACGGTCCGCCGGCGATAACCTCTTCAATCAGCATGCCGTCGCCGTTGTAAGTCATGTCGAACAGCAGTCCGAGCGATGCGGTGGGGTGCTCAGCGCCGCGAGCCGAGTAGCGACCGCCGGTGTGCGAAACGTTCAGCTCGCCCAGCAGCTCGCTGAGCATGTCGGCATAGTCGTAGTTGTTGTTGATATGCGGCAGGAACTTGGCGTAGGCTGGATAGAGAGCATCCCAGTCGGCGCCGTTCATGTCGGTGCGGAAGAAACGTTCGCGCTCCTCGTTGTAGACATAGCGCAGCATGTAGTCGCGCTCGGCGGCGGGGTCGATGGTGAACGACGTGCTGACGCTGATCGGGGTCAGCTTCTCGCTCTTCACGTCGAATTTCTGCACGCGCGAGCCCGTGAGATACAGGTTGCCGTCCTTATCGACGTCGAATCCTGCAGGGCCGCTGCCGAGTTTGCTGACGAGCTTCACGTCGTGCTTGCGGGGCTTAACCTTCCAGAGGTCGTAGCCTTTCTCGAATGCGGCGAGATAGTAGAGAGTTTCGCCGTCGGGGGTCATGTAGATGTCGCCGAGCGCCGACGAGTTGGGCGTCAGGCGCAGCGTGCGGTCGGCAAAGCCGTTGAGCTCAACAACCACCGGCTCCTTACCCTCGTCCTTCGATGCTTTGGTGTCTTTCGAATCTTTCGAGTCCTTTGCATCTTTGGCATCCTTGGCAGCATCTTTTTTGCGCGATTTCTCAACGTCCTTCAGCAGGTCATAATCCTCCTCGCTCAGGCGGAAGCGGTCGTAGGCATCCTTGTTCATGAACGCAATCATCACGTCGCTCTGCGAGCCCCACGAAGCGTGGTTGCGCATGCCGTAGCGTTCCGAGTCGAAAATAATGGCGTTGCCGTCCATAGCCCAGCGCGGGTTCTGGTCGAAATAGCCGGTTTTGGTCACGTAGGTCATCTTGCCGTCGGCAACATTGATGATGGCGATGTCGCTGTAGGGCTGGTGGTGAAGGTCGGTGGCCTCAATCAGAATCCACTTGCCGTCGGGGCTCCACTGCGAGCCGAAGCCCTTGGTGCGCGAAGCCACGGTCGAGCCGTCGGTCAGCTGGCGGGTTTTCTTCGTAGCGAAATCATAGAGCATCAGGCGCGTGCGGTCCTCAACGAACGTCATCTGCTTGCCGTCGGACGAAATCGACGGATTCGTGCGGTCTACCTTGTCCTTCGGGCTGAACACCGGCTCCTCGTTGACAACCGTAGCGTTCGAGAAGTTCGGATCCTCCGAGCGGGCAATCGTGGCGCGATAGATGTTGAAATGGCCGTCGCGCTCCGAGGTGTAGTAGAGCGTGCGTCCGTCGGGAGCCCATGCGGGATCGCTCTCGGCCTCGATGGTGTTGGTGATGCGCTTCACTGATTTATGGTCGGTCGAAGCCACGAAGAGCTCACCGCGGCTCACGAAAGCCAACTGCTTGCCGTCGGGCGACACCGTAGTGCCGCGGGGCGAGCTGACATTGACATTAGTCTCCGGCGTGTCCTCATCGATGGTGATGCTCACCGGGAGCTTCTGCGGCTTGCCGCCGGTAGCCATCGTGTAGATTTCGCCGTCGTAGGTGAACGCAAACGTGCCGTCGGCCCCCTGCGAGAGGAAGCGCACGGGGTGCGTCGTGAAGTCGGTAAGCTTCGTCAGCTGCTTCGGATTGTCGATCGCGAACGAGTAGAGGTTAAACGTGCCGCCCTTGGGCTCCGAGAGCATGTAGACGGTCTTGCCGTCGGCCGAAACGATAGGGTTGCGGTCCTCACCGGCGCGCGCCGTCAGGTTGGTGTGCTTGCCGGTCTTGGCGTCGTAGAGCCAGATGTCGCGGGTGATCGACGAAGTGTGGTGCTTGCGCCATTTATCCTCGCCGCCCTTCACATCCTCGTAGACAAACGACTGTCCGTCGGGCATATAGCTCATGTAGACCGCCGGCGATGCCAACAGCTGCGTCGTGCGTCCGCCACCAACCGGCACCTGGTAGAGCTCCGTCAGCGAGCGATACGGGAACATGACGCTCTTCGCCGGGTCCTGGATCACGGCGCTGAACACCACGTTCTTGCCGTCGGGTGTGAACGCCTCAGGCGTCTCGTTGGCGCCGTTGAACGTCAGGCGCGTAGCCGTGCCGCCCGTCGAGGGCATGATGTAGATATCCTGGCCGCCGTTGCGGTCCGACGCGAAGGCAATCTGCTTGCCGTCGGGACTCCACACGGGGCGACTCTCGTAGGAAGGCAGCGTAGTCAGGCGTGTAGCCTGGCCGCCCGTAGCTGCCACGCGATAGATATCACCCTTGTAGGTGAAAGCTATCTGCTTGCCGTCGGGCGAGATGCGCACATCGCGCATCCACAGCGGCGTCACAGCCGCCCCCGCCGAGATTGCGGCGCACATTAGCACCGAAATTAACATTTGTTTCTTCATTATATCGAAATGTGAAAATTTGGCAGAACGAACTCAATCAAACTTTTTAGCCACAAAGTTAACAAAACATTTCCTCCCCCGCAACCCCTCTGAATACGCAT
>CAYNSG010000207.1:0-3542 GCA_964399885.1 uncultured Bacteroides sp.
TTTTTACGGCAGCGGCTACGCTGTCGATGATGGCGGCTGAGGCTGCTGAGCCGGTGGCGCGGATAAGCGTTGCCAACAGCCTGCCGCAGTCGCGCACGGAGATGATTGAGGTTGCTGCCGCAGAGATGCCCGCGGGGCCGTTTGTGATTTCCGACAGCTACGGGGCGGAAGTGCCTTGGCAGCGCACCCACGACGGTAAGATTGTCTTCCCGGTTTCCGTGGGGCCGCAGTCGACGGCGGTGTTCACCGTAGCCGAAGGGCGCCCGACTCCAATCGACGATATCACCTACGCGGCGTTCTATCCCGAGCGCCAGGACGACCTCGCCTGGGAGAACGATTTCGCCGCCTACCGCGTCTACGGCCCGGGCTCGGGCGGCGGAGTGAGCGGCTACGATGTGTTCACGAAATCAACCACCCGTCCGGTTGTGCCTGAGCGCTATTTCAAGGAGCTTGTGCAGAAGGTTTCGTATCATATCGACCATGGTAACGGCATGGACCAGTATGACGTGGGCGCGACGTTGGGCGGCGGCGCATCGGCTCCGCTCGACCGCGACGGCAACCTGATTTTTCCCGGCGGCTTCTCGGAGTGGAAGATTCTCGACAACGGCCCGCTGCGCACCACCATTGAGCTGACATTCGACTATTCCGGCGGGCGTGACGTCCGCACGATTACCCTCGATGCCGGCACGCCGTTCAACCACGTCACCTCGCGCCTCGAAGGGTTCGACGTCGATTCGGTAGCCGCAGGCATCGTTGTCCATAAGCCCGCAACTGACGATTATCTGCTCGGCGACGGCTTTGTGGCCTACGCCGACCCAACAACGGGCCCGAAGCAGGGTTACGGTCGCATATTCATAGGCGTTGTGAACCCCGGCAAGGGCTCGACGAAATATCTCGCTCTGCCCGAGGAGCGCGGCACGGCCGTCGGGCATGCGCTGGCGGTTGCGCCATATACCCCCGGCGAGGTGTTTGATTACTATGCAGGCTCGTCGTGGAGCAAGGGACGCACGCTGACGTTCAACAGCTGGGTTTGCGAGCTCGAGGATTTTCAACGCCGGCTCGCATCGCCGCTGAAGGCCAAAGTAACTAAATGAATCAAAAACAAATAACAAGATATGGTAAATTTCTCACTTGAAGGCAAAGTTGCTCTCGTCACGGGAGCTGCCTACGGAATCGGTCTGGCAATCGCTCAGGCTTTCGCCGAGGCCGGCGCAAAAATCGTGTTTAACTGCTCGCGTCAGGAAACCGTCGACCGCGGACTGAAGGCTTACAAAGAGCTGGGCATCGACGCCAAAGGCTATCTCTGCGACGTGACCGACGAGGACGCCGTGAAGGAGATGGTTGCCGACATCGAAGCAACCGTTGGCACGATTGACATCCTGGTGAACAACGCCGGCATTATCAAGCGCATCCCGATGGAGGAGATGGAGGCGTCGGAGTTCCGCCGCGTGATAGACGTCGACTTGGTCGGTCCGTTCATCTGCGCCAAGGCTGTGATTCCCGGCATGATAAAGAAAGGCCACGGCAAAATCATCAACATCTGCTCGATGATGAGCGAGCTCGGCCGCGAGACCGTCAGCGCCTACGCTTCGGCAAAGGGCGGACTGAAAATGCTCACCCGCAACATCTGCTCAGAGTATGGCGAACACAATATCCAGTGCAACGCCATCGGCCCGGGCTATATCGCAACCGAACAGACCGCGCCGCTGCGCGAGCGTCAACCCGACGGCAGCCGTCATCCGTTCGACTCGTTTATCATCTCGAAGACTCCGGCTGCCCGCTGGGGCACACCAGAGGATCTGATGGGACCGGCTGTGTTCTTAGCCTCCGACGCATCGGACTTCGTTAACGGCCACGTGCTGTATGTCGACGGCGGTATTCTTGCTTACATCGGCAAACAGCCCAAATAACCACCCTCAAATAACCACCCTCTGAGATGGAAGAAGTTTTTGGCTACATAATAGGGCTCGGTGCGGCCGTGATGATGCCGGTGATTTTCACCGTGCTCGGCCTCTGCATCGGCATTAAGTTTGGCGACGCTCTGAAGAGCGGCCTCAAGGTGGGCGTCGGTTTCGTCGGGCTGTCGATTGTCACCGCGTTGCTGACGTCGGCTCTCGGTCCGGCGTTGGACTCGGTCGTTGAAATCTACGACCTTCAGCTGCGCGTGTTCGACATGGGTTGGCCGGCGGCAGCGTCGGTGGCCTACAATACGGCCGTCGGTGCGTTTGTCATTCCCGTTTGCTTGGGAGTCAACATCCTGATGCTGCTCACCAAAACCACTCGCACGGTAAACATCGACCTCTGGAACTACTGGCATTTCGCGTTTATCGGAGCGGTGATCTATTTCGCCTCCGATTCGCTGGCTTGGGGTTTCTTCGGCGCGATAGTCTGCTACGTTCTGACGCTGATTATCGCCGACATGACCGCGAAGAAGTTCCAGCGTTTCTACAAGGATATGGACGGCATCTCGATTCCTCAGCCGTTCTGCGCCGGCTTTGCTCCGTTTGCATGGGCAATCAACAAGGGCCTCGACAAAATCCCCGGCATCAACAAACTCGAGATCGACGCCGAGGGGATGAAGCGGAAGTTCGGCTTGATGGGCGAGCCGCTGTTTCTGGGCGTGATAGTCGGCATCGTTATCGGCTGCCTGACCTGCACGTCGTGGGGCGAAATCGTCGACCGTATTCCGTATATTCTCGGCCTGGGCATAAAGATGGGCGCCGTCATGGAGCTGATTCCGCGCGTCACGGTGCTGTTCATCGAGGGCTTGAAGCCGATTAGCGACGCAACGCGCCGACTGATTGCACGCCGCTTCAAGGGTGCCGACGGACTGAACATCGGCATGAGCCCGGCACTGGTAATCGGGCACCCGACTACGCTCGTCGTATCGCTGCTGCTCATCCCCGTATCGCTCGTGCTGGCGGTAGTGCTTCCGGGCAACCAGTTCCTGCCGTTGGCCTCGCTTGCGGGATTGTTCTACGTGTTTCCCCTCGTGTTGCCGTTCACGAAAGGTAATGTGTTCAAAACCTTTGTGGTAGGCTTGGTTGTTATAGTTCTCGGACTGTATATGGTTACGAACCTCGCCGGATGGTTCACGCTCGCGGCTCGCGACGTCTATGTCGTCACGGGCGACGCGGCGGTGGCTATTCCCGAGGGCTTCAGCGGCGGCAGCCTCGATTTTGCCGGCAGCCCGTTGGCATGGGTCGTATTCCAGCCGGTTCACAATCTGAAGTGGATAGGCAGCGGGTTGCTCGTCGTCGGCACAATGGGGCTGATGTGGTGGAATCGCGTGCTGATTATCCGCAATGAGAAGGCGATGATTGCCGACCATTCAGATGAGATTGAGACTACCGAATAATCCGAAATGACGCATAATTTCAAGGAAGTAAACGAAAGCTACACGCTTCAGGAGGCTATTCGCGAGGCGCAGCGATGTCTGTATTGCAAGGTGCCCTCGTGCAAGAAAGAATGCCCGATAAGCAACGATATGCCCGCGTGGATATCGGAGCTTGCCAAGGGCAACTTCGGAAATGCGATGAGGG
>CAYNSG010000208.1:0-3319 GCA_964399885.1 uncultured Bacteroides sp.
GAATTTAAGACGCATGGGAGGAAATCTTAAGAGATGAGTTCAGACGCGGATCACGGCTATCGCCGTGGGGCAGACGCGGATTGACGCGGATTTTTCTTGGGGCAGAGTTTTCGATGGATGGGGGCGGAAGGGTCGCGAGGCGACCCGGAACGGATACGGGCGGGCAGGGTTGGTGGGCGGGGTTGAGGGCGGCAGGGTTGAGTGCAGGAATGAGGGCGGCAGGGTTTGCGAGTTTGGATGTGGGCGGGGTTAGTGGACGTGGAGGCGGGCGGGGGTGGGGAAGCTTTGTTTGGAGATTTCGTGCATTTTGCGTAACTTCGCAAACAGAAAACCCATGAATTTGTTGAAGAATATGACAAAGGCAATAAGCATTTTAAGTTTTATAATCGGAATGATTATGTTTGGATGTAACGCAAAAGCCGACAACTCGGCAATTACGGTTGTGGCTCCCGAGGAGTTTCAGTCGATGCTCAACAACGATAGCAGCGCTTATCTTCTCGACGTCCGCAAGCCCGAGGAGTTCAATGCCGGACATCTCCGGGATGCTCATCTGCTCAACTGGCTCGACACTGCCGACTTCAAACATGGTACCGAGGGGCTCGACAAGTCGAAAACCATCTATGTTTATTGCCGCAGCGGTCGCCGTAGCAATGAGGCCGCCAACTATCTTGCCGACAAAGGGTTTCGCGTTGTCGACATGGAGGGCGGAATTCTCGCTTGGGAGCAGAAGAATCTCCCGGTAGTCAGTGGCTCGGACGAAGCTACAAGCATGATTGAAGCGCAGGGAATCGGCCACGAATCATTCACCACGCGCTCGGGCAAGGACTTGAAAATCCACCTTATAAAGCACGCATCGCTGATTGTCGAAGTCGACGGGAAGCTCGTCTATATCGACCCGACGGGAATGTTTGGCCACGACTTCTCGAAGCTGCCGAAGGCCAACGCCGTTATGGTGACCCACGAACATCACGACCATTTCGACACCGAGGCGATTAACGCCGTAGCGACACCGTCGACGCGCTTCGTCGTCAGCCGCCGCGTGGCTGAGTTGGCTGGCAAAGGCGACGCCATCGCCCCCGGCGACACAACCGACCTCTTCGGATTCACAGTGACAGCCACGCCGGCCTACAACACGACTGAAGGTCACCTGCAATTCCACCCGAAAGAGCGCAAAGACGTAGGGTTTATCTTCGACATCGACGGCGTGCGCATCTACGTAGCCGGCGACACGGAGGATATCCCTGAAATGGCTGATATGGGCGACATTGATATCGCATTTCTGCCCGTCAATCAGCCGTTTACGATGACTCCCACCCAGGCTATCCACGCAATCGAGATGCTCCAGCCGCGAATCGTCTACCCCTACCACTATGTCGAGACCGACTTGACCCCAATCGTCGACGCCTTCAAGGATAACGACCGGATTGACGTCCGCATAAGGAATCTGCAATAACTTTAAGACAAGCGTAAGAAAGTCGTCAACCAGTTGGTTAGGATCACTAAACAGTTGAAATAAGAGCGGCAAACGGCAAATTGTAAAAGAAAATCAAACCCAAGCGACATGAATAATATAGTGACATTACCGGAAAACATAGGCCCTCGTCTGATTATCCTTCGCAATCAGCCGGTTCTCTTGGATCGCGACGTAGCGCTAATATTTGGCGTAGAGACTAAGCGCATCAATGAGGCTGTCAAAAACAACCAAGCCAAATTCCCTGAAGGCTATATGTTTACTCTTGATGAATAGGAATATAGCTGTTTGAGGTCGAAAATTTCGACCTCAAACAGCGGACGAGGTGGATCAAGATTCTTACCAAAAGCTTTCACCGAGAAGGGGCTCTACATGCTTGCGACAATATTAAAGAGCAAACAAGCAATCGAAGCCACATTCGGAATAATTGAAACTTATGCTCAGGTTCGAGAACTGCAAACAACACTTGCTTCGCTTCATACAGATAAAACTCCGAGCAAGAACTTAATTACAAGATTCTCAGAGTTATTATCTGACATAATCCTGCCCGAATTGCGACCGGACGAATCTGAAACATCCGTTGAACTTAACTTCTTTATCGGGAAAATTAAGCATACAGTTAAGCGCAAACGCCGCGACAATGGCCCCGATATCGTGGAAGAGTCGGAGACAGAATACGAACGACTCGATTCGCCGGCGGCGGAAGAATTTTAGAGCGGGTGCGGTTAGTGGCACTAAACAGTTGAGACTAAAAGCAGCTGACGACAACGAATGAATGGATACGACCGCGTGCATTTGTTCGCTGACCGACAGAAAATTACAAACTTGAGGTCGCAAATTGCGACCTCAAAGGAATTCTAATGGCGGAAGAATTTTAGCGTGGGCGTAAATATATCGGCAAATTGTAGTAACTTTGCAGACATAAAACCCCATACAATGGCATCAACGATATTTCGCGGTATGGGAGTGGCACTGATCACACCTTTCCGCAGCGATAAATCTGTCGATTTCCCGGCATTGGCGCGACTGCTTGACTATCAGATAAAAAGCGGTGTCGACTACATGGTCGTGCTAGGAACTACGGCTGAGACTCCGGCTCTGACTCCCGACGAACGCGAGGAGATAAAGCGGTTCGTTGTTGAGCGCGTTGCCGGTCGGATTCCGTTGGTTGTAGGCTGCGGCGGCAATAACACAGCTGCGGTTGTCGAGGAAGCTCGCAAAGTAAACCCGCGCGAGTTTGCCGCCATTCTTTCGGTTGTGCCCTACTACAACAAGCCCTCCCAAGAGGGTATCTATCAGCACTATGCAGCAATAGCCGGCGCATCGACAGTGCCGGTGATTCTCTATAACGTTCCCGGCCGAACCGGCGTCAACATGACCGCCGCAACCACCCTACGCCTCGCCTCGGAATTCCCCAACATAATCGCCATCAAGGAAGCCTCGGGCAACATCGGCCAGATGGACGACATAATCAAGAACAAACCCGACGATTTCTGCGTGATTTCGGGCGACGACGGCATCACATTCCCGCTGATTACACTCGGCGCCGTCGGCGTTATATCCGTGATTGGCAACGCTTTTCCCCGCGAGTTCTCGCGAATGGTTCGCTTGGCTCTCGCCGGCGACTATGAGCGTGCGCGCCTGATTCATCATCAGTTCACCGAGCTATTCAGCCTCTTGTTTGTCGACGGCAACCCCGCGGGCGTCAAATGCCTGCTCCATGCGATGGGATTCATCGAGAATGAACTCCGACTGCCGCTCGTGCCGACAAGAATCACAACCTACGAAAAAATCCGTCAAGTGCTTGACACATTAAACTGACACATTAAACTGACAACATTAAATTAT
>CAYNSG010000209.1:0-3284 GCA_964399885.1 uncultured Bacteroides sp.
GGCTCGGCTCGGATTTCGACCTGACCATCTCCGGGCTCTCCGGCAACTCTATCCGCTATTTCATCGACGGCGTACCGCTCGACTCGCGCGGCTCGGGATTCACCCTCGACAACATCCCGCTCAGCACCGTCAACCGCGTTGAAATCTACAAAGGCGTGGTGCCGGCATCGCTCTCGGGCGACGCTCTTGGCGGAGCCGTCAACATCGTGACATTCAATCGCTCGCAAAACTATCTCGACGCCTCCTACGGTTTCGGCTCGTTCAACACCCACACCGCCGACGTTGCCGGCCAACTCCGCGTCGGCGCTACGCCGATTCTCGTCCGCCCGGCGTTCAACATCAACTCCTCGAAAAACAACTACATGATGCACGATGTCGAGGTCTGGGACGACGCTACCGACCGTTACATCCTGACCGACCGCCGCCGCTTCCACGACCGCTATTTCAGCACAACCGTGAGCATCGAAGCCGGAGTCAACCGCGTCTCGTGGGCCGACGCGTTCTTCGTCAGCGGCTCGTTCAACAAGGCCAATAAGGAGCTGCAGACCGGCGCGATGCAAAACAAAGTCTACGGCGAAGCCGAGCGGCATTCCCACGCCTGGAACATCGGCGTTCGCTACGCCAAGCGTTGGGAAAAGCTCAACCTGACGGCCAACGTCACCCACACTTGGGACCACTCCGCTACCGTCGACACGGCTTTCCGCAAATACTCCTGGGACGGCACATGGATTCCATCTAACCGCAACGAAATCAACGGGCGCGGTCGCCAGCTTCGAGTCTATCGCCGCCCGCTGACTATTGTCAACGCCGGCGCTTCCTATGCGATTAACCCCGACAACACGCTGAGCCTCAACTATTCGCTCAACCGCCGCGGCAACAAGCAGCACGACGATGCCGACGACTCCTACGAGCCTTCGAGCGACGTCGTCGCCAAGCATATTATCGCCGTGAGCTTCAATAACAGTCTCCTCTCCAACCGCCTGAACTCAACCGCGTTCTACAAGAATTACATCAACAGCCTAACCCGACGCGCGCCAACCAAAGCCTCCTCTACCAACAGCTATAGCGGCGCCGGTGTAGCCTCGCGCTACATCTTCTTCGAACCGCTACAACTGAAAGCCTCCTACGAACATAGCGTCCGCCTGCCGCTCTCACGCGAACTTCTCGGCAACGGCACAACCATCGAGCCGAATCTCGACCTAAAGCCCGAAACCTCCAACAACTACAACCTCGCCCTCTTCGGTTCGCTCCCCTTTGCCGGCGACCATCAGTTCGACTACTCGCTGACAGGCTACATCCGAGGCGTACATAACTATATCCGCGCCGTCGTTTCAGAGCGCGACGGACTGATGACCTATGCCAACGAGCCCGCTATCCACATCAAAGGCCTCGAGATGGAGCTCTCCTACCTCTGGAGCAACCGCCTGAGCCTTAGCGTCAACGCTACGTGGAGCGACCCGCGCAACATGCGAAAATACAAATCCGACGGCAACCCTTCGGCAACCTACAAGAATCGCGTGCCCAACCGCCCGTGGATCTTCGGCAACGCCGATGCCGCCTATAGTTTCCGCGACCTTTTCAGTCGCGACGACCGCCTGCGTGTGTCGCTCTTCTGGCAGTGGGTCCGGTGGTATTATCTCAACTGGGAAGCCTATGGCGCCGCATCCTCGAAAGCCAAAATCCCGACACAGTCAACCTTCGACCTCTCCGCAACATACTCGTGGCACGACAACCGCTTCAACCTGACGGCCGAGTGCAACAACATATTCAACCGAACCGTCTACGACAACTATATGCTCCAGCTGCCCGGACGTTCGCTCATGGCTAAATTCCGAATATTTATCAACTGAAATTCATAAGTAATATGTTATGAAAAACCTGAAATTTCTCTTTACTGCATTCATGCTCATGGTTCTCGCCGGAGGCTTCACGGCTTGCTCGTCCGACGAACCCGACATCCCCACCGACCCCGAAGAACTCCAAGACTTCCACTTCGACCTCTGGGTTGCTCTCGACCGCCACGGCGGCATGGGCCGCGACGTGCAGACGCTCGTCCGTTCCGTCAACTCACTCGAAGCCGACCAACCTCAAATCTCCTTCGAAGGCACCGGCACCGAGGTCAACAGCCTTCTCTCGCTCGAAACAATCCTAAAAGGCGCCTACTATTACCAAGTGCCCGTTTCGGGCGACCGCTTTGGCAAATATCTCATCCGCGACAACCGCATCGAAGTCGTTGCCGAACGCATCTTCGCTAAAAACGTATTCTCTACGCGTAAATACACCCACGCCTGGATCGACGACAACACGCTCGTCGTCATGGCTGCCGATGGCGCGGCAACGAGCATCATCTGGACGAAGCTCAATGCCGACAACATGACTATCATCGACGAAGGCACCCTCGACATCCCGCTCCCCGAAGGCGCCAAACTCTTCACAACCTCCGGCATCCTTACCTATCGAAAGTCGGACAATAAGCTGTTCTATTTCTACTACGGCAAAACCGCTGTGCGCAACGGTGTCCGCACTTCGCCGATGATCACCGCCGTTATCAACCCGCAGACTATGGCCGTAGAGAGCAACACTCCCTGCTCCTTCCTCGACTGCGAAATGGTCGGAACTGCCTATGGCGAACTCCTGCAGACCACAACCTTCATCGACAACGCCAACAACCTCTACATAGCCTGCTTAACCGAGGAGAACGACGTCGAGAAGAGCCATCTGCTGCGAATACCCGCTAACTCTACGCAACTCGACCCCAACTACGACGGCTTCACTCCCAACGGCAAACTCATCTCTGTCATGTATCTCGGAGGCAGCAAAGCCATGGGCTATGCCCGCGACGATTCCTACGGAACCGGCATCGACGATTTCAGCCACTACTACACCGTCATCGACCTGACCGCCAAGACCTCGACACCAGTAAAATATAACGGTCAGCAACTCGCATTCAGCAGCGGCCGATTCTCGTCGCGCATGGCCTACGTGAACCATAAGGCCTACATCGGAGTCGACGCCGAAAACACCAATCCGCAAATCTACATCTACGACGCCAACACCGGCGAAACCACACTTGGCGCCTCGATGAAAGCCGGCTATTTCTTCGAGCAAATCCGCGTAGTCGAAAACCTCCCCAACCAATAAACCCTGTCTCTCTCTTCTGCCCATAAACCGCAGACACTCAAACATAAGATTATTGCTGATAAGGTTCATGCCCCGGAGCGATGAGTGGCTCTCATCCCCCGGGGCATGCTGTCCCCGGTTCCCTACAAATGGGGCGTTTCGCA
>CAYNSG010000210.1:0-3259 GCA_964399885.1 uncultured Bacteroides sp.
AAGTTCTGCGTTTGCTTTTGCCCGATGATGATTCACAAGTAGCCGGGCACGCCTCCGTTTTGTGGTCAGCGTACCCGGCGAGATCTCAATCGATGTATTGCGGGGCGATTAGTGGCGGTCCATAGAGCGCCAGACGTAGGCGATGTAGGCCACGACGAAGGGGATAATGAGCGAGACGATGCTCATAACCTGGAGGGTGAACTGCGTCGACGAGCTGTTGCGAATCGTCAGCGACGAGGAGGCGTCGACGAGCGAGGGCAGATAGGCCGTGGAGTTGAATCCTGCCACCCAGAAGAGGCTGAGCACGACGAGCACCGTGCCGATTCCGGCGGGCCAGATGCCGCTCACGTAGCACGCCTGGGTGATTGTGCGCAGATATGCGTAGAGCACCAGGAGTGTGCCGACGAGGAGGGCCAACAATGCGGGCCAGAGGGCGAGATAGTTCTGCAGGTATTTGTTGTCGACCCATTCAAAGTTGCCCTGAGCGTCGTAGGCCATTCCTTTTGCGGTAAGCAGAAGGAAGAGGAAAACGAGGAAGAGGACGACGAAGATAGCGCCGTTGACGGTCACTTGGAATCGCGTGCGCATGCGGAATTCGGAGTCGGGCTTGGCGGGGATATTGTTGATGAAATAGAGTGCGGCGAGGGTGCGGGCGAGGAAGAGCACGGTGAATCCGAGCACGAGGTTGCGCCAGTTGAATATGGCCTCAAAGCCGTGGGTCGGAGCCCAGCATGAGATTACGGGTGCCCCGGGGTCGAGGATGTTGCCCATGCCGATGGTGAACTCTCCGCCGAAGAAGAACATTGCCACGGCGACGCCCAGCAGAATGCAACCTACGCAGCCGTTGATGAAGAGGAAGGTATCGTAGGTGCGACGGCCGAAGACATTGCCGGGTTTCGAGCGGAATTCATAGCTGACGGCCTGAATAATGAAGCTGAAGAGAATCAGCATCCACAGCCAGTAGGCCCCGCCGAAGCTCGTTGAATAGAAGAGCGGGAACGAGGCGAAAAACGCTCCGCCGAACACCACGAGGGTTGTGAACGTCAGCTCCCATTTGTGGCCGAGCGAGCTGACCATACGCGAGCGGTCGTCGGCGCTGAGGCGTCCGAGCAGCATCGTCTGTCCGCCCTGAACAAAGAGCATGAACACCAGGATAGCGCCGAGAACTGAAATGAGCACCCACCAGTAGTCCTGGAGCAGGGTGAGTTTTATCATGGAGGTAATCATTCTTTGGGTCCTTTAGAGATTTGTTTAATCATAATGCAGGCTTCTGCGACGAGAAGTGCGGTAAATACGGCGGCAAACATCCAGAAGGTTGTCTGTACCGTGGCGACGGAGATGTCGGAGATTGCCGCGGTTGTCGGCATAAGGTCCTGAATAATCCAGGGCTGACGGCCTACTTCGGCTGTCACCCAGCCCGACTCGGAGCAGATCCAGACGATAGGAATCGTCAACAGTCCGCCCCAGAGCATCAGCTTATGGTTGAACCAACCGGGCTTGCGATAGACGGCGAAGAGAGCGATGACGAAGAATAGCAGCAGGTAGCCTCCGGCGAGAACCATGATGTGGAAGGTGTAGAAGGTCATGGCAACCGGGGGTATGGCCTGGTCGGGCGACGTCAGGTAGCCGTAGCCGAAATCGGCGAAGTTCTGCTTGATGACGGCGCGGGCAGCGTCCATGGCGGCAGTGTCGCCGGCAACTGTTGCAGCGTCGAAGAGTCGCAACGCCTCGTGGGCCTCGCGCCCGCGCTCCATGCGGTCGTAATAGGAAGTGGTGGCAACCGTCTGCCCGTCGGCGTCGATGGCTGTGCCGTCAACCAAGTCGGCGATGCCGGGCACGAACGAGTTCATGTCGTGGTTGGCGAGAATCGAGAGTCCGTAGGGGATGCTGATATGGAAAAGAAATTCTTTCTCGTCGTTGTCGTAGCGCTTCGCGGGGTTGAGGATGCCGAAAGCTACGATGCTTTGTCCGCGGTCGCCGTGGTAGAGTCCCTCCATGGCGGCAAGCTTCATCGGCTGCACGCGAGCAACGTCGACTGCCGAACCGTCGCCGGTCCAAATGGTGCCGAGAATGCCGATTGTGCCTACCCATGCAGCGACCTTAATCGAGCTGATGGCAAATTCGCGCTCGCGGCGGCGCATCAGAAGCCAACAGCTGACGCCAATCACAAACACTCCGGCGAGCACCCAGCCGCTGAGAACGGCGTGGAAAAACTTGTGGATGACCACAGGCGATAACACTACAGCCCAGAAATCGTCCATCACGTTGCGCATCTGCATCGGGTCAAACTCCATCCCTACGGGGCTTTGCATCCAGGCGTTGGCGATAAGAATCCAGAGCGCCGAGAGCGATGCACCGATGGCCGTGAGCCACGTGGCGGCGAGGTGGAAGCGCGGGCTCACCTTCTTCCAGCCGAAAAACATCACAGCAATGAAAGTCGACTCCATAAAGAACGCCAACAGGCCTTCGATGGCAAGCGGCGTGCCGAAAATGTCGCCGACAAACCAGCTGTAGTTCGACCAGTTGGTGCCGAATTCAAACTCGAGAATAATACCGGTGGCTACGCCCATGGCGAAATTAATGCCGAAAAGCGTCATCCAGAATTTAGTCATCCTCAGCCATTTCTGCGAGCGGGTCCGATAGTAGACCGTCTCCATAATGGCGATGATGATAGAGATGCCGAGGGTCAGAGGCACAAAAAGCCAGTGGTACATGGCGGTCAATGCAAACTGCCACCGCGACCAATCGACTACTGAAATCAAATCGTTCATAAGCTAAATAAGTTGAAATGCGTGGTTATGATTAATTATCGGGGTGTCTATAAGTGTTATTTAGGCGTTGTCAGGTTGTGGCGCACGGCGGCGGCTCGGTCGGCATCGTTATCGTAGCGCGTCGAGAGTATGTCGGGGAAAAAGAACAGCTTGAAGATGCAGAAAATAATGAAAAGCTTGATGATAATCAGAACCCATAGCGAACGGCCTACGGTCATGGAGCGAAAGCCGTCGACGTAGAAATCGACGATGCGTCGCGGCAGCGCGGCAACGTTGCGCCATAGGCTTTTGTCAGGGTTGGCTTTCATCGGGCAGTGGTTTGGTTATGCTGCAGTTTGGATGCAAACATATAAAATAAACTGCTCCGCCGCAAATAATGTTGCAAAAAATCTCCTTGTTTTCATTGACATTCATCAAATCCTCAAGGAACGCCTGTATCTGAAGGCTCTTCTCGATTATATCATTCTCTAATGAAGCCATATTCTTTA
>CAYNSG010000211.1:0-3202 GCA_964399885.1 uncultured Bacteroides sp.
CTTATATCATTTCATGGAACATTTGGCAAATGGACGGACTAAAAGGCGTTCTTCCCAACACTTGCGGAGATCGTCGCACAGTTGTTGCCGACCTTTTCGGCGAAACCGAAATTATGAAACATTGTGATGGTTGCAAGAACGGGAATATCCGCGAGCATAACGGCACATATGCCTTAATTGTGGATTGGCCAAACGACATTACATCTTCGCAAGTTAAGCACAAAAAAACCATCAAATTTATCGACCTCCTTAAATAATCGTCCATGGAATACTTCTCATCACTCAAAGCCAAGCTGATTTACGTCTTCCGTATTCCCGACAGCGCCCACTCCGATTGCCTCAAAATTGGAGAAGCGACACTCGACAATGGCGATATCGCCCAGGCGCCCAATAGCAGCGCTCTTAATAAAGCCGCGCGGCAGCGTATCGACGAATACACTAAAACCGCCGGTATTGCCTACGAACTTCTTCACACCGAAATAGCAATTGCCAACCGCGAAGGGAAATTATTTGGTTTCAACGACAAGGAGGTTCACGACGTACTACTCCGAAGCGGCATAAAGCGCAAGCAATTCGACCAAGTCAACGGAGCTAACGAATGGTTTTGTTGCGATTTGTCGACCGCAAAACGAGCTATTACAGCAGTAAAAGAAGGGCGCAAATCGCTCCATGCCTCGGAAATCACCGAAGAGTTCTCGCCTATCACCTTCCGTCCGGAACAACGCGAAGCTATCGACAAAACACTCCGACAGTTCAAACGCGGAAATCAGATGCTCTGGAACGCCAAGATGCGTTTCGGCAAAACGCTTTCGGCGCTCGAAGTAGTCAAAGAACGCGGCGACTTCCGGCGCGTCCTTATCCTTACTCATCGACCCGTTGTCGATTCCGGCTGGTATGAGGACTTTCAAAAGATTTTCTACGACACACCCGACTTCCTTTACGGCTCGAAAACCAACGGAGAGACATTCCAAACGCTCGAAAATCAAGCCCGGAAGAACAATAAACGATATGTCTATTTTGCTTCGATGCAGGACCTTCGAGGCTCTGAACTCGTAGGAGGGAACTTCGATAAAAACAACGACATCTTCTCCACGCCCTGGGATCTCATCATAGTCGATGAAGCCCACGAAGGTACACAAACCGAACTCGGGCGCGCCGTCATGGCTGAGCTGACTAAACCCGAAACGAAAGTTCTCAACCTTTCCGGCACGCCATTCAATCTTCTGGACAGTTATAACGAAAACGAAATATACACGTGGGACTACGTCATGGAGCAACGCGCCAAAGCGCAGTGGTATATTGACCACCCCGGTGACCATAACCCCTATGCCGGACTGCCCCGACTCAACATCTACACCTACGACCTCGGCCGACTCATGTCGGACTATGCCGACGAGGATATTGCTTTCAACTTTCGCGAATTTTTCCGCACAAAAGACGACGGCACTTTCGTGCATGAACGCCACGTCGAGAATTTCCTCAATCTGCTCACCAAGACAGATGAGCAGAGTATGTATCCCTTTGCCAACAAGCGTTATCGCGATATCTTCCGGCATACGCTTTGGATGGTTCCCGGTGTCAAATCGGCGAAGGCGCTTTCCAACATGCTACGAAATCACCCGGTATTCGGTATGTTTGAGATTGTCAACGTTGCCGGCGATGGCGATGAAGAAGAAGCCAATGAGGAAGCTCTGCGAAAAGTCACTAAAGCTATCGGTGATAATCCCGATCAGACTAGAACCATAACTCTCTCGTGCGGACGTCTGACGACAGGCGTCAGCGTCAAGGCTTGGACAGGCGTGTTCATGCTATCGGGCAGTTTCAACACAGCCGCATCGGCTTACATGCAGACAATTTTCCGCGTACAGACTCCGGCAACCATCAATGGCCGAGTGAAGGAGGATTGCTACGTGTTCGACTTTGCTCCCGACCGCACTCTCAAAGTACTCGCCGAAACCGCCAAAATATCAACGAAGGCCGGAAAGCAAGGAGAGTCAGAACGTCGGCAACTCGGTGAGTTCCTTAACTTCTGCCCAATTATATCAATCGAGGGCAGCCAAATGAAGCAGCTCGACACCGAGCATATGCTTCAGCAGCTGAAACGCGTATATGTTGAGCGTGTGGTTCAAAACGGTTTTGAAGACGGCTACCTCTACAACGACCAACTTATGAAACTCACCGACCTCGACATCCGAGAGTTTGATGAGTTGAAAGGCATTATCGGTCAGACAAAGGCGATGGGTAAGACCAACGATATCACAGTCAACGACCAAGGCCTTACCAACGAGGAATATGAGGAGAAGGAGAAGCTCGAAAAGAAAAAGAAGAAAGAGCTGACCGAGGAAGAGAAAGCACGCCTTGAAGAGCTAAAGAAAAAGAAAAAAGTAAAGGAAGACGCTATTTCGATTCTTCGCGGAATCTCTATCCGAATGCCGTTGCTCATCTACGGCGCTCAGATTGAGGACGAAGATAAGGAGCTGACTATCGACAACTTCACTCAGCTTGTCGACCCCCAATCGTGGGAAGAATTCATGCCCCGAGGAGTCAGCAAACAGCGCTTCAACGCCTTTAAGAAATACTACGACCCCGACATCTTCACTGCCGCCGCCAAGCGCATCCGCCAAATGGCTCGCGCCGCCGACCGCCTCTCAATCGAGGAACGCATAGAGCGCATTGCAGCTATCTTTGCCACATTCCGTAATCCCGACAAGGAAACCGTCTTGACACCGTGGCGCGTGGTAAATATGCATCTTAGCGACACACTCGGCGGTTATACATTCTTGGATGAAAAGTTCGACGATAAGAATCCGCTTGAGGAGCCACGCTTTGTGGACCGTGGGGAAGTGACAGCGTATGTTTTCACACCTGACACCCATCTGCTTGAAATCAACTCGAAGTCGGGCCTATATCCTCTCTATCTTGCATACAACATCTATCGCTCTCGGTTGCGCAACGCAACGTTCTCACCTGAGACGCTCGAAGAACATCAATCGCTATGGGATGCTTCGGTTGACGAAAACATTTTCGTAATCTGCAAAACCCCAATGGCAAAAGCCATCACGCGGCGCACCCTACTCGGCTTCCGCAAAGGCAAAACCAATATGTGGGCGCCGGATGACCTAATCAACAAAATCAAAAACCAACCCGAACTTTTCATCAAGAAAGTTCACGACTTAATAGGAAAGAACGTGAAAATTAACGC
>CAYNSG010000212.1:0-3139 GCA_964399885.1 uncultured Bacteroides sp.
CGTCGGGCAGGTCGTCATCGTCGCTACAAGCCGTGAGAGCCAACAGCGGCAGTGCGAGCAGCATATAAATAAACTTCTTCATAGTTGGTGATTAAGAGATTAATATCATGTATTTTTGTTTTCAAATCAATTGCGGAACACGAGCTTGGTGTCGTCGCCCGAGCCTTCGGTGGCGATTATGATCGGCTTCTCCTTGTCGACTTTCTGCGCGAGGATATCCTTCGAGAGCTGGTTGAGCACCAGGCGGTGGATAGCGCGTTTGACAGGTCGGGCACCAAATTCCGGGTCGTAGCCCTCCTCGGCGAGATAGTGGAGCGCTTCGGGAGTAATCTCCAGCTCTACGCCGTTGCGGGCGAGCATCTTCTTGATGCCGTTGATCTGCAGCCCTACGATCTCCTCGATCTCCTTCTCGTTGAGCGGGGTGAACATTATAATCTCATCGATACGGTTGAGGAACTCCGGACGGATTGTCTGCTTCAGCATCTCGATAACTTCCGCCTTGGTGCGCTCAACGGTTTCGTCGTGGTTCTCGGGTGTCATCTTCGAGAAGTTCTCGCGGATCACGTTGGAGCCCATGTTGGAGGTCATGATGATGATAGTGTTCTTGAAGTTGACCAGACGTCCCTTGTTGTCGGTTAGTCGGCCGTCGTCGAGAACTTGCAGCAGGATGTTGAACACGTCGGGATGTGCCTTCTCTATCTCGTCGAAAAGGACTACAGAGTAGGGTTTGCGGCGCACTGCCTCGGTCAACTGTCCGCCCTCGTCGTAGCCAACATATCCGGGAGGCGCTCCGACCAGACGGCTGACGGTGTGCTTCTCTTGATATTCGCTCATGTCGATACGCGTCATCATGTTCTCGTCGTCGAACAGATATTCGGCGAGAGCCTTGGCGAGCTCGGTCTTACCTACGCCCGTGGTGCCGAGGAAGATGAACGAGCCTATCGGTCGGCGAGGGTCGTTCAATCCGGCACGAGAGCGGCGGACGGCATCGGCTATCGCACGGATTGCCTCCTCCTGACCTACTACGCGCGAGTGGAGCTCATCTTCGAGATGCAACAGCTTCTCTTTCTCCGACTGCACCATCTTGTTAACCGGAATGCCGGTCCAGCGGCTTACGACGTCGGCAATATCTTCGGCGTCGACTTCCTCCTTAATCAGAGCTTTCTCGCCCTGCATCATGTTGAGCTGAGCTTGAATCTCCTCGTTCTCTTTCTCTTTCTGCTGCACGCGAGAGTAGCGAATCTCTGCCACTTTGGCATAGTCGCCTTCACGCTCGGCGCGGTCGGCTTCGAAATTGAGCTGCTCGATGTCGATTTTGTTCTTGTGGATTCGGTTGATTAGGTCCTTCTCGGCTTTCCATTTGGCCGTGAACTCCTTCTCTTCCTCGCGCATCGAGGCGAGATCTTTCTCGATTTCGCGCACCTTCTCTTTGTCGCCTTCGCGCTTGATAGCCTCGCGCTCAATCTCCTTCTGGGCTATGCGGCGCGAGATTTCGTCGAGAGCTTGCGGCACTGAGTCAATCTCAAGGCGAAGCTTCGATGCGGCCTCGTCGACCAGGTCGATAGCCTTGTCGGGCAGGAAGCGGTCGGTAATGTAGCGCTCCGAGAGCTGCACGGCGGCGATAATCGCCTCGTCGCGGATGCGCACCTTGTGGTGGTTTTCATAGCGCTCCTTCAAGCCGCGGAGAATGGCAATGGCGCTCATCTCGTCGGGCTCGTTGACCATCACTTTCTGGAAACGGCGTTCGAGCGCCTTATCTTTTTCGAAATATTTCTGATACTCGTCGAGAGTCGTAGCGCCGATGCTGCGCAATTCGCCGCGCGCCAACGCCGGTTTCAGAATGTTGGCGGCATCCATCGCGCCCTCGCCCTTGCCGGCACCGACAAGCGTGTGGATTTCATCGATGAAGAGAATAATCTCGCCCTCGCTCTGAGTCACCTCGTTGACGATAGCTTTCAGACGCTCCTCAAACTCGCCTTTATATTTCGCGCCGGCAACGAGTGCGCCCATATCGAGCGAGAAAATCTGTTTTGAGCGCAGATTTTCCGGCACGTCGCCGCGAACTATTCGCTGTGCCAAGCCCTCAGCGATGGCGGTCTTACCGGTGCCCGGTTCGCCAATCAGCATCGGGTTGTTTTTTGTGCGTCGGCTCAGAATCTGCAGCACGCGGCGAATCTCATCGTCGCGGCCTATCACCGGGTCGAGCTTGCCGCTGCGTGCGCGGTCGTTGAGGTTTATGGCATATTTGCCGAGAGCGTCGTAGGTGTCCTCGGCGCCCTGGTCGGTAACTTTCTTGCCCTTGCGGAGCTCGGTGATTGCGCTCTGCAGGTCGGCTGCACTCAACCCGGCATCTTTCAACGCCGAAGACGCGTTGGATTTGACCTCAAACAACGCCAACAGCATTGCTTCGAGCGTCACATACTCGTCGCCCTGCTTTTTGGCCAGGTCGATAGCTTTCTGGAGCACGTCGTTCGACTCGCGGCTGAGATACGGCTCGCCGCCCGACACCTTCGGCAGCGAGGCAATGTCGCGGTCAACGGCCTGCTCAACCATTGGCAGACTCGCACCGGTTTTGGCAAATATAAATTTAACAACCGACTCCCCTTCCGAGAGGACAGCTTTCAGTATATGCGCAGGTTCGATAGCCTGGTTGCCGTTGTTTCGCGTCAGTTCGACAGCCTTCTGAATTGCCTCCTGCGATTTAATGGTGAAATTGTTGAAATTCATATCATCCTTCTTATAAACAGTTTTTCGTAATGCGTTTTCCGAAACGTAATTTTACGTTACGTATAAGCGGTGTTCCCGCTTATGTATCTTTAACAAACTTCGTGCCATAATAGTTTTCACACCGGTTTTCACGCATCGCAGCCCCGCCCATCTACCCATAACGATTCATCAAGAGGCATCAAGATTCATCGCGACTCATCATGTGCGCTTTTTTGTCGACTAATCAGCGACAAATTTCAACCTGATTAACAAATTTTTCATATCTTTGTACGCAAATCAGATGCTTGCTTCTTGTTCATTAAAAGTGTATACGGAGTCATCACATAATCTGATTTATTCACAGGGTATTATTCATCATTTTATAACTTTAATTTCAATGTCATTCAAAAAGTTAGTCATTGTTCTGGCTTTC
>CAYNSG010000213.1:0-1624 GCA_964399885.1 uncultured Bacteroides sp.
ATTTCCGTTATTGATGCTCTTATCGCGTTTGTAATCTCACTTTTCATCAACCGGCAGATTCTCATCGTCATATCAGCATTCCTTTGGACAAAAATCGCCATCGGCTGCATTTCGATTGCCACCACTCTCCACCAGATGAAGCGCCTCGGCCTCTACGACACCCGCTCCCAAGGCTTCCGCCGCTTCCTCGACTCCATCTAATCCCCCCAACAAACACCATCTCCCCAACTTCCCACCATGATGTTTGCCGCCGCCCATCCCGCGAGTTCTGCCCAAGGGAGCGAATGCCACCCTCCGCGTCCGCCAGGACGCAGATTTTCAAGTAGCGGGTACGCCGAAGCAGGGTTTACCCTGCTGAGGCGTGCCCGGTTTATATGCCAATGGGCGCGGGCGTCTGCCAAGACGCCGATTGAGGCACAGGCGGCTTCAATCTGCGTCTTGGCAGACGCCCTCACATCTTGCCAATTGAACCGGGCACGCCTACGCTTCGCTCCGGCGTACCGGCTACTTGAAAATCTGCGTCCTGGCGGACGACCTCGCCTTGCGCCCTCCTTCCCCGCGGGTACTGTTCGAGGGAGCGAAGCGACCGCTTCTGCATCTTAATTTCCTAATCATCAACCAATTCTGCGTATTTTTTTTTTGCGGGTTCTGCCCTAGCGCGTAGCGCGTTTCTGCGTTTCCTTTTTGCCCGCAAACTCGCCCGCAAACCGCCCGCAAATCCGCCCGCAAACTCGCCCGCAATCTCGCATTTATTCGGAGCAGGCGATTAGCCGGCGCGTGCCGCCGGCGTCGGTTACGCCGAAGATATGCTTCGTGCCGCCATTCTTCACACCGAGCTTCTTTGCCAGCTCGGCAGCGCTGATAACAAACCCGCGCGCAGCGACATTCGCCTGCTGATAAGCGCGTCGGCACTCAGCTACCCCCCGCTTCGAAAAATCATAGACCGTCTCCACGCGATAGCGCCGCGTCGGAGCCTCAACCACGTCGCCCTCAGCGAAATAGAGATGGCTGTCGCGGCTGATTTTAGTCAGCCCAAACCGCTCGCAAAGCAGATTGAACGCCCCCGACTTCATCACCGCCGGCAGCGGCTCGTGGAGCGTCATCCCCGGCTGCGGCACCCCATAATGCGCCGTCGCCGCGGCCTCCTCGCTGCGCCGAAACGATAGCGACGGATGCCCGGGAGTCACCGCATGAACCGTCGGCTCGCCCTCTCTCTCCTCCTCACGGTGCAAATCACGGTGCAAATCAACCACCGCCGTCAGCTCCTTGCACTCAGTCGCCGTCCCGTAGCAATACACGTCGGTCACCCCCGGCAGCTCCTGAATCGTATGGCTGACGTCGAGCATCGGCGACGCCTTGACTATCAGCCGCTTGCCGATGCGCCGCAACGCCGGGAGCATCGCCGTCACGTCGGGCAAGCATTGCGCCAACGCAAATAATCGCTCTCCATGAGAGCCGCGTCGCGCCGGGTCAATAAATATGGTGTCGAACCGCTCGCTCGTCACCTCAGCCCACACGACCGCGTCGGCACATTCGGCCGTCAGATTCCCGATGCCCAATGCCCGGGCGTTATACGCCAATGCCTCAGCCACTTCCGTGTTTATGTCGATAGCCGTCACCGACG
>CAYNSG010000213.1:1724-3090 GCA_964399885.1 uncultured Bacteroides sp.
TGATGACGCAAACGCAGCCGCGCGGTATCGGCGGCTGCGTTTGCTTCTATAAAGTCGAAATTTTCTTTCCGGGCGCGAATCATTTGATAATGCCGTTGGCGCGGAACACCTTCTGAATCTTCTCCAAAGCAGTGGTCACCTGATCCATCGTGTGCGTAGCCATCAGGCTGAAGCGAATCAGAGTGTCGTGGGGAGCAACTGCCGGCGAAACAACCGGGTTGACGAAGATGCCCTCCTCGAGAAGGTCGCGGGTGATGGTGAAGGTCTTGAAGTTGTCGCGCACAAACAGCGGGATGATGGGCGTCGATGTGTTGCCAATTTCCAGGCCCATGTTGCGGAAGCCTTCGAGAGCATAGTTGGTGAGCTTCCAGAGGTTCTCTTGGCGCTCGGGCTCCTGCTGCATGATTTCCAGAGCCTTGAGGGCTGCGGCAGTCGAGGCGGGAGTGATGCTCGCGGTGAAGATATATGAGCGCGAGTGGTGGCGCAGGAAGTTGGTGATCTCTTTGTCCGTAGCGATAAATCCGCCGAGCGAGGCAAACGACTTGGAGAATGTGCCCATGATGAGGTCAACGTCGTCGGCAACGCCGTAGTGGTGGCAGACGCCGCGGCCGCCGGGGCCAAACACGCCGATGCCGTGAGCTTCGTCGACCATCACGCTGGCGTTGTATTTCTTTGCCAGCTCGGTGATTGTCTTCACGTCGGCAACGTCGCCCTCCATCGAGAACACGCTGTCCGTCACGATCAGCTTAACCTTGTCGGGGTCGCATTTCTGAAGCTGCTTCTCTAGCGACGCCATGTCGTTGTGCTTGTATTTCAGCGACTGGCTGAACGAGAGCCTGCGGCCTTCGATAATCGAGGCGTGATCCTGTTCGTCCCAAAGTATGTAGTCCTCGCGGCCTGTCAGAGCCGAAACAACGCCGAGGTTTACCTCAAAACCGGTCGAATAAATCATGACATCCTCCTTGCCGATATACTCGCCAATCTTCGCCTCGAGGGTCTTGTGGAGGTCGAGCGTACCGTTCAGGAAGGGCGAACCGGCGCAGCCCGTGCCATATTTGCGCGTGGCCTCTATCGCCGCTTCTTTGATGCGCGGGTCGTTGACAAGACCGGTGTAGCAGTTCGAGCCGAACATCAGCACCTTCTTGCCATTGATAATCACTTCCGGATCCTGCTCACTTGATATTGCCCTGAAATACGGATAAATACCGGCGGCTTTTGCCTCCTGCGGGGCGGTGTACTGAGCGAGCTTTGCTTGTAATAATTTCATAATCGATGAATTGATGGAAAGTTGATTACATTCAGGCTGCAAAGTTAATTATTTTTTTACATTTTCTTGCACACTTTTTATATTTTGTGCAACTTTTTC
>CAYNSG010000214.1:0-2997 GCA_964399885.1 uncultured Bacteroides sp.
GGCTACTGGGACAACATCGGCGACATGAAGAACGCCGGTATCGAAATCGACCTCCAGGGCATCATCTTCCAGAGCCGTAACTTCACATGGACGGCCAACGCCAACCTCACCTATTATAAGAACACTCTCGCCTACCTCCCCGAAGCTCGTAAGACCATGACAGTCGACGGTGTCAACGGTTATCAGTCGGGCAGCTACTTCTACGGCGAAGGAATTCCTCTGTACACCTTCCACCTCCACCGCTATGCAGGCGTCGACCACGAAACCGGTGATCCTCTCTACTACCACCGCGTGCTCGACGACAACGGCGACCCCACCGGCGCTCTCGAGGCTGTTACCTACGACAAGCTGTCGTCGGAGGACTACTTCCTCTGCGGCTCTGCCCTCCCGAAAGTCTATGGCGGTTTCGGAACTACCTTCAACGCCTACGGCTTCGACCTCTCGCTCGACTTCAGCTACTCGCTAGGCGGTCAGGTTTACGACGGTGACTATGCTCTCTATATGGGCACTCCGACAACCAACGGCGGTCGCGGTCAGGCTATCCACGCCGACATCCTCAAAGCTTGGACGCCCCAGAACCCCAACTCCGACATTCCTCGCTATCAGTTCGGCGACCTCTACACTACTTCGTCGTCCGATCGCTTCCTGATTTCTGCCAACTATCTCTCGCTGCAGAACATCAACTTCGGCTACACTCTCCCGCTCAACATCGTGCGCAAAATGCAGCTCTCCAACCTCCGCGTCTACCTCGCTTGCGACAACGTCTGGGTATGGAGCAAACGCCAGGGCCTCGACCCACGTCAGTCAATCTCCGGATCGGTCAACAACACCTACTATGCTCCCATCCGCACAATCTCCGGCGGCCTTTCTGTAACTTTCTAAAATTCAGAATCAACAATGAAGACTATATATAAATCAATGGTGGCTGCGCTCGTCATCGCCCCGACTCTCACGGGATGCGTAGAGGAGACTTTCCCCACCGAGGGCGCCACTCAGGAACAGCTCGGCGCGTCGGCTAAGGCTGCCGAGGCTCTTCTCTGGGCCATGCCTGCCTTCAACAATAAATTCAATTTGCTCGACGGAGATTATCCCTACGACTGGGGCTACGGCTCTATGATGCATATCCGCGACGTCATGACCGGCGACATGCCTATCGAAGCAAGCGGTTACGACTGGTACACGTCGTGGGAAGGATGTGTCTACATCGGCGAAGGCTATGCTCGTCCGCAGTTCATTTGGAACTACTACACTCAGCGCGCGCTGACAACCAACAACCTCATCGGCGCCATCGACCCCGAAACTGCCAACGCTACCATGCTTGGCTACCTCGGCATGGGCTACGCTTTCCGCGCACAGACATATCTCGACATGGCTCTGATGTATGAGTTCCTCCCCAACGAGAAAACATCGTCGACCAACCTCAACGGCAACAACGTCGAAGGTCTGACCGTTCCTATCGTTACCAACGAAACTACCGAGGAACAGGCTCGCAACAACCCCCGCGCTACACACGCCGAGATGTTCAACTTCATCATGTCCGACCTCGACTTGGCTGAAAAGTATCTCGCAGGTCAGGGTCGCTCGTCGAAGACGCTGCCCAACACGGCTGTTGTCTACGGTCTGAAAGCTCGCGCTTATATGTGGAACCTCGACTACCCGAAAGCTGCCGAATATGCCGCACTCGCTATCGCCGCTTCCGGCGCTACTCCCCTCACCCGCGAAGAATGGCTCTCAACAACCGATGGCTTCAACAACGCCGACGTTTCGTCGTTCATGTGGGTTATGCAGGCTGTTAAAGAGGACGACGTCGTGCAGTCGGGTATCATCAACTGGACCGCTTGGACATCCAACGAGGCCGAATACGGCTATGCTGCTGCCGGTCCTTACACCCTGATCGACGCAAGCCTCTACAACAGCATGAACGACCGCGACTTCCGAAAACTCTCGTTCAAAGCTCCCGAAGGCTCGCAGCTCGCAGGTCAGGAACCCGTAATCAACCCCGAATGGGCTGCCGAACTCCCCGAATACGCTTCGTTCAAGTTCCGTCCCGGTAGCGGTAACACTGAGGACTACAACGTCGGCTCTGCTACGGCTGCTCCGCTGATGCGCGTCGAAGAGATGTATTTCATCCAGGCTGAGGCTACTGCTCAGACTAACCCCACCGAGGGCAAACGCCTCATCGAGGATTTCATGAAAACCTATCGCTACAGTGCCTACAGCTGCCGCGCTACAGATAAGGACGGAATCATCGACGAAATCTTCCAGCAGAAACGCGCCGAGTTCTGGGGCGAAGGTCTGATTTTCTTCGACATCAAGCGTCTTAACAAATCTGTGACCCGCGCTTACACCGGTTCGAACTTCAACACCGCCTATGCTTACAACACCAATGGTCGTCCCGCATGGATGAACTTCGTGTTCGTACGCACCGAAGGTAACAACAACGAGGCTCTCAAAGATTGGAACAACCCCGACCCCTCTGGCCTCTATACTGCATCTCCCTTCTAATTCATAAAGATATCAGATAATGAAAACTATAAAACTGACTGCCTGCCTCTCTATGGCATTCGCACTCATGGGGCTCGCTGCTTGCACCGACAAGGTCGACTACGAACCCACGGAGATGCCCGCCGGACAGGAGGTCTACTTCCCCAATAACGGTCAGACCGATTTCGCGCTGACCACCGACCAGAGCAGCGTGGCCGTTGAAGTGCTCCGCACTAACTCTGCCGACGCTGTCAGCGTCCCCGTTACCGCAACCGCAACTGTCGGCGGCGCTGCAACCTCAATCTTCAGCGTCCCCGCTACGGTCAACTTCGCTGCCGGCAGCAAACAGTCCGACATTACCATCTCGTTCGACTTCTCGCAGATCGAACCCGACACCGAGTACACCGTCACCCTCAAAATCGACGGCGCTGACCGCTCGGCCTACGGCCTCGGCGAACAGACCGTCACCATCTCCTACGCTCCCTGGAGCGACTGGAAAAAGCTCGATGGCGA
>CAYNSG010000215.1:0-2924 GCA_964399885.1 uncultured Bacteroides sp.
GCCGCCTGCCCCGGGTTTTCTACAGGGGGTGTTGAGAAGGGGTTGAAAAGTTTGGCGGGGGAGGGCGGGGTGGTGGCGCTGAATTTTCGTAACTTTGCATCATGGAACAAAAATCAAACCGATATAACTCTGCTCCGCGCAAGTCGCAGCCTGATTTGGTCGGGCACATTCCGCCGCGCGACCTCGAACTCGAAGAGGCTGTGCTCGGCGCTCTAATGCTTGAAAAAGACGCATATACAGCTATTTGCGATATCCTGAAGCCCGAATGTTTCTACGAGCCGGCCAACCGGTTGGTCTATGAGGCCGTGCAGCATTTAGGCGCGGCTCAGAAGCCAATCGATATGCTAACCGTCACTGAGCAGCTGCGCCTCGACGGGACGCTCGACGAGGTTGGTGGCCCGGTGTTTGTCACGGAGCTGACGTCGCGAGTGCTTTCGGGAGCCAATGTTGAATATCACGCCCGCATCGTGGCGCAGAAATATCTTGCCCGCGAGTTGATATCGTTTGCCGGTGAGGTTGAGAAGAAGGCCTACGATGAGAGCAACGACGTTGACGACCTTCTGCAGGAGGCCGAGGGCAAGCTGTTTGAAATCACGCAGCGCAATGTGAAGAAGGATGTAACGCAGATCGACCCCGTAATCAAGCAGGCTATCGACCAGATTGAGGCGTCGGCCAACCGTGCGTCGGGTCTGTCGGGCCTTGAGACCGGTTTCCACGAGCTCGACAAGTTGACCTCGGGCTGGCAAAACTCCGACCTTATTATTATAGCGGCTCGTCCGGCTATGGGTAAGACGGCGTTTGTGCTCTCGATGGCCAAGAATATGGCGGTCAACTACAACACGCCCGTGGCGATATTCTCGCTCGAGATGTCGAATCTGCAGCTCGTCAACCGCCTTATAAGTAATGTCTGCGAGCTCGGTGGCGAAAAGATTAAGAGCGGACAGCTGAGTCACGTTGAGTGGGACCAGCTGATGGCGCGAATCAAACGCCTCTACGGTGCGCAGCTGTTTATCGACGACACCCCTTCGCTTTCGATCTTCGAACTCCGAACAAAGGCTCGCCGACTCGTGCGCGAGCATCAAGTGAGAATCCTGATTATCGACTATCTGCAGTTGATGAACGCCTCGGGCATGAAGTTCGGAAGCCGCGAGCAGGAGGTCAGCATGATCTCGCGTTCGCTCAAGCAGCTTGCCAAGGAGTTGAACATACCGATTGTGGCGCTCTCGCAGCTTAACCGAAGCGTTGAGAATCGCGGCAGCGAGGGCAAGGACAAACGCCCGCAGCTTTCCGACCTGCGTGAGTCGGGCGCCATCGAGCAGGACGCCGACATTGTTTGCTTCATCCACCGCCCGGAGTATTACTCGCATTCGAGCCAGGACGCCGAGGGCAACGACATTCGCGGACTCGCCGAGTTTATCGTGGCGAAGCACCGTAGCGGCCGTGTCGACGACGTGAAGATGCGCTTTCGCAAAGAGTTTGCCCGCTTCGAGAACTGGGACGAAGTGCCCGACCTGGCGGTAGCGTCGGTCGGTTCGGCGCTCAACGCTGCCGGCATGATGCCATCGGGTCCCGACGGTGCCGGCGGAAGCTTTGGCGGAGTCGACCTCGGCGCCGACGATGAGCCCGTGCCGTTCTGAGGCGTAGATTCTGAGTCGCAGACGGTCGGGCAAAAAATTTTGCCGAAAGTCAAAACCTTTTTCATCCAGATGTTGTTAGGAGTATAAAAAGACATTAACCCAACTATTAGATTTATGAAAAAGGTTTTATTCATGATTGCCCTCGTGCTTGGATGCACGGCCGCTATCGCACAGAACTTAGACAAGAATGAGGCCAAACAGCTCAAGGCTTTCTTGTCGCAGACCTCGGAAAAAGGCGAAACCAACGCCCAGGCTCTCAAGGTCATGAACCTCAATTCTCTCACCGGAGTTGAAGGACTAACCGTTGTTGGTGGCCACGTCACCGCAATCGAGTGGAAGGATAAACACCTTGCCGGCTCGCTTGACCTTTCAGGCTTCCAGCAGTTGACGAAAGTCGACGTGTCGCGCAACGCGCTCACTTCGCTTTCAGTAGCCAATGACCCCGCGCTCACTGAAATCAACGCCGGACGTAACAAACTGACGTCGGTAGATTTCAGCGGCTGTCCCGCCCTCGTGAAAGTATCAGTCTATAAGAACCGTCTTACAGACATTACTCTCAACAACACCCCGGCTCTCAAAAACCTCAACGTCAGCAACAACCTCTTCGTTGAGCTGAACGTAGCCGGCTCGACCACGCTCCAGACTCTCAATTGCCAGGGCAACCACCTCGAACAGCTCGTTGTTTCGGGTTGCACCGGATTGAAAAACCTCTATTGCGGTTACAACAAGCTCACATCGCTCAACCTCATGGGCGTTGAGAACCTTACCAACCTCAATATCGACGACAACGAAATCTCCACGATGATTGTCTCCGGGCTGCCTTCGCTCAGCACTCTTATCTGCAGCGATAACAACATGGTAACCCTCGGACTCCGCGACTGCTCGAATCTTCTCGACCTCGTTTGCTCCTACAACGACTTGACGACTCTCGACGTCAGCAACTGCCCGCAGCTTCTCTTCGTCGACTGCTCTTACAACGACCTGACCTCGCTGAACCTCAGCAACCAGACTTTCCTGCAGCGTCTGCTTTGCAACAACAACCAGCTGACCACGCTCGACGTCTCGTTTGACCAGGCTCTCGTCTACATCAACTGCCGTTACAATCAGATTATCGACTTCCGCACGATGGCTTGCCCGAACCTGAGAATGGTTGCCTGCCAGTGGAACTATTGATTACTGACATCCCTTACTCATAAACCGGGCGTCCGGCCATTCCGGCCGGGCGCCCCTTTTTTAGAGTCTGTCTCATAAAAAATTTAACATTAGGGGTCGCATGCATGAGTCGAG
>CAYNSG010000216.1:0-2893 GCA_964399885.1 uncultured Bacteroides sp.
GCAGGGCGATGCCTTATATAACCGCATGTCGGCGAGGTCACGAGCCGGCTTGCGGGCCCCCACCCATCTTCTGTTCCAGGGAGCAACGCGACCGCTTCTGCGTCCCAATTCCCTCTCCCTCAAAAATTTCGTCCTCAAAAATTCTGCGTCCCTTCCTGCGGGTTCTGCCCAAGGTCGCCCCGCGACCGTTTCTGCGATTCTCCCGCCCGAAACCCAGCCCTCGACCATCCCCGCAACCCAGCCCGCCCGCATCCGCCGGGTCGCCACGCGACCCCAATCCGCCCCCATCCAACTCTCCTCCGATTATTGCTTCGAGAATAATCCGCGTCAATCCGCGTTCACCCTCCAACCGCAAGGTTGGAGATCCGCGTCTGGCCTTAATTATTTTAGTTCCATTCCAAAAATACCCTCTCGCACCGACATCATTTCCATTTGGTTAATCGCCCTATTCAGTCTACAACCTCGCGCAAGGCCCTCACCTCAACTTATTGTCTGATTTTTTTGACACAAATCAACTCTATTAATCATCGAAAAGCTCTAACTTTGTAAAAATTAACCAAACCCTATAATCTCACCCGATGAAAAAATCCCTGAGAAACTTCGCGATTCTGCTCGCCGCACTGCTCCCGGCGGCTGCTTTCGCCGTTAACACCAAGCCTTTCGTCGTGCCCGAACTGCGCGAATGGAAAGGCGCCGAAGGCTCGTTTGTCCCCACGGCAACTACCCGCATCGTTGCCGACGAATCGCTCGCCGCTGTTGCCGACTCGCTCGCTGCCGACTGGGCTGCAATGTTCGGCCGGACGTTCACCGTCGCCACCGGCAAAGCCGCCAAGCCGGCCAAGGGCGACATTGTCCTCACTATCAAAACCAACAAGAAGCTCGGCGACGAAGCCTACACCATCGATATTGCCGACCGTGTAACTGTCGCCGCCAACAAACCCATCGGTGCCTACTGGGCCACACGCACACTGCTCCAAATCGCAGAGCAGTCGGCCGACCATGCCCTCCCCAAAGGCAAAATCACCGACTGGCCCGACTACGGTCTCCGCGGACTCTCGATGGACGTTGCCCGCAAATTCTTCCCGATGGATTATCTGAAGGACCTCGTGAAGGTTCTCTCCTACTATAAATTCAACTCATTGCGTATCCACCTTAACGACAACGGATTCCACTACTATTTCAACAACGACTGGGACAAAACCTACGCCGCATTCCGCATGGAGAGCGACTCGTTCCCCGGACTGACCGCTCGCGACGGCTACTACACCAAAGATGAGTTCCGCGATTTCCAGCGCACATCGGCAGCCAAGTTTGTCGACATCGTTCCCGAAATCGACATTCCCGCCCATGCGCTCGCCTTCGCCAAATATAAAAATGGCATAGGCAGCAAAGATTTCGGCATGGACCACCTAGACCTCTTCAACCCCGAGACACAGCAGTTTATGGACGCTGTGTTCGATGAGTATCTCGGCGGCGATAACCCCGTGTTTGTCAACGACTACATGCATATCGGCACCGACGAATTCGGCAAGGACTTCCCCGGCTTCGACAAACAGAAAGAGACAGCCGAAAAGTTCCGCGCTTTCATGGACCACTATATCCGCCTCGTTGAGTCATACGGCAAAAAGCCGTGGGTATGGGGCTCGCTCTCAACAGCTCCCGGCGAAACGCCCATCAAAACCGAGGGCGTGATGCTCGACGCTTGGTATAACGGCTATGCCGACCCCAAAGAGATGGTGAAGCTCGGCTTCAAGCTCAACTCAATCCCCGACGGAATGGTCTACATCGTGCCCGCTGCCGGCTACTACTACGACTATCTCAACAACGAGTGGCTATATCAGAACTGGACGCCCGCGCGCGTTGGCGACGTCGTCTTTGAGGAGAAAGACCCGGCAATCGCCGGCGGATATTTCGCCGTCTGGAACGACCACGTAGGCAACGGCATCTCGGTTCAGGACGTTCACCATCGCATCATGTCGGCCGTGCCGACTATGGCCGCCAAGCTCTGGGACGGTCCGAACGTTACGATTCCCTACGAGGATTTTGAGCGCGAATCGCACATCCTCGCCGAAGCTCCCGGCATCAACCGCCTCGGTCGTGTAGGACTCCCCGGCTCTGTAGTGTTTGAAGCAGCGAAGCTCACCCCCGGCCAGACTACTCCCGTCAGCGACCTCGGCTACGGCTACACCGTTGAATTCGACCTCGAAGCACAGCCCGAAGCTCCCGGCACGGTTCTCTTCTCGTCGCCCAACGCCACGGTTTATCTCGCCGACCCCGTTGCCGGCATGCTCGGATTCGCACGCGACGGCTACCTCAACCGCTTTTCGTTCCGCCCCTACCCCGGCGAGAAAGCCCATATCCGCATCGACGGCGACAACAAGGAGACGCGCCTCTACGTCAACGGACAGCTGTTTGAGACGCTCGACAAGCAGACGCAGTACCACAAAGAGCACCGTGGCGACAAGGACGTTGAGCGCCGCATGTACTACGTTCGCACGCTGATGTTCCCGCTGCAGCAGGTCGGCGACTTCAAGTCAAAAGTCACCAACTTCCGCGCCTTCAACTCCATCCAGCCCGAACCCTAACACTAATCATCCAACGTTAGCTGACCCGAGCGCGGAGGTCGTCTGGGCGGACGACCTCGCCGCCGCCCTCCTTCCGTGCGGGTTCTGTTCGAGGGAGCGAAGCGACCGCTTCTGCTTAATTCCTGATTAACAGGGTGTTCTGCGTCCCATCTGCGGGTCCTTTTTAATTCTGCGTTTCCTTTTTGCCCGCAAACCCGCCCGTATACCCTCCCCCATAAACAACAAGCGCCGGCATTCATGTCGGCGCTTGTTGTTATTCAGAGGGGGCTTTCGATTACTTCTCGGCTGCCTGCTCTTTGAGCAAATCG
>CAYNSG010000217.1:0-2866 GCA_964399885.1 uncultured Bacteroides sp.
CATTAGGGGCGGCTTATTTTTGAGATAATTTGTTCAATCTCAGAGGGAGCAACCTTTCGGTTGTGACCGGAGAGATTGGACAAATTAGCCAAAAAGAAGCCGGGATAAAGTGGTTTTTCAATTGACAATTATATTACATTAATATTATCAACAATTATACAGAAATTGTCTCTTTTATTTTCCACCGGTTTCGCATGCATGGTCGATTTTGACTCTTTGAATCAGTCACATAGCCCGCTATGCTCCTGATTCTGCAGAGCCAAACTCGACTCATGCATGCGACCCCTAATGTTAAATTTTTTATGAGACAGACTCTAAATTGACGGATAAATTAACTCGAAGAGCGTTAATCTGTCGCAAAAATATGTTGTTGAACATATTTTTTATTAACTTTGCTCCACCAATCGTCAACAAATGATAAAAAGTGCGCTTGAAAGAGTAATTAGTCAGGACTTGTCGGAGATTTGGACCGTTCTCAACGCCGAAGAGAAACGTAAAATCATCGACAACTTCACTATCCATAATTTCCGCAAAAACCAGATCATCTACGCCGAACGCGAAGAGCCTCAGGCGCTATGGTGTCTGCTCAAAGGGAAGGTGAAACTCTACAAAGAGGGTATCGGCGGACGCCAGCAGATTCTGCGTCTGATTCGTCCGGTGCAATATTTCGGCTATCGTGCCTATTTCGCCCATGAGCCTTACGTCTCGTCGACTGCCGCAATCGAGCTGTCGACGGTGGGCTCGTTGCCGATGTCGCTCGTCGAGGAGCTCATCAGCGGTAATATGCAGCTCGCATGGTTTTTCATCCATGAGCTTTCGCGCAATCTCGGCAGCAGCGACACGCGAATCGTTAACCTCACGCAAAAGCATATTCGCGGCCGACTCGCCGAAGCGCTCATTGTGCTCCGCGAAAACTACGGTTACGAGGACGACGGCACAACACTCCATATATATATGGGACGCGAGGACCTCGCCAATCTCTCAAACATGACAACCTCCAACGCTATCCGCACGCTGACGAGCTTCGTCAACGAACACCTGATTATCGTTGACGGTCGCACAATTAAAATCATCGACGAAAATGCCCTGCGAAAAATCAGCAAATACGGTTGACACAATGATACACAATCAGATACACAATCAGCTCTCTGCTCAGATACGAAAAGAAATCCGCGCACTCTTCGACCGCGAAGTTGTGCCCGCAATTGGCTGCACGGAGCCTATAGCCGTGGCTCTCTGCGTGGCGCGCGCCACAGAGCTCCTTGGCTCCACTCCTGCCAAAATCAATGCCTCGCTGAGCGGCAACATCATCAAGAACGCTATGGGTGTGGGCATCCCCGGCACGGGCATGACCGGACTTCCCATCGCCATAGCTCTCGGCGCTATTGTCGGGCGTTCGGCCTACGGATTGGAGGTGCTTCGCGACGTCGACGACGCTGCTGTTGCCGGAGCCCGAAAGATGATAGCTGCCGGCGGCATCAAGATTACCCTCAAAGACGACGCCCCCGACAAACTCTATATCGACGTCACCGCGAGCTGCGGCAACGATTCGGCAACGGCGATAATCTGCGGCGGGCATACCGACTTTGTCTATCTCGCCCGCAACGGCGAGGTTCTGCTCGACCGGCGCAAGAAATCCGCGGCCGACGAGGCTACGACCGAGACATACCTGACACTCCGCCGGGTCTACGACTACGCAAACTCTACTCCCATCGAAGAGCTGGAATTTATCCTCGAATCGGCGCGACTCAACGACGGCGCGGCTCAGGAGGCTATGCGTCAGCCCTACGGCCATGCGCTTGGACAGATTTTCCTAACCGACGCCGCCAAGAAACTTATCGGCGACTCGACGTTCAGCCATATCCTTGCCTACACTTCGGGCGCTTGCGATGCCCGCATGGGCGGAGCCGTCGTGCCGGTTATGAGCAACTCCGGCAGCGGCAACCAGGGTATCTCGGCAACGATGCCCGTCGTTGTCTATGCACGCGAGAATGGCGCAAGCGACGAGATGCTCATCCGCGCTTTGGCGCTCAGCCACCTTACTGTAATCTACATCAAACAGAAGCTCGGCCGACTCTCGGCTCTCTGCGGATGTGTAGTGGCTGCTACCGGCTCAAGCTGCGGTATCACCTATCTCATGGGCGGCGACTTCCGCCAAATCAGCTACGCCGTGAAAAATATGGTGGCCAATCTTACCGGCATGATTTGCGACGGCGCCAAACCGAGCTGTTCGTTGAAAGTAACCTCAGGTGTCTCAACCGCCGTCTACTCGGCAATGATGGCTATGAACGACACTACGGTCTCGGCCCTTGAAGGTATCGTCGACAACGATGTCGACGTGACGATCGACAATCTGACGCGCATCGGCATCCACGCTATGGACCATGCCGACTCCGAGATTCTCGACATCATGCTCAGCAAGCAGCATTCATAAGATTCATAAGATTCATAAGATTCCGGCCGCACGCATCATCCGCGCGTAGTAGTCGGCTTTCTCAGCCAGGCGCATCGGATATGCGCGACTCGTCGACGGCATGCGCCATATCGACAGCCCCTCGGCGTCCTGAACAGCCTCGCCCATACGCGGCAACGCCGTCGACGTCAGCTCTGCAATAACCTCGGCGGCCTTCTGCCCGGTAGTCGCCACCGCGCGGCATTCAGGCATGACAGCCAACAACTCGTGCAACGGCACCGGCTCCACAATCTCCAAGAATTTATCGGAAGCGTTGCCCGCCAGGCGGCGCACTCGTCGCGCCGTGTCGTTCAGCGCAATCCGCTTCTCGGTCATCAGACTCTTCACGGCGTCGAGGTCAAACTTCTTCTGCTCCGGCAGGTAGAGCGCCTGAGCGTCGCCGAGAAAAATCAA
>CAYNSG010000218.1:0-2813 GCA_964399885.1 uncultured Bacteroides sp.
AAAGAATCGTGCCGAGGCCCCGCTGCCCCGGCACTTTTTTTATCCCCCCCTCTCCGAGAGGCGGCCGTCCAAATAAGGAGGGGACGGTTTTCTTACCGTCCCGCTGCAACCATCTATTCCCCGGCATGTTGCCACCCTCAAAGCCCCCACCTATCTTCCGTTCCGGGTCGCCCCGCGACCGCTTCTGCGTTTTCCCCGCCACCAACCCTTCCGCCCTCATCCCCTAAAATTGCCCCAAGAAAAAAAAGCGTCTGGTCTAAATTTATATCATTCCCCTAAGCCCGTAATCTAAGATTTTTTCAAGCCCAAGCTACCGATAATTATGCAAAATTGTATACCTTTGCGCTATGCGAACGAATTTACGCCTTTTCAGTGGATTTCTGCCCACATTGGTTGCTGCTTGCATTCTTGTCTTCGCCCTAAGCTCTTGTGGCTCATCGCGGCGCGGCGTCAAGACATCCGGAAGCAAGCCGGCGGTGACGCACATAGCCGTCGACAGCTCCCTCCCACCCGAAACTCAGGCACTCCTCGCCGAAGCACAGCGATGGCTCGGTACGGCATATCGCTACGGCGGCACGTCGAAGCAGGGCGTCGACTGCTCCGGGCTGACACTCAATATCTTCAACAACGCCCTCGCCATCAAGCTCCCGCGCAACTCTGCCGAGCAACAAAAATATTGCCGCAACATCAACCGACAAGAACTCTTTGTAGGCGACCTGCTCTTTTTCGCCACCGGCGGGTCGAGCCGCGTAAACCACGTCGGGATGTATATCGGCGACCGCAAAATGGTCCATGCCTCCGGAAGTAAAGGCGTAATCATCAGTGGTATCGACGAGGCCTACTACACCCGCAACTACCACAGCTCGGGGCGCGTAGAAAAATACTATGCGATGATCAACCGCAAGAAGAGCAAGAAAACAAACAAGAACGAACTCCCCGAAATTGACTTGACGCCCGCAGAGACTCTCTACGCTTCAACCAACCCCAACGAGGCTATTGAGGCAATAGAGACCGCTAACACCGTGGCCAATAAGCTCGAAGTGATTGCCACGGTCGACGCCAACAACCTCGACCGCGTTCTCGCCAACGCTGCTCGCGCCGCCATCAACGATTCGACCACGACCATTACGGCCGACGCACGGCAGATGCGCGAATCGCTCAACCTCGTGCGCCGACAGATTCTCGACGACGTCCTCGACCAGATCGTCGACTCAATCGTTTCAGAATATTTTGACTAAGTGAAAAGTATGGTTATCGTCGACCCATCACTCCCTGCCGCCCAAGCGCTGAGCCGCGAAGAGAACATCGCGTTCAACCTCCCGACCGACGCCCGGCCGCTGCGCGTAGGCATCGTCAACCTTATGCCACTAAAGGAGATGACCGAGCGCGACCTCCTGCGCCGCCTTTCGGCGTCGTCGCTCCCGGTTGAAGTGAGCTTCATAAAGATGCTGTCCCACACGTCGCGCAACACCTCCGCCGCCCATCTCGACCGTTATTATACGTCGTTCGACCGAGCCATCTCATCACGTCCCCTCGACGGACTCATACTTACCGGAGCGCCCGTCGAGAACCTTGACTTCGAGCAAGTCGACTACTGGACTGAGCTTACTGAAATCATGGACTTCGCCCGGCGAAACATCTCCTCGACGCTCTACGTCTGCTGGGCCGCATTCGCCGGACTCTACTACCATCACGGCATCGACAAAACCCTGCTCACGCGGAAAATCTCCGGCGTTTTTCCCCATGCCGTCGAGGCCAACGTGCCGCTACTCGGCGGATTCTCCCCTGAGTTCTTCGTGCCCCACAGCCGATATGCTACTGTCGACATCGATGCCGTCCGCCGCACGCCCGAACTTCAGGTACTGGCTACATCCCCCGGGGCCGGACTCTACATCGCCGCAACCCCCGGCGGACGAGAAATCTACATCACCGGACATTCAGAATACGCCCCGCAGACGCTCGGCTTTGAATATCGCCGCGACTTGGCCAAAGGAATCAACCCCGAAATACCGGCAAACTACTACCGCGACGACAACCCCGACAACGAGATTGTCGACCGCTGGCGCAACCATTCCGAGTTACTATTCTCCAACTGGCTCGCCGCCTACGTTCGCCGCTGAACAGTCGGCAACGCCGCGCTCCATCGCGTGCCATAGCGCCTCGTCGGGCACAGGCGCCGTCAAGTCGATCATCTTACCCGAAACCGGATGGACAAACTCAATGCGCCGCGCCATAAGCGAAATGCCCCCATCGGGATTGCTGCGCTTGTCGCCATACTTCAAATCGCCCCGAATCGGACACCTCATCCCCGCGAGTTGCACGCGAATCTGATGCTTGCGCCCCGTCTCCAGGTTGACCTCTAACAGCGAATAGTGGTCGCTGCGAAACAGCTCGCGATACGTCAGCGCCGCACGCTTTGCCCCTTCGCGCGGTTCTTTGCTCAGATAGCTCTTATTGTTGCGCTCAACCGTAGTGATATACCCCTCCAAGCGCCCCTCGGCTGCGGCCGGGCGATTGCGCGTTATCGCCCAATAGGTCTTCTTTACCTTGCCGTCGCGAAACATCGCATTCATCCGCTCCAGCGCCTTCGACGTCTTGGCAAACACCACCAAGCCGCTCACAGGCCGATCGAGACGATGGACAACCCCGCAGAAAACATTACCGGGCTTCGCATATTTCTCCTTAATATATCGGCGCACCGTGTCCACCAAAGCCTCATCGCCCGTGCGGTCGCCCTGCACAAGCTCCCCGACAGCCTTGTTCACCACTATAATATGATTGTCTTCGTAAACCGGTTCCATGAACTCATTGAA
>CAYNSG010000219.1:0-2804 GCA_964399885.1 uncultured Bacteroides sp.
CTTATCGACGTGCTGAAAAAGCTCCGCGACCTTGGCAACACCGTCGTCATCGTTGAGCACGACGAGGAGATTATCCGCGAAGCCGACTGGATTATCGACGTCGGTCCCGATGCCGGAACCCACGGCGGCGAAATCGTTTTCCAAGGCAACCCTGCCGAAATACCTGCTGATGCCCCGGGCTACACGGCCGCATATCTTTCGGGCCGCATGGAGATTCCCGTGCCGACAAGCCGCCGCAAGTGGCGCGATTCGATTGTCGTCAAAGGCGCCCGCGAACATAACCTGAAAGAGGTCGAAGTCGAATTCCCGTTAGGCGTTATCACGGTCGTAACCGGCGTTAGCGGCAGCGGAAAGTCGACCCTCGTGCGCGACGTGCTGTTCCGCGCCCTCCAGCGTCGATTCGATATCGCCGGCGATGCCCCCGGAGCTTTCACCGACCTGACAGGCGACCTTCGCCGCATCGGAGCCGTGGAGTTCGTCGACCAGAACCCCATCGGAAAATCAACCCGAAGCAACCCCGCAACCTACCTCAAAGCCTACGACGAAATTCGCAAACTTTTCGCCGATCAGCAGGGCGCCAAGCAGATGGGCTTTGGCCCGGGCTATTTCTCCTTCAATGCCGAAGGCGGACGTTGCGAGGAGTGTAAGGGCGAGGGCACAATCACAATCGAGATGCAATTCATGGCCGACATCGTTATTCCCTGCGAGGAGTGTGGCGGCAAGCGGTTCAAGCACGACGTGCTCGATATCCGATATCGTGATCGCAACATCTTCGACATCCTCGAAATGACGGTCGACGACGCTATCCAATTCTTCTCGGAGGTCGACGGAGCTGCCGAACGCCGTATTGTGCGCCGCCTCAAGCCGCTCTCCGACGTCGGATTGGGCTACATCAAGCTCGGCCAAAGCTCGTCGACGCTCTCCGGCGGCGAAAACCAGCGAGTGAAGCTCGCTTACTACCTCGCCATGGAGAAACCCGAGCCTACGGTGTTTATCTTCGACGAACCCACAACCGGACTGCATTTCAACGATATCCGCACGCTGATGGCCTCCTTCAACCGCTTGATTGCCGCCGGCCATACGGTGATTATCATCGAGCACAATATGGATGTCGTCAAATGTGCCGACCATGTCATCGACATCGGTCCCGAAGGCGGCGAAAAAGGTGGCGAAGTAGTCATCGCGGGCACCCCCGAAGAGGTCGCCGCATGCCCCGCCTCCTTCACCGGCCGCTACCTCCGCGCCAAGCTCCCCGCCCTAAGCTAAACCTCGCCGCCGAATCCTTTGCGAGTTCCGTTTAAGAGGAGTGAAACGACCGCTTCTGCTTTCCTTTGCCCGCAAACCCGTGGGTTCGTGGGTTCTGTTTGCGCAATTGCGGGCAGCAGCGTCGTATTCGTCCTTACAGAGAGTCTCAAGCACCAATCCACAAAAAAGTTAGTATTTTTGCGGGTGGCGTCACCTTTGCTCGCGGCGATGTGTCTTACATACGAGACGTCTCAAAGACAACATCATCAACCCCAAAAACAAACCACAAAATCATGAATACAACCATCGTCCCCATCTTCATCTGCGTTGTGCTACCCATCGCAATCGTGCTCATCATTTCGCTCAGAAAAGCCCATAGCGACAACAAACGCGCGGAAATCATCGTCAAGGCCATCGAGGCCAACAAGGATGTCGACACCGACAAGCTCATTGAGTCGCTGAAAGCACCGCGCCACACCCCGCTCGAGGTCCTCAACGCCCGACTCCAGCGCGGAATGATGTACTCGCTCATCGGCTTGGGTCTTATTATAATAGGCACTGTTGCCGCCCTGGGAATGAGCCTCGACGGCGACCCCGTGACTGTGCCTTGCGTGTTCGGAACCATCTCGTTGGCTATCGGCCTGAGCTACCTCATCACCTACTTCGTCACCCGCCGTCAAGTCCAACCTTCAAACAACGATTGACGCGATGAATCGCGAGCAGTTCATAACCCACGTAGCAGCAACCGAGAAGGCGTTCCGACGCTTTCTGGTTGCGCTATGCTGCGGAGATTCCGCGCTCGCCGACGATGTTGCACAGGAAGCCTACATCAAAGCCTACCTCTCGTGCGAGAGCTTCCGCGACCCCGAAAAGTTCAACGCCTGGATTTTAAGAATCGGCTACACAACCTTTCTCAACCACAAGCGGTCGGAACGACAGTTTGCCGACTACGACGAGGCATCGACCGTTGCCGCCACCGATGCTACCGATTCCGGGTTCCGCTATCAAGAGCTCTACGCTGCTCTCAACCGCCTGCCCGACAAGGAGCGAACATCGGTGCTGCTCTTCTACATGCAAGGCTATTCCATTAAGGAGATTGCCGAGATTGAAGAAGCGTCGCAGGATGCCGTCAAGCAACATCTCTCGCGCGGACGCAACCACCTCCGCGGCTATTTGTCAAACCCTTAACCTATAAGAATCATGGAAGAGAATCGACTCAAAGATTTATTCAGCGACTTTCAGCCCGAGCTGCCGTCGTCGTTTCAGTTCATGGCGCGACTGCAGAAAAACATGGAATCTGTTGAAATCGTGAAACAACACAACCTTGCGCTTCGCCGCCGCAACAAATTAGCCGTGGCGATTGCCGCCCTGAGCGGATTCGCCATGGGCGTGATTCTCACTCTGCTATTCCCGCTGATTGGCGACTGGGTTTCGACATTCAGCATCTCCCTGCCGCATCTCCACGTCAGCAGCATCACCGTCGACTACAGCTTCCTCGCCTGGATAGTCATGGCCGGCGTCTGCATCATAACCGCCCTGAACGCCTACGAAATCGCCCT
>CAYNSG010000220.1:0-2804 GCA_964399885.1 uncultured Bacteroides sp.
CATTTCTCGGGGCGTTTGCTTGCATAAGCGGCTGAAATTTTGTAACTTTGCGGTCGATTTGCCGGCGGACACACTGACCGCGGGCGCAATCTACATCGTTAAACCATTGACATCCCGATGATTAATATCACATTTCCCGACAATTCGGTGAAACAATACGAGGCAGGCGTTACTCCCCTGCAAATCGCCGAGAGCATCAGCCCACGTCTGGCACAAGATGTTCTCGCCGCTTCTGTCAACGGACAGGAGTGGGACATCGCACGCCCCATCGACAGCGACGCCTCCATAAAACTCTTCAAATGGGACGACCCCGAAGGCAAGCACGCTTTCTGGCACAGCTCGGCCCACCTCCTCGCCGAGGCGCTCCAGGAACTCTACCCCGGAGTGAAATTCGGCATCGGTCCGGCCATTGAAAACGGATTCTACTACGACATCGACCCCGGAGAGCACACCATCACCGCCGCCGATTTCCCCAAAATCGAGAAGAAGATGCTCGAACTCGCCCGCGCAAAGCAGCCCATCGTCCGCGCCAACATTTCGAAAGCCGACGCGCTGAAGATGTTTGGCGACCGCAACGAGACATATAAATGCGAGCTCATCTCCGAACTCGAGGACGGACATATCACAACCTACACCCAGGGCGCATTCACCGACCTCTGCCGCGGCCCGCACATCGCCAACACCGCCCCCATCAAGGCCGTGAAAATCACCTCGCTCGCCGGAGCATACTGGCGCGGCGACGAAAAGCGCAACCAGCTCGTGCGCGTCTACGGCATAACATTTCCCAAGCAGAAGATGCTCGACGAGTATCTCGCCATGCTCGAGGAAGCCAAGAAGCGCGACCACCGCAAGCTCGGCAAAGAGATGGAGCTCTTCGCCTTCTCGCAGAACGTCGGCGCCGGACTGCCCCTCTGGCTCCCCAAAGGCGCCGCCCTCCGCGACCGCCTCGAGCAGTTCCTCCGCAAAATCCAGAAACAGTATGGCTACCAGCAGGTAATCACCCCGCATATCGGCAACAAGATGCTCTATGTCACCTCGGGCCACTATGCGAAATACGGCAAAGACTCCTTCCAGCCCATCCACACCCCCGAAGAGGGCGAAGAGTATCTCCTCAAGCCGATGAACTGCCCCCACCACTGCGAAATCTTCAAAGCATTCCCCCGCAGCTACCGCGAACTGCCGCTGCGCCTCGCCGAGTTCGGCACCGTCTACCGCTACGAACAGAGCGGCGAGCTCCACGGACTCACACGCGTGCGAGGCTTCACGCAGGACGACGCCCACATCTTCTGCGCTCCCGACCAGATCAAGGATGAGTTCCTCAAAGTTATGGACATCATCCTCTACATCTTCAAAGCCCTGAAGTTTGACAACTACGAGGCTCAGATCTCGCTCCGCGACCCCAACAACAAGGAGAAATATATCGGCAGCGACGAAAACTGGCACCGCGCCGAGCAGGCCATCATCGAAGCCTGCGCCGAGAAAGGCATCAACGCCCGCACCGAGCTCGGCGAAGCCGCCTTCTACGGACCCAAGCTCGACTTCATGGTCAAGGACGCCATCGGACGCCGCTGGCAGCTCGGCACAATCCAGGTCGACTACAACCTCCCCGAGCGCTTCGGCCTCGAATACACCGGCGCCGACAACCGGAAACACCGCCCGGTGATGATCCACCGCGCACCGTTCGGCTCCATGGAGCGCTTCGTAGCCGTGCTGCTCGAGCACACCGCCGGACGATTCCCCCTCTGGCTCGCCCCCGACCAGGCCGTCGTGCTCCCCATCAGCGAGAAGTTCAACGACTACGCCCACGATGTAGCTCGCCGACTCAATGCCGCCGACGTCCGCACTATCGTCGACGACCGCAACGAGAAAATCGGCAAGAAAATCCGCGACAACGAGCTCCGACGCATCCCCTATCTGCTCATCGTCGGCGAGCAGGAAGCGGAAAATGACGAAGTTGCCGTAAGAAAACAGGGCGAAGGTGATAAAGGTAAGATGAAAATCACTACCTTTGCAGAACTTTTGGCCCGCGAGGTAGCCGAAATGACTAATCAACAATAAAAACGAACCCCCAACACCTCTGAATGCAGAAAAAACCATTCACTCCCCCTCGGCCACGCCCGGCCGCCCCGAACGGCCAGCAACAGCAGCGCCGCAACGACCGTAACGCCCAAGGCAACAAGGACCCCTACGTTATCAACGAGCGTATCCGCGCACGCGAAGTGCGACTCGTGGGCGACAACGTCGAAGCCGGCATCTATCCCATACAGCAAGCTCTCCGCATAGCCGAGGAGCAGGGGCTCGACCTTATCGAGATTTCGCCCAACGCCGAGCCCCCGGTTTGCAAGGTGCTCGACTACCAGAAGTTCCTCTACCAGCAGAAAAAACGCCAGAAGGGACAGAAGGCCAAGGCTACCAAAGTCGTCGTCAAGGAGATCCGATTCGGACCTCAGACCGACGACCACGACTACAACTTCAAGCTCAAGCACGCTATCGGCTTCCTCCAGGAAAGCGCAAAGGTCAAGGCCTACGTGTTCTTCAAAGGACGCTCAATCCTCTTCAAAGAGCAAGGCGAAGTGCTCCTGCTGCGTTTCGCCAACGATCTCGAAGAGTATGGCAAAGTCGAACAGATGCCACTGCTCGAAGGCAAGCGAATGATCATCATGATCTCGCCAAAAAAGAAATAACAACCCGCTCGACCTCCCAACGGAGCGACAGCAACAAAAATCACATAACTTTCATAAATAACCCAAATGCCTAAGATTAAGACTAATTCCGGTGCCAAAAAGAGGTTCGCCCTTACCGGA
>CAYNSG010000221.1:0-2714 GCA_964399885.1 uncultured Bacteroides sp.
CAGGCTGCCGATTCAACTTTTTTTCAGAGATTCCTTATCCCGAACTCGCGTTATAAGGTGTGTGGATGGTTGACGTGTGGTTGATTTTGTATCTGATTGGTTTATGAGGAGGGAGATATATGCTGTTTGATAGAGATTTCTGATTAAAGATTGGGAGCGGGATCGGCGGGTTTTGTTCCGGCGACGTCGCTGACGCTTCCGGAGATTGTTTCATCCCAGCCGATGATTCCAACGATAATGCCGTTGTTGTAGATATCAACGATAGCTTTGTCGCCGCAATGCAACTCAATCGGTTTGGCATCGCGGTAGAGGCGGTAGTCGTGGCTGATAATGCCGTCGCCATTGGCGTCGAGAAGCGTCAGGCTCAGACTCAGCGGCGATTCGGGTGCCGTAGGGAACAGATAGGTCGAGAAGCTGAACACTGCTCCGTCGGCATCAATCGGGTATTTAGCCGGTTGAGGAAAGGTGTAGTGGGCGTGGCTGTCGTTCTCTTCGATAACAGGAATGGTATCGGCAGCGAAATGCTGTTTGTGAGCGACATTGTGAATAACGAGGTTAGCACCCTTGACGGCGTCGTAGTCGGCAAGCATAGCGCGATAGCGCACCTCGATTTCAGCGGGGTAAGGGCGGATTCGGGCAGTGTCGATAATTTCGGTAACTCCGTCGTGGGGGCGCGCGATATAGTCGAAGCGCAGGTCGCCGGGCGATGTAAACCCGTTGCAGTCCAAATCCTGTGTTAGCGCGAAATGAGCTTCGTCGAGCGACGCTCCGGGGTTGTGGCTGACATTGTGTATATTGGCGAAAACGCAAACCTTATACTCACCCTCTTCGAGGCGAAAGTTGAAAATGCCGCTCGCGAGGTCGGTTTGCTCTGAGTCGCCGTTGTTGCCCTCGGCATAGCTTTGAGCGGCGAGAACGCCGGTCGAAAGCTCGTAGATAGCCACATGGCAGTTGCTGATAAGCTGCTGCTCGATTTCAGGGACGTAAACTCGATAGTTTACGGTACCCTCGAAATAGTTGTAGGTGCAGGAGGTTGCAGCGAACAATGTCAGTGCGGAGGTCAGAAGGATGCTATGTCCACGCATTTTATTCGTGTTGATGTTGTTTAGTTGCTGAGGGGAGATTGTTTTGATTAAAGAGAATTGAGTTTGAGAGCCGGCCCGCGCGACGTCGGGCCATGCGGGCCGGCTTTCTCGCTCAAGTATTTAGACTGTCAAGTGTTTTGTATGAGTAGTCGGATTAGTAGTCGGATTAGAGTTCGATTTTCGAAGCCTGGATGTTTGAATCCCATGCTTCGGGAGCCGAAACGTTGACGGTAAGGTTACCAACGTTGTCGGGACGTTCGGGGAGCTCTTCTGTACCACCGTCGCGGAATGTGACGTTGACCTCACGAATCTTGTTGGATTCAAACGGCTCGTTGATGTAGCCTACCCAGTAGACGGTTTTGGCTTCGGTCAGCGGGCCCTGCTTGGTAACGTGGCCGGGCAATCCGAGAGCCGAGATAATGAGCAGGTAGCGGTTCTGCTTAACGATGTCGGCCGACGAGGTGAGCTGGCGGTTCTTGTCGTTAGGCATCACGATGATGTCGCGCCATGCCGAAGCATTGAACGGGTCGGAAGCCTGACCGATAATCTGTCCGCCTTCGCTATAGCCGCTGGTGGGGTTGGTTGAATAGAAATGGCGTGTTCCGTCGACAGCATGTGTGACGAGAACCGACGACTGGATGGAGTGGCTTGCTGTGCCGGCGTCGTATTCGATGCCCGAAACGGTCATGTCGGAATACATCGGCAGGATGCACTCGGGGAGCGTGGCAATCATAATCGATGCGTTGCGCGAGAAATCGACCTTTCCTTCGGGGTTCTGGTTGATGTCGGCATTGTTGAGATGATCGGCATCGCCGGCGAGGTTAACACGCAGACGCATCAGAGAAACTTCGCGTTTGAGATCGACGTTGGCAACAACGGTCTGTCCGGCAAGAACCTCAACAGCGTCGCCGTGGGTTCCGTCGGCCTGTTTGCCACGGTCAAGGAAAATTTCGGAGGGCTCGGCAAAGGGGCGCTCCGAGCGGGTGATTCCGCTGGCGGCAACCTGGTTGGTGTAGAAGATGGGGAATGCGTCCTCTTTATGCTCAACGCGGAGGTTGTAGATGAAGTTGTTGAGCACGTTGTCGGCGTTCCAGGTGGTCTCGATGCCGGAGATCTTTGTCGAGATGCTCTGGTCGCGGTTGTTCACGTTGGCGATAGCCGTCAGGTGATAGTAACCGGCGGGCACGTTGGCGTAGGTGTAGGTGATCTGACCGGTAGCCGAGCGGTTTGACTGGAGAGTGGCACGGATTCGTGCGGCATCGATATAGTCGGAGAAGTAGACTACACCGTTGCGGTCGTAGAGGAAAAGCTGAAGAGAGCTGATGTTATCCCAGCTTGTAGTGGGAATAGCGTTGGAAACGGCTGCCGTGGGTTCACTGCCGTTGTTGCCGCCCTGCGGGAGGTCGGTAGTGGAGTTACCCTCGTCGGCACGCGATGACATCTGGCCGAAGTCGATAGTGAAGGCAAGTTTGCCCATCTCATCATCGTTCTGCGCGGGCTCATCGTTGCTTGAGCAAGAAGCCATCATGCCTACAGCAAGCATGGCGCTCATCGCCAAAGAAAAGTAGTTTGTTTTCATACTCGCGTTAAAAAAGATTATTTGATTAGTTTGTTTTTATCTTGTTTTAT
>CAYNSG010000222.1:0-2662 GCA_964399885.1 uncultured Bacteroides sp.
CGTTCCTCGACACGCCGGGTCACGAAGCCTTCACCGCCATGCGTGCCCGCGGCGCGAAAGTGACCGATATCTGTATCATCATCGTTGCTGCCGACGACAACGTTATGCCCCAGACCGTCGAGGCTATCAACCATGCCTCGGCCGCCGGAGTGCCTATCGTATTCGCCATCAACAAGATTGATAAACCCGCAGCCAACCCCGACAAGGTTAAGGAGAAACTTGCCAACATGAACTATCTCGTTGAGGATTGGGGCGGTAAATATCAGAGCCAGGACATCTCGTCCAAGAAAGGCACGGGCGTCGAGAAGCTGATGGAAAAGGTGCTTCTCGAAGCTGAAATGCTCGATTTGAAGGCCAACCCCAACCGCAACGCAACCGGTTCGATTATCGAATCGTCGCTCGATAAAGGTCGCGGCTATGTTGCCACGGTGCTCGTTCAGAACGGCACCCTGCGCGTAGGCGACACAATCCTCGCCGGCACCCACTTCGGCAAAATCAAAGCGATGTTCAACGAGCGCAACCAGCGCATCAAGGAGGCCGGTCCCGCCGAGCCCGCGCTGATTCTCGGCTTGAACGGCGCGCCGACCGCAGGCGACACGTTCAACGTGCTCGACACCGAGCAGGAGGCCCGCGAAATCGCCACCAAGCGCGAACAGCTTCAGCGCGAACTCGGATTGCGCAGCAAGAAGCTCCTGACGCTCGAAGATATCGGACGTCGCCGCGTAATCGGCAACTTCCAAGAGCTCAACATCATCGTCAAGGGCGACGTCGACGGTTCAATCGAGGCCCTTTCCGACTCGCTCATCAAGCTTTCGACGGAAGAGATTCAAGTCAACGTGCTCCACAAAGCCGTCGGCGAAATCTCCGAGAGCGACGTTACGCTGGCAGCCGCTTCCGATGCAATCATTATCGGCTTCCAGGTTCGTCCCTCGCAGACCGCCCGCCGTGCAGCCGAGCGCGAAGGCGTTGAAATCCGCCTCTATTCGGTTATTTATCAGGCAATCGAAGAGGTTAAAGACGCAATGGCAGGCATGCTTGCTCCCGAAATCAAGGAGGAGGTTGTCGGCACGGCCGAAGTGCTCCAGACCTACCACATCTCGAAGGTCGGCACGGTTGCCGGCTGTATCGTCCGTGAGGGCAAAATCAAGCGCTCATGCAAAGTGCGCCTGATCCGCGACGGTATCGTCAAATACACCGGCGAATTGGGCTCGCTCAAACGCTTTAAGGACGACGTCAAAGAGGTCGTCGCAGGCTACGATTGCGGCTTGAACATTGCCGGCTACAACGACGTGAAAGAAGGCGACTTCATCGAAGCTTTCGAAGAAGTGGAAGTTAAGAAAACACTGTAACACAACCGGTGACGGTTCACGTCAACATAGGTTCAAACATCGGCGACCGCCGCGCTCTTATTGAGCGGGCGGTCGTTGCTATTTCCGAGCTTGCCCACGAGCCGGTGCGGCAGTCGGCGTTCATAGAATCGCCGCCGTGGGGCTACGAATCGGCCAATGCTTTTCTCAACGTCGGCGTATGTTTCGAAAGCGACTCCTACCCCGAGGAATTGCTGCGGCAGCTGCTTGATATACAGAACCGAATAGACCCCTCGGCGCATCGCAATGCCGACGGCACTTATGCCGACCGCGCCATCGACATCGACCTTATAGCCGTAGGCTCGCTTGTTGTCGACACCGACGCGCTGACTCTGCCCCATCCGCGTATGCACTTGCGCGAGTTTGTGCTCCGCCCGATGGTTGAACTTGACCCCGCGTGGCGTCATCCACGCCTTGGGGCAACGGCCTCCGAGCTCCTTGCCGGTCTAAGGGATGGTTATGGTCCGGGATGATGTGCCGTAGGCAGCCCAGTAGCCCAGGGCGCCGTCGAAATTGGAGGGGAGGTTGCGTGCTACCGTGAAAAGGAGGTTTTGCGAGAGCGCGGTGAAGGTGATGTAGTCGATTTCATCGAGGATGATAGCGTCGTCGTAGCCGGTTACGCTCAGCGTTTTTCCGTCGGCGCTGAACTTGAGGTCGCCGGCAACGCCGAAGTTATATTTGGTGTAGGAGTCGCCCTTCACAACATAGAAAGCCTTGGGGAATGCGAACGATGTCAGGGTTATGAGCAGAGCGGCTAATGTGAGTAGCAATTTCTTCATAAGCATAGATTTAGAAGTTTATTTAATGACGGCTTTCACGGAGAAGCTTTCCGAACGGAGAATCACGACGCCGGGGCGAATAGCTTGCAGATCGATGGTTTCGCCTTTCTTCACGGCAGGAATCTCAACGAGACGGCGGCCGTTGATGTCGTAGATGGCGAACGAACCGTCGGCGAGCATGGTTGCTGACTTGGAGTCGGCGTCGAAGGTGAACGCAGCGGTTTCGTCGGCAACGGCGGCGGTGATGGCTGTTGTGGCAGCTTCGTCGACGTAGAGCACTTCAAGACTCGTGCGCGAGAATGAGGCAACTTGAGTGTTGTCCTCAGCCTTTGCAATCATGTTGTCGCCTTTGAACTCGAGACGGTCAACCTTGTCGAGGTCGAGAACCACTGTCCGTTGGTGTAGATGTGCAGATAGTTTGATTCTGCACTCTGAACCCACATCGACAACCCTGCAGAAATGAAAGCCAGAACAATGACTAACTTTTTGAATGACATTGAAATTAAAGTTATAAAA
>CAYNSG010000223.1:0-2647 GCA_964399885.1 uncultured Bacteroides sp.
CATGACCGTCTGCTTAGAAGGCAGATGCTCTATCCAGCTGAGCTACCGGACCATCTTTTCCGACCGCAAAGTTAGCAACTTTGGCTGAATCCCCCAAATATACCCGGGAATTTCCACTAAGCTCACCTCCCCAGAAATTCTGCGACTGCGCGTGTTTACAACTTCGAATATCCAAGAAAATTCATATTTTTGCAATCGAATTGACGCAAGCGCTATAGAGTCATCAGTAACTATATGAAACATAGAGTAAGTCTAAGCACATATTCTGTCATCATAACAGCTATCGTACTGATAGTTCTTCTCGTATGTCTATACTACAGCCATGACAGCCGGGGAATCTGTCTCTTTAGCGCTTGTTTGATAGTGCTATGTGGCGCAGCTTTGTTCTACATGCCCTTGTCTATTTCAGTTGATGGCACCAATCTGAACATCAATCGTCCCGTGAGAATAAAAAGCATTCTGCTGAAAGAGATTAAGAGCGTGAAGCTGTGTCAACCCACAATGGCTGAACGCCGAATCTGCGGCAGCGGTGGATGGTTCGGTTATTGGGGCCGGTTCTCCGAACCGTCGATAGGGAAATACTTCGCCTACTATGGCAAAGCATCAGATTGCTTCCTTGTAGAGCTGCAAGATGGGAAGAAGTATCTTCTCGGCTGCGCTGATGCTACGACTATAGTAAATTATTTAGCTGAAAGGATTTAACGACGAATACGCTGAAAATTGTCTTTTTAATCATAGGATTGTGTAAAATCGCAATGGCGTGCATTGTCGGAGGCATTGGCGCGATGTATCGGCAATAACGTCGGCGAAACGAATTATCATTTGCCCGATAAAGATTTGTTTATTACCTTTGCGAAAACAAACAGATTAATCCCATGAAAATTCGAAATCTTATTCTCGCATGCGTGATTGGCGCCACGTCGGTTGCCGCGTATGCGAATGAGAACATTGCGGTTATCCCATTGCCCGCATCAGTTGAAGCCACCGCCGGCTCGTTCACATTCCCCGTGGTAACAACCTACTCCATCCCCGCCTATCCGGGCGACAGCGTTGCTAAAGCCGTCGACATCCTGCTCCCCGAGCTACAAAAGGCCGCCGGAACAACGATGAAGAAAGCCGACGGACTCGCCGCTCTCAACCTCTCAATCGATAAAACGCTCGGCAGCGAGGCTTATACGCTCAATATCAACCCCGAAGGGATTGCCATCTCCGCATCGACTCCCGCCGGATTTTTCTACGCGCTCCAGACTCTCCGCCAGCTCCTCCCCTACCCGGCTGCCACCGCTCCGGCTACTCTCGAAGCCATGACAATCACCGACTCGCCCCGCTTCGGTTGGCGCGGATTCATGCTCGACGAGGGGCGTCACATGTTTGGCAAAGACGAAGTCAAGAAGGTGCTCGACCTCATGGCTGCCTACAAGATGAACCGATTCCATTGGCACCTCACCGAGGACCAAGGCTGGCGCATCGAAATCAAAGCCTATCCCGAACTCACCAATAAAGGCGCCTTCCGCTCAAGCACATCGCTCGGCTGGACCGACATTCTCCAGCCCGACACCGTGCCCTACGGCGGCTTCTACACCCAGGACGACATCCGCGAGATTGTCGACTACGCCCGCGACCGCTTCATTGAAATCATTCCCGAAATCGACATCCCCGGCCACACTCAGGCCGCCGTCGCTGCCTATCCCGAGCTTCTTGCTTGCGACCCCGAGAATCCCCACGAAGTTTGGTTGATGCAAGGCGTTTCGCGCGATGTGATGAACGTTGCCAATCCCGCAGCCGTCAAAATGGCCAAAGAGATTGTCGACGAGCTGATTGAGCTCTTCCCCTACCAGTATATCCACCTCGGCGGCGACGAATGTCCGACCGACAAATGGAAAGAGAATGCACAGTGTATTGCTCAGCTCGACAGCATCGGTTCGACCAATTTCCGCGACCTTCAGCTCAACTTCTACCGCGAACTAACCGACCACATCGCCACCAAACCCAAAGACCAACAACGCAAACTGATTTTCTGGAACGAAGTGCTCCACGGCAACACCGCCATGCTCCCCGACGACATCACAATCATGGCATGGGTCGGAGCTGACCAAGCTGCCAAAGATGCCGCCGAACGCGGTCTGTCGACCATCCTTTCGCCCCAAATCCCCTACTATATCAACCGCAAACAGTCGACACTCGCAACCGAGCCGATGAGCCAGGGACGCGGAACCGAAAATCTCCAGGCAGTCTACAACTACGTGCAGATGAAAGATATCCCCGCCAACCTCGCCGACAAATATCTCGGCGTTCAGGCCAACTTCTGGAGCGAATATGTCATCACTCCCGAATTCCTCGAATACCTGATGCTTCCCCGACTCGCAGCTGTTGCCGAAGCCGGCTGGACACCTCAAGAAAGCCGCGAATATGGCGATTTCCGTCGCCGCGTGCGCGCTCTTAAACCGATGCTCGATGCCGCCGGATTCACCTACGGACCCCACGAATTCGTCAACGAAGGCGACACTCCCGACGACATCTACTGATTCCACTGACTGACGACCCAATACAAGAGGCCGCGTCATCCCGACGCGGTCTCTTGTCATATCATGTCTATCAGCTAAAAAAGCTTAACACACAATCCGTCGCAAACCCTTAGTTGTTTATA
>CAYNSG010000224.1:0-2623 GCA_964399885.1 uncultured Bacteroides sp.
CAGCGGACTGAAAATCCGCGTGCCGAGGGTTCAAGTCCCCCTCCGACCACCATAAGAAATCGCAGGTCAGGCTATATAATTTGCTTGGCCTGCTTGCTTTTTTGGGTACATGTCTTGCGCCTGATTCTGCAAAAATTCTGCAAATCGTTTCAAAAAGTCGTCAATTAGGCGTTTTTGACACTCAACACAGGAACCGCTTTGGAGTTTCCTGAGAATAGACTCCCTATTAACGCAGCGGCCTTCTCGTCATTACTTTCCATTGCATGTGCGTAGCAGTCGAGCGTGAGGGTTGCGCTTGAGTGACCGAGTCTAGATTGAACGCTTTTCACGTCCAAGCCGGCTGCTAGGAGTTGGCTAGCTTGCGTATGCCTTAGTTCGTGGAATTTAAGCTCAGGAAACTCAGCCTCTTTGCGCCATGAGTCCCACCAATGGCGAAATGATGCTTTGGGTATGTATCCGCCTTCGGCCGAACAGAAAACAGGCGACGCATCGCCGATGGTCAAATCTATAGAATCGAGTAGTGACCCCTGCAGTGAGTACCATGTCGCTAGATGTTGCATCGTCGATGGGTCAATGTAGATATTCCTTATTCCCGCAAGCGACTTAGGGGGCTTCAAATGGTCGAGGTTATCCATCGCTTGGACAACATGAACGCATGAGCGGTTAAAGTCGACGTTTCCCCACGTGAGCGCGAGGCATTCGCCGAGCCGCATACCACTTGCGAGTCCGAGCCTTGTCATAAGGACAAGCGATACATCGCGCAACCCAAGGAGATAAGAACGTTCGCGAGAGTTACCCCGCTCATTTTGCCTGTGCTCTTTTTCTAGTAGGTTTGCTATCAATCGATTTTCCGACTCATCAATTGCTCGCAAAAGCCTCGACGCTTCGTCAACTGTAAGGCTCTTTCGTGTAGCAGGGTTCTTTTTCGGCGCAGTGATGCGGTCGCATGGGTTTTTAGCCAACATATCGTAATCGCAGGCAGTTTTTAGGCATCGCTTAAGTAGCGTGAAGTAATGCCGCAACGTCGAATCGCTACAGCGGCTCCCCTGAGATTCCCGCTTCTCTCGAACGGCCACCAAGAGCTGCTCAACCATCCGAGCGTCAATTCGGTTTAGCCTTACGTCGCCAAGAAGCGATGACATAAATTTAAGACGTGTTTCATACTGACGTAGCACAGATTCAGAAACACCACCTTTAGAGCGGCGGATGTTCAACCATTCGCCGCACCATTCAGCAAAAGTTAGATTGACTGAGTCGGCTCGCAAGCCGTTCTCAAGCTCTCGTTTCAACTCATCGCGAACTCGCCTCGCGTCCGCTTTTGTACCGTGACAAGTTCGGGTTATTCGGCGGTACTTGCCAGTTAGCGGGTCCCGACCGCAACTGAGTTGGACTTCCCAACAATTGCGGCCTTTTGCGATGATAGAACCATCACTCGCCATCTCTTCCCCCTAAGTCGTTTGCTCTAACGCCTCTGTGTCCGGCTGTCGCATGAGGTCCCATAGCAGGAATCGCGAGTATTCCAAAATCTTGTTTGCAAGCAGTTTGAGCTGCTCCGGTTTGAGCGCTCGTTTTTCGCCAGTTGCAGCGTCCCTAATGTTGACGTAATACGATTCGGGAAATGAGGTTGCATCTTCCTCAGTTGTAGCTGGCCACTCTGTCTCGGGCGCGACCGCCCAAGTAACCACCGAGGCCTCATAACCCGACCTTCTCGCTAAATCTATTACGACGTTTTCCATGGACCGCTGAAAAGTAGCCTCCGCAAACTCCGTTCGCGTTTTGCAGTCGTCGTAGCCAAGCAGCCACGCCGCCCTATAACCGAAAGCCCGCTCTAATTGTTCGGCGGCTTTTTCCTGCAACTGACCACGACCGTTAATGATGGCAGAGATGGTCTGTTGCGAGCGTCCTATAGCGTCAGCCAAATCTTGCTGCTTAAGGTTTTTCTCGCGCTTGAGCTGTTGCAGCCGCTCGCTCTGGCGCCTTTGCAATTCGCCCTTCAAAGACATGTAACCCCCTTAAATACTAGAAATTATCGATAAAACTTGTTTGACCACAGATAAATCTTAGTGTATGTTTAAGCTCAAATCAAGAGGGTTCGAAAAAAAACGCCCATATTTCTAGAGGAGGTACTATGACGAACTCATTGGTGGATTCAGCACCCGCCGTCTTAGGTGTTCGCGAAATGACGGATTTATTGGGGATACCTGAATCGACGGTACGGCGATTGTGTCGCGAGGGAACGATTCCGGCGCTACATTTGGGGCGTCGGTGGGTAATCTCTCGCACGGCCTTCGAGCAGCTGATAGGGGGTTGTGATGGAGCACAAAACACCGCACGAGCTCGAACGGCGGCGACGCGATGAAGCCTACGCCCGAGCGTGGTTCAAAGCTCGCGAACCCCTTGAGCGCCAACGTCTCGAGAATGAGCGCCGCGAGTGGATATCGGCGCTAGTGCGCTGCAAATACCGAACGTTTTAACGACGTGGACCCGTTCGGTTTGTTGTACCAACGAGAGTTCGACGCGATTTGTCCAAATGTCACATCCGGCGCGATGGTTGTATACGTCGCGTTAGCGACCTGTCGCAACGCGAAAACGTTCGAGACGCCGCCTATCGGAATCCCGTTGC
>CAYNSG010000225.1:0-2569 GCA_964399885.1 uncultured Bacteroides sp.
CGATAGCTTACAGGCTGAAATGTATAGGGTGCGCTATGGGCGATTCTTTACTTAACAACATTACACGTGAACATAGCTCACGACCTCGCGACATCCCGGCGCTTTGAGGGGTTCTGCAACATCTTGCTAATTTGTTCTGTGACACCGGGGGCTATACAGCGAGCAGGAACAGCAGGGCGTAGAGGAGCATGAGCATGGCGGTCATGCCGAGCAACGGCGTCAGGCGCCGGCCGGTCAGCCGGGTCATCGCGGCGGCAATCGCTATCGCAGCAGCGAGATAGGCTATCGGCGCGGCTTTCCACGCACCCGACCATTGCGAGATTGTCAGCAGGGTGGCGGCGAGGGCGTTGACGGCGTAAAGCAGCGGCATCGTGCGGGCGCCGAGCAGAACGGCGAGGGTGTGCTTGCCTACGGCGCGGTCGTCGTCGCAGTCGCGGTAGTTATTGACAATTAGCACGTTGGCTCCCATCAGTCCGATAGCTACCGAGCCGGCCAACGCGGTGCCCGACCAGACGCCGGTCTGCAGCCACGCCGTGAAGTTGACCGGGATGATGCCGAAGAAGAGGATGACGGCTATTTCGCCCAGCCCATGATGTGAGAGCGGGTAGGGTCCGGAGCTGTAGGCAATAACTCCGAGGGCTATGGCGATGCCGACGAAGATAATCCACCACGGGCCGTAGAAGAGCAGGCAAAGCCCGGCTATGCAGGCGGCGGCGAGGGTGGCGAGGGTGGCTATGAGCATGGCGCGAGGGGTGATGTCGCCCTCCGTGACGCCTCGGCGCGGGCCTTCGCGCCCGGGGCGGTCGAGTCCGTTGCGGAAGTCGAAATATTCGTTGGCGAAGTTCGATGCAATCTGGGCGAGCAGCGCCACGGCGAAGCAGAGCGCGGCGGGCACTGCGTGCAGCGAACAGGCGGCAGCCGCGTAGCCGCATCCGGCAACGACGCCCGCCAGCGACACCGGCAGCGTGCGCAGCCTCATCGCCTCAATCCATGCCCTAAGAGTTTTCATCGTCGATTTGGAAACAGCGTTTGATTGCGCGGCGTATGCGCTCGGCTTCGGGAGCGTCGGTGCGCAGCAGGTCGATTATGTGTTGGATATACTCTTCTTTGTTGTGGAATTTGCAAAGCCCCGCTACGTTGCAGCCCGGCAGCATCGATTTCTGGTTGTAGACGCGGAGCACCGAGGCGTAGTCGTCGGTCTCGACATACTGGCGGAACTCGCGGCAGAGCTGCTCGTAGAGCGAGCGCGGGCGGATTTCGTCGACGAGCGAGACGATATGCTCCTCGAGCATGTTGATGTTGGTGAATCGGCCGTCGATGCGATACTCCACGGTGCGTTTCACGCGGTGGCGCGTGTGTTGCAGGGCTTGCTGGCGCAGGTCGTGGCTGAACTGGCTGATAATGGCGTGTTTCACCTTGGCGAACACGTGGTTCTCGTCGCATCCCCGCGAGGCGGCAACGGCGCGGACAACATCCTCGAGAATCAGTATGTTTTCAATCTCGGCAACGTTGGGAACCATCACTTTCCGCTCGCGAAGATATTTCACTTCGTGGTCTTCGCGACGGTCGCGGTCAACGATGCCGTGAGAATCGAGGTGGTGGAAAGTCGAGAGGTCGTTGAATGTGCGCGTCGCTTCGATGACTTTGTTGCAGCTGCCGAGCGATTTTACGGTGTAGTCGCGAAACACGAGCGGATAGAGCTTGGCGTCGATCGAGTGGATTCCGTCGCCTTCGATAAACAGCACCGGTTTTCGCGAGCCGATGATGGCCATGTAGATTTCGTCCGACATCCCCTCTTGGGGCGGGAGCAGCGAGTAGTCCCAGGCTACGGTGGCGGCGTCGTAGTCGCGCACCCAGATTACCGTGGCGGCATCGAGCGACGAGGCGAACTCCAGGTCGTGGGTCGTAAAGACGAATGTGCAGTCGGGGCGGAGCAACTGTATGTGGCTCCAGATCTGCTGCATTACCGTCGGGTGGAAGAACATCTCGGGCGAGTCGACGAAAATCACTCCGTTTTTAGGCGCGTAAAGGATGCCGCCGAGATAATAGATGGCGGCGCGCTCGCCGTCGGAGAGCTTTACGGCCGAGTAACTGCTGTCGTCCAAGCCGCGGCTGAAGAGCATCTTGCCGCTCTCTACGAGCACATTGTTGTTGGGGAATATGTCGCGCCATGCGTTGATAACCGTGTCGAGCTTCGTCGGGCGGAGCTTGGTCTTGGGGTTCGTGGCGAGAGTCATCTTGTAGTTGAGGAGGTTGAGCATCTCGTCGTGCATCAGCAGCGCCATGATGCGCTCCAGCCCGTTGTCGGCGGGAGTGTGGAGCGACAGCCCGTTGCATTCCTTTTGGTAAAGCTCGTCGATGGCTGTCGGGGCATCGTCGTGGCGCTGTCCGTAGATGGCTTCGAGAGCCGACATGCGGAAGGCGCGGCGGCCGGCATCGGCGGCCATTCGCAGCGAGAACCGCGACTTGCCGGCACCGTTGGCACCGATGATTACTATCTGTCGGCTGCCGTCGGGGAGTGTTTCGCGGCTGCCGTCGTAGCGGGGAGGTAGGAGAATCTTTTTCATGG
>CAYNSG010000226.1:0-2531 GCA_964399885.1 uncultured Bacteroides sp.
ACATCGAGGACATCGCCAAGACCCTCTGCATAGGGGATTGAATTGCGGTTTCTTTTTTTTAGTTCTGCGATGTCTTTTGGCCCGCAAACCTACCCGCAACCCTGCCGCAAACCCTGCCACTGCCGCTCTCATCCGTTCCGGGTCGCCCACGCGACCCATCCGCCCCCACAAAAAAACTTGCCCCAACATTATTCCGCGCCTATCCGCGTCGTCACTTGACCGCCAGGTCAAGATCCGCGTCTGGCCGAAATCTCTCCGATTCCCTTCCCTCGCCGCCCCCATCCCGCGAGTTTTTTAGTTCTGCTTTCCCTCAGCCCGCAAATCCGCACGAAAATATTGCCAACCAAATAAAGCCGGCAGGCTTCGCGCGATTGTGGAGCCGGCCGGTTTTGTATTATGTTGCCGAGAGATTACTCTTCAGGAGCAAACATCGGGTCCCATGCGGGAAGCATTTCGGGTTTCTGTTTGAGGATTTCGAGCACGCGGGGCTGTGCGTACTTTTTGTCGACAACCAGACGGAACATATACTCGTCAAACCAGTGGTCGGTCATGATGAGGTGGCCGTCGTTTGCGCCGGGTCCCCAGCTGTTTTCAACCATCCATTTCTTGGGCTTGCCGTTCTCGTCGAGGTCGACAGCCACAAGGGTCATGGCGTGCGACGATGCGCTCGAATGAGTCAGGATGCGCTGGCGTTTGTCCATGCCGAAGGTTGTGCCGAGGAGCGAACCGTAGTCGAAATTGTCGGGGTCGAGCACACCGCGGCTGCGGTCGAGGAACTTGTTGACGTCGCACGAGAAATACATCGCCGTGCTGTCCTTAATCGACGCGATAGCCATCTCTTTGATATCCTCAACGGGCAGGTTCACGTAGATCCAGTTGTCGCCGTCGTAGGTGTGGCGGTCGTAGTCAATCTCATAGAGTTTGTAGTATTCGCGGGTCGGGTCGTTCATCACCATGATGTAGTCGTGCTGCAGGTCGTTGCCGAGATATTCGCGATAGAACTCCTGCGGGGTGTAGGTGCGGGTGTCGATTGCGTTGCCTTTGGCGTCGCGGCGAGTCCATGTGAACTCTGTCGGAGGAACGCCGAGATTGAGCGCGAGCAGGCGATAGATTTCGCCGAGCATCTCGACTTTGCGGGCCTCGATAGCTGCAGGTTTGGCTTTGTCGGTTGCCATGTCGCGCAGTTCGAGTCCGAACTCTTTCAGTTTGAGCCCGATGAGGTTGCTCATGCGCGATGTGCTGTTCGAGCTGTTGGTTTCGCGCATAACTTCGGCGGGAACAACGCCATATTTCATCACGATGTCGGCCACGCCCGTAAACTGTCCGCCATCGCTAAGCGGATGAGCAAACAGCCAGTCGACGGTCTTGTCGTCCATCGGACGGTTCGAAGTGTCGATAATGCCCTGCAGGAACAGGTTGGCTTTCTCGAGCTGGTCCCAGAAGAACGAGTAGTTCTGCGAGAATTCCAGCTTCGGGAGGTTATGGTCGCGCATAGCCTGGGCACGGAGCACGTTGAGGCCCGTGAAGAGCCAGCAGCGACCCGAAGAGCGCTGGTTGGTGATTCCCTTGCTGGGAACGCGGTGCGAGAAGCTCGTGTCGAAACCGTTGGCAGCCTCCGAATTGACTGCGAGGCTGTTGATATCGTTGTTGGCAATTGCGTTGCGGATGGCGATATCTGATGCCGTCGGCTTGTAGGAGTCCTTGATTTTCGCGAGGGTTTCCTGCGAAAGTCCGCCCTTGTCGGTAGCCTGGAGGGCGAATGCCGTCAGAGCGGCTGTTGCGATGAGAAATATTCTATTCATAACTATGGTATTACGATTTTGAGGTCGAACTCATTTTTACTTTTTTGTTACAGGGATTTTGTCGATGCGACGCTGATGGCGGCCGCCCTCAAACGGAGTGGCGAGAAACGTGTCGACAATCTGAAGCGCCACCTGCGGGTCGATAAAGCGTGCGGGCAGCACGAGGATATTGGCGTTGTTGTGCTCGCGGGCGAGTTTCGCCAGTTCGACGCTCCAACAGAGGGCGGCGCGAATGCCCTGATGCTTGTTGAGGGTCATCGAGATTCCGTTGCCGGTGCCGCACATGGCGATTCCAAGCTGAGCATTTCCGCTCTCAACGGCTTCGGCCGCGGGGTGGGCAAAGTCGGGATAGTCGCAGCTCTCGGTGCTGTGGGTTCCGAAGTCGTCCACAGAGTAACCGGCGGCTTCAACGTGTTTCTTGATAATCTCCTTCAGCTCATATCCGGCGTGATCGCTGCAAAAAGCTATGATTGGTTGTTTATCCATTTTATTGTTCGTTGTTTGTGCCACAAAGTTACGCTTTTTTGAACTATTTTCAGTAATTTTGACCGCTAAGAAATAAATCCAATCATGAGAACTCACATATTCAATATATTTTTGGCTGCCGTCGCGCTGTCTGTCTCACTGTGTGCTTTTGCAACGACTCCTGATTATACAGATGTTCTATAAATTAATCTTTAGGTATAGGCGGTTAATGCGCCCAATCCAAAATTAATTGCTACATTTGTA
>CAYNSG010000227.1:0-2524 GCA_964399885.1 uncultured Bacteroides sp.
CGGCAGCTTCGACACTGCAACCCTGATATAACCAATCTTTTTCACCGATGAATATCACTTGCGGCAGGGCATTTCGCCGCATATCGTCGCCGTGTAAAAACCGCCCTATTTTCTCAAACCGAGCGGGGGATTGTTTTGCATGAAAAATAATCTACTACAAAACACCTTATACCAATTATATACACATAGCAAAAAGCGTGATTGCGGAGGTGGTCGAGCCCTCAAAGCGTTGGCGATTCCGTGTCGTTCCGACGGCTATTGAGGTTAGCTGTCTCCGTCGGCACGTCTCTCACGGCTTCCTATTATCGTGAACTTTCGCAATCAATCACGGCGCGTCCGCCTGAGCGGCTTCGCGTTTGTCCGTTTATGGGTTATCTACTCGGCGGCATCTCTCTGCTCTCGATGTGCCGCTTTCATCTCAACCGCGCCCACGTCAGCGCGGATTTACCCACAATGTCAAAGGTCTCGTTTCGGCTTTCGCCGTGGTGGGCGCGTCAGCTACGATAGCTGCAACCTTACCCAACATCACCACCTCGGCGGTGTTTCCCGAGGAGTTTCGCGCCCTGATGCGTTACTCTTCGGCTTTCTCGACTATGGCGCACGCTTGCTGCCATTGTTCGTCGGTCATCACCTTTCTCGCCGCTTCGATGAAGGCGGCTTTCTGATTAAGGAAGATTCCCGCCGCTTTTAACGTAGCGTCGAGGGAGTCCACTTCGTTAGCCATTTTTCTCAGTTTCTCAGCCGTAGTCAGGCTGTAGTCGTCGAGTATCCTCTGTGCTATCTCAGTCATGGCGATATTGTTTTTCGGGGTGTTCTGCGCGATATTGGCGTTTTAATTTGGTTATAATGATTTCGAGTGTGCCGCTGAATACGATTGCTATTGTAGCAAATCCGAGCACGGCGAAGAGCGTGATGTGCAGCCAGCCGGGGCAGTGCTCTTCAAAGCCGATGAGGTTGGCGGAGAAAAACAGTACCGCCCAAAGTGTCAGGGCTGATTCTTCGCCCGTGGTGAGTTTGTCTGAATGTTTCATGGGTTAATATTTTAAAGTTCCATTTCGATAGGCGATAGCCTCGCGTTCCAGCATCCCGCGCTTGCCGTTGACCACTCGGAGGGGAAAACTCTTGTAGATAGCAGCGCGGCTGAGGTCGAATTTTTTTGCCAACTCTGTGACGCTGAGAAAGCGGTCGGGCGCGATATTCGCCTCGGTGAGTGCCTTGACAGCTTTCGTCAGCTCACACAGTTGGTTGTAGATTGCTTTTTGATAGTCCATGTCAAACGCGGATTATGTCGGTTACTCTGAGTGTCGGCAGTTTGCGAACGGAGAATTTAATGTCGAGCATCGCGGCTATGCGGTACGCCGCTGCTTGTATGGTGGCCGGGTGGCGCACTGAGTACGGAACCCTCAGAATGTCACCCTCTTCGAGTGACCTGAGCAAATATAGGAGGTTGTCGCTTGCGGATGCGTGAGTTATAGAACCGAGCATTGTTATTTTTTGACTTATTTTTGTCGGCGGCTGAATAACATTTGTTATATTTGCGCTAACATTTGTGATGCAAAATTACATGGCATAATTTATTCCACCAAATAAAATGACATAAAATATACCACCAAAACGAAACTTTAACCTTTGTACACATGGATGAGCAAAAAGTTGCCCACGGTCGATTCGTCGAATCCGTTGAATATCTTAGATTTAAGGGAATTGCGAAAACTCAAGGCGAGATTGCACGCGTAATGGGGATGTTGCAGCCGCACGTCTCGAAGGCTATCAGCGGTGACCCCAAACGCTTCACGTCGGGGTTTCTCAAACGCTTCGCCGACGCATACGCGGACTATATCAATAAGGAATGGCTATTGACCGGACGCGGGCAAATGGCAGTAGCCGACGCCGAGGCTACGCGCCCGCACATTCCCCGCGACGTTGCCGAGGTGTCGGCGGGGTTCACGGGCGTGGCTATCTCGACAGTATTGCCGACAGATGCCGAGCCGCGCCCTGTCAACCCGCAATGGGGGAAGTACGATATGACAGTCACCGTCAAGGGCGATTCTATGTACCCCACGCTCGAAGACGGCGACGTTATTGCCTGCCATGAGATAGGATTCGACGAGCCGCTATCAGCGTCGAAAATCTATGTCGTAGATACCGATGACGGCGCGGTGGTTAAGCGCGTCACTCGCGGGCGGTCTGCGTTGATATGTCGGAGCGATAACAAAAACGGCAGCTATCCCGATATCAGGATAACCGCCGGTGTGCGCCACCTCTATGAGGTTGTAGGGCTTTCGCGTGCGCTATAGCTTCCCCGCCAGCATGTCAAACCCCGCGTCGACTTCGCGCTGCAAGATTTTGGCGTAGATTTGCGTCGTAGCGATGTCTTTATGGGCAAGCATCTTGCTCACCACTTCTATCGGTACGCCTTGCGAGAGTGCCCACGTGGCGAATGTGTGCCGCCCCATGTGCATTGTCAGCCGAGGTTCGCCGGCAGCCGCGCCGATGCCTTTAAGATAGGCGTTGAGCTTTTGAT